>NZ_JAJFAU010000001.1:0-8800 GCF_022614595.1 Streptomyces sp. CNQ085
GGCCGCAGCAGCGGCGCCGCGGCCCGCGCCACGGCGAAGCCGGGCCGGCCGGAGGTGGCCAGGACGGCCTCGATCACGGCGGTGCGCGGGTTCGGGTCCCCCGGGGCGGTGAGCGGCGTGGCGTGGGTCTCCACCGCCGACGTCTCGCCCTCGCCGCCGACGATGTGCATCACCAGCGTGCGCGGCTCCGGCGCGCTGAACGCGGCCCGCACCGGCACACCCGCCCGCGAGCCGACGCGGTAGGCCACGTCCACCAGGAAGCGGTCGCCGTTGACGGCCGGGTCGGGCTCCTCCACCACCGTCAGCCGGGTGAAGGCGTACGGGTGGAACCACGCCCCGTGCCAGGGGTCGAGCCGGTTGGCGATGACGTCCTCCGGCTCGCAGACGCCCACCAGGGTCGTCACCGCGTCCACCGAGGCGGCCGGATCCGGGCGCCGGGGCAGGCAGGGCCGCTCCAGAGGTTCCTCGCCGCCCACCGCGTCCAGCCGCACCCACACCAGCACACCGTCGTCGTACACGGGATGGGGCTCCCAGCCGGGCATGCCCCGCGCGGTCAGGTCCAGGCCGTGCCAGTGGCAGATCAGCCGCCCGGACTCCACCACGCTGTCGCACAGGGGCGCGCCCAGGTGCGGGCAGGCGCCCGGACCGGCCACCGGGCGCCCGGACTCCGTGCGCCAGAGCACCAGCTCCACCCCGGCGACCGTCCTGCCGAAGGGACGGCCGCGGCGGATCTCACGACTGGCGGCCACCACGTACCAGTTGCCCGAGGGGCGGGCCGAGGCCCGCTTCAGGGCGTCGGCGATGATCTGTGGCCGGGCCGCCCGCCACGTCGGCTCCTGGCGGCTCCAGCCGGGGTCGGACATCAGACGCAGGGGGCTGCGCCAACCGGTCGAACCCCCGACACGGCGCTTGGTCAAGACAGCACTCCTCCTCGCTGCGCGCCCCGCCGGCGGGTCGGCGGGGCCTCCTTGGGGGGCTCCACGGGTGCCCTTTCCACGGGGTCCCCCTCCGTGCGGTCCTCCGTGCGGTCCCACGAGTGGCCGGGCACCCGCGGCAGGTCACCGGTCAGGGCGCCGCGGGCGCGCGAGGCGGTGACGCCGGCCAGCCCGCCCAGCGCCACGGCGGCCCGCCGGCGGCGGGGTACCACGGCCCGCCGGTGGAGCACCGCGTACCCGGCCGCCTCGATCCGGTCCAGGATGGCGCGGTAGAGCACGAACGCGGCGCGTACACAGGGCCGTGAGACGGGGTGCAGCATGGCGATGCCCGGCTCTGCCTCCCGGTAGACCCCCCGGGTGGTCTCGCACAGCTCCCGCAGCGCGGCCCGCACCCGGGCGTCGGTGCGCCCGGCACGGCGGCACCACAGCAGCAGGTCGCGGTCGACGCCGTGGGCGGCCAGCCGGTCCCGGGGCAGGTAGATCCGGCCACGCTCCAGGTCCTCGCCCACGTCCCGCAGGAAATTGGTGAGCTGGAAGGCCACTCCGAGCGCCGCGGCGTGCGGGGCGGCCTCCTCGCGCGGCGCGACCGTGTCCAGCACCGGCAGCACCTGAAGGCCGATCACGGCCGCCGAACCGTGCATGTACACCCGCAGGTCGTCGAGGGTGGGGTACTCGGTGACGTACAGGTCCATGCCCATCGAGCGCATGAAGTCGGTGAAGTGCGCCGGGTCGATGGCGTAGCGCGCGGCGGTGTCGGCCAGTGCCGCGATCACCGGGTGCCCGCCGCGCCCGGTGCGCAGGGCCCCCAGCAGCTCCTCGTCCAGCTCCGCCAGCGCCCGGGCGCGCTGCTCGGGGGCGAGGGCGGGATCGAGGTCGTCGACGATGTCGTCCGCCCAGCGCGCGAAGCCGTACAGGGCGTGGACGGCCGGCCGCTGGCGGGGGGTGAGCAGTCGGGTGGCCAGGAAGTACGTCCTGCCGTGGCGGGCGTTGAGCTCGCGGCAGCGTGTGTAGGCCGCGCGCAGCGCCGGGTCGTGGACACCGGCCGCGTCCAGCTCGCGCGCCGTCATACGGCCGCACCCTCGGCCGTGCCGGCACCGGCGGGCGCCTGCGCCGCACGCCCGGACGGGCGCGGGCGGCCGGAGCCGCCGGTGATGCGGGCGGCGGCGAGCTTGCCGGAGATCACCACCGTCGGCACGCCCACGCCGGGCGTGGTGCCGCAGCCGGCCAGGACCACGTTCTCCCAGCCGCGCGGCAGGTTCCGCGGCCGGAACGGGCCCGTCTGGGCGAAGGTGTGCGCGGCGGAGAACGGGGTGCCCGCCGCGTGCCCCCGGCGCGCCCAGTCGGCCGGGGTGACCAGATGCTCGGCCTCGATCGCCGCGCCGAAGCCGTCCAGCCCGCGGCGCTCCAGCTCGGCGACCAGTCCGTCGCGGTAGCGGGGGCCGACACGGTCCCAGTCACGGGGGCCGGTGACCAGATTGGGGCAGGGGGCCAGCACGTAGTGCAGATGCCTGCCCTCGGGGGCCAGCGCGGGATCGGTTGCGGTGGGCCGGGTGATCAGCAGCGAAGGATCGCTCATCAGCTCGCCGGACCGGGTGAGCTGCCGGAACGTCGACTCCCAGGCGGAGCCGAACGACAGCGTGTGGTGGGCCAGTTCGGGCCAGGTGCGGTCGCCGCCCGCGTGCAGGACGACCGCCGAGGGCGCGTACCGCAGCGGCACCGGGCGGCGCGGCGCGCCGCCCAGCAGACGGTGGGCGACCGGAAGGTCGCAGGTGAGCACCACCGCGTCGCAGGCGATGCGCTCCCCGCCGGCGGTGCGCACCGCCGCGGCGCGTCCGCCCGGCGAGCGCTCCAGCTGCGTCACCTCGGCGCCGTGGACGAAGCGGGCCCCGGCACGGGCCGCGGCGTCGGCCATGGCCCGGGGCACGGCGTGCATGCCGCCGCGCGGGAACCACACCCCGGCGACGGTGTCCATGTAGGCGATGACGGCGTAGGCGGCCAGCGCCCGGGTGGGCGGCACCCCGGCGTACAGCGCCTGGAAGGAGAACACGCGGCGCAGCCGCTCGTCCTTGAGGAAGCGCGCGACGCGCCCGTGCCAGGTGCCGAACCCGCCCAGCGCGGCCAGCCTGGCCAGGTCCGCGCCCAGCAGCCCCAGCGGCGAGTCGAAGTTGGCGTCGATGAACGAGCGCATCTGCACCCGGTACAACCGCTCCAGCCAGTCGCGCAGCCGCCGGTACCCGGCGGCCTCTCCGGGCCCGGCCATCCGGGCGATCTCGGCCTCCATGGCGTTCGGGTCGGTGTGCACGTCCAGGGAGCCGCCGTCGGCGAAACGGGCGCGGTAGGCGGGGTGGAGTCCGATCAGTTCGACGTGGTCGGAGAGCCTGGCACCCACCGCGGCCATGGCCTCGTCGACCAGATCGGGCATGGTCAGCACGGTGGGGCCGGTGTCGACTCGGTATCCGGCCCACTCCTCGCGGCCGGCCCGGCCACCCGGACCGTCCTCCCGCTCGACGACGGTGACCGAGCGCCCGGCGCCCAGCAGGTGCAGTGCGGCGGACAGCCCGGCCAGCCCCGCCCCGACGATGACGACGTGGTCGCCCGGCCTGTGCAGTCTTCTCATCCGGATTCCTTCGGCAGGTGGGGGTCAGTGGCTGGAGAGGGCGGTGCCGCGAGGGGCGTCACGAGGGGCGTCACGAGGGGCGTCACGAGGGGCGTCGCCCGGGGAGCGGCGGGCGGCGGCCGGTTCGCCCAGGACGGCGTACAGCAGCGCAGACAGCTCCCGGGCGGGCACTCCGTCGAGAGATGCCTCCTCCATCGCGGCCAGCGCCTCGCCGGCCAGGCCGCCGACGCGCCGTTCCACGGCCTCACGGGCTCCCAGCTCGGTCAGCACGGCGCGCACGCGCTCCAGTTCCCCCTCGGTCAGCGCCGGGTTGCCGAGCGCGTGCTCCAGCAGCTCCCGGGCCGCGACCCGGCCGCGGACGCGGGCCAGGCGCAGGCCCAGGGCCATCAGATGGGTGGGCTTGCCCTGCCGCACGTCGTCGCCCGCCGGTTTCCCCGTGCGGGCCGGGTCCCCGAAGACGCCCAGAAGGTCGTCGCGCAGCTGGAACGCCACCCCGGCGCACCGGCCGGCCCGCCGCAGTGCCGAGGTGGTGTGCGCGTCCGCGCCGGCCAGTGCCGCCCCCAGGTGCAGCGGGCGCTCCACGGTGTACAGCCCGCTCTTGAGACGGGCGACACGCAGGGAGAAGGAGGGGGAGGGCGTTCCGGCCGCCTGCCCGTACAGGTCCAGGTACTGCCCGGCCACCATCTCGGTGCGCATCGCCCGCCAGACGGGCCGGGCCCGCCGCCGGGCCTCCTCGCAGGGGGACGCCGCGTCCCACAGGTCCTCGGCCCACACCAGGGCCAGATCCCCCGTCAGAAGGGCGGCGGAAGACCCGAACGCATCCGCGTCCCCGCGCAGGCCCCGGGCGCGGTGCCGGCGGGCGAGGACCACATGGGCGGCGGGCGCGCCGCGCCGCAGCGGCGAGTCGTCCATCAGGTCGTCGTGCACCAGCGCGCAGGCCTGGATCAGCTCCAGCGCGGCGGCCGCGTGCAGCACCGCCTCCACGTCGGGGTGCTCCGGCGTGCCGCCGCCCGCCCGCCAGCCCCACCACAGGAAGGCCGGGCGCAGCCGTTTGCCGCCGCGCCGCACCAGATCGATCAGGCAGTCGGCGATGTCGGCGGTGAACCGGTCGCTGATCCGGTGCGCGTCGGCCCGGCGCAGCGTCAGATGCTCGGTGAGCACGGTCTCCACGGCGGCCGCGATGTCGCGGTCGGGGCCGTGGGGGAGGGGGGCGCGATCCGTACGGCGGCTCCCGGGGCGTTCCACGCGGGCCTCGTCCGGGTGCTGCGGCGACCGGGGTGCGGTCCGGCCGGTCCGCTCCCCCTCCGGGGCGGCCTGCTCGGGACGTGCGGGTGCGGGGCTGGCAGGGGCGAGGGCCAGGTCGGTGGCCTGGTGCCGCATCGCGGCTCCTTCCCGGCGCGGGGCCGAGACGCCCGGCGCACGTACGGACAGAAGATTTCACACCCGTATATTGAGGGCAATATTCTCAGTTCGGGCGCTCTGGATGGGTGAAGCGGAGGCACCGCGCGGCGCGGACGGGCGAGGGAGGGACGCGGTGCCGGTGCACGTGCGGCAGCCCCCTCCAGGACACGCCAGGCCGTTGGGGCGGCCCGGTCGCTTCGCGGGTGCCCGTGTCCGGCCAGGTCAAACAAAGTTATGCGGAACTTGTACATCCGGTGCTTGCGCCCGCCCCGCCGCGGGCGGACGATGGCGCCATGTCCTCCTCCCGCCCTTCCCGCGCCGCCGCGAGCCCGGTCCCCGGACAGGAGGCGGAGGAGGTCCTGCTGCCGGTGGGCGCGGTGGCCGAGCGTCTGGGGATGAGCACCGCCGCGCTCCGCGCCTGGGAGCGCCGCTACGGCCTCGTCTCCTCCGGGCGGTCCCCCGGCGGACACCGCCGCTACTCGGCGGGTGACCTGGAGCGGCTGGAGCACATGCGTACGCTCATTCGCCGGGGCGTGCCCGCCGCCGACGCGGCCCGCGCGGTGGGCGCGGTGGGCACGGTGGGACTGCCGGACGTGCGGGCGGGCACTGCGGAGCTGACCGAGGCGATGCACGCGCTGGACGCCGTCGCCGTCCAGACGGCGGTGTCGGCCGCGCTGGCCCGGCTCGGAGCCGCCGAAGCCTGGGCGACCGTCCTCGCGCCAGCCCTGGCCGCGATCGGGGAGCACTGGGAGGAGACCGGGCGCGGTGTCGAGGTGGAACATGTCACCAGCGGCATCGTCGAGAGTTCCCTGCGCCGCCACGCCCAGGATCGTGCCGCCGCGCTCCCGCCCGTCCCCGGCGGCCGGAATTCCGGCACCCGAGCCCCCGTACTCCTGGCCGCCGCGCCGGCCGAGCACCACATGCTGCCGCTGACGGCCCTGGCCGCCGCCCTGGCCGAGGAGGGCCGTACCGCCCTTCAGACCGGGGACCTGCCCGCCCCCGCCCTGACCGACGCCCTCGTCCGCGTCCGCCCCGGTGCCGTGGTGCTGTGGGCCCGCTCCCACCGAACGGCCGACCTCTCCTGGCTGCGGACCGCGCTGGAGGCGGTCCCCGCGCCCGTACCCGTCCATCCCGCCGGGCCGGGCTGGCCCCGGTGCATCCCCGGTGCAGCGGCCCCGCTGCACGACCTGCCCGGCGCCCTGGCCGCGCTCCTGGGCGCGCCGGACGGCAGGCGCCCCGCCTGAAACCGCTTCCCGTACCGCCGCTCCCGCGGTACCGCCTTACCGTCGACCGCTCCGGCCGGGTCCGTACGGCACCGGAGGGAGGGCCGTTCGGCCCCGCGGCCTGCGACGCGGCGGGAAGCCGGTGCTCGTCTCGCTCCCGGCGGGCGGCGCCCTGCGCGTCCCGGTCCTCGACACCGTGCTGAACGGCATCCCTGCCATCGACTCGATCGTCGGCACCCGGCAGGACCTGGCGGAGGTCTTCGCCCTCCGCGCGGCCGGACGCACGTAGGTGATCCACGAGACCCGTCCGCTGGAGGCCGTCAACGACTGCGTCGAGAAGATCCTCGGAGGCCACGTCAGGGCCCGCGTCGTCTTCGAGGTGTGAGACGCCGCCGGCCGGAGCCGGTCCGTCCGCTCGCTACGGTGGGCGCCATGTTCACCGCCCAGGGCCCCACCCTCCCCGAGCTCGCCGTGCAGGCGCTGTCGTCCGTCGAGCGCGGCTACGACCTGCTCGCACCGAAGTTCGACCGCACGCCGTTCAGAACCTCGGACCGCCTGCTGGGAGCCACTACACGCGCGCTCGAACCGCTGGGGCCGTTCGGGACGGGCCTGGACGTGTGCTGCGGGACCGGCGCGGGGACGGATGTCCTGCTGCGGCTGTGCGAACGGCGGGCCGTCGGCGTCGACTTCAGCGCCGGCATGCTCGGCCGGGCCCGTTCCGCCCACCCCCGGGCCCCCGGTGGACCGGCGGTTGACCGGGTGCGCGCCGACGTACGGAGGCTGCCCTTCGACGGAGCCTTCGACCTGGCCGTCAGCTTCGGGGCGTTCGGGCACTTCCTGCCCCGGGAACGGCCCGGACTGTTCGCGGGGGTGTACGCGGCACTCCGGCCCGGGGGGCTGTTCGCCTTCCCCGTCGGCGCGCCGCCCCGCATCGGGTCGCGTGCCTACTGGATGCTGTGGGGCTTCGACGCGGCGATGCGGGTGCGCAACGCGCTGTGGCACCCTCCGTTCGTCATGTACTACCGCACCTTCCCCCTCCCCCGGGTGCGCCGCGAACTGTCCGACGCGGGGTTCGAGGTGGGCACGCTGCCCCTGGAAGAGCTCGGCCGGCGGGCGGACGGCAGCCCGCGCTGCCGGCTGGTCGTGGCGCGCCGCGTGCGGGAGACGGCCGGGAAGGCGCGGTAGCGTCCGAGCCGCAGGACCACACACCGGAAAGACCCTCAGGGCGGGCGACGATCCGCCCGCCGGACAGGGCGGTACGCGGAGGGAGGGGCCTCTCGCGGCACGACGGCCTGCCGCTACGCTTCGGCTCCATGCAGCGACCGTTCGAAACTCCGGTGATCCCTGCCCGACGCCGCACGGGACCGCTTCTCGCCGCGCTGGCGGCCGGACTGGTGATGGGCGGGGTGGGCTTCGGGGCCGCCTGGGCCCTCACCGGCGGCAGCGGTGGCGAAGGCGGCCCGGCGGCCGACGCGCGGGCGGCGTGCGACGTCCTGGAGCGTTTCGGCGAGTCGCGGTACGCGGAGGAGGGGCCGGCCGGCGAGGCTGCGCTCAACCGCTGGGGAGCGGCACAGGCACTCTCCGCCTCGGCGGCCGCGGGCGACGAACGGTACGAGCCGCTCGCGGAGGCGCTCAGAAAGTCGCACCACCGGGTTCTCTCGACCTTCGGGTTCGACGCACGGGCGAAGAAGGACCTGGAGCGGGCGCGCGGGATCTGCGCGGATCTGTGAGCCGGACGGCCCGGCGGAGGCGGCGCGGCGGCGACGCACACCGTGTCGGTCGGTGTGCCCGAGGTGTCCAACCGGCGTCCGGCAGCGCCCGGCCCTTGGCCTCGGTGGCCGTGGCCACGGCGTTGACCAGGGCGGTGTCAGGCAGGGCGGCCGGCACCGAGACCAGGATGTTGACGGTCCCGGCGGGCGGCGGTCCGTCACGGCCCGCGCCCGGCGCGGCGGCCCAGCCGCGCTCGCCGATCCCGCCGCCCAGCGGTGCTCTGCTGGTCATCCGCCGCCCGGTTTCGGGCCGGTCCGCAGTGCCGGAGCGGGCCCGCCGCATAAACTGATCACCGCAGACCTTTCTTGTCACTCACAACCCGTCAGGAGCGACAGCCATGGCAACCACCCGTACTGCCAGGACCCACTGGGAAGGCAATCTCCTCGAGGGCAAGGGCAACGTCGCCCTCGAATCCTCCGGGATCGGCACCTACGAGGTGAGCTGGCCCTCCCGCGCCGAGGAGCCCGGTGGCAAGACCAGCCCCGAGGAGCTGATCGCGGCGGCCCACTCCTCCTGCTACTCGATGGCCTTCTCGGGCGGCCTGGCGCGCAAGGGCCACACGGTGGAGAAGCTCGACACCCGGGCCGACGTCACCCTCCAGCCGGGCGAGGGCATCACCGCCATCAAGCTGACCGTCCGCGCCACCGTCCCCGGGCTGTCCGAGGAGGACTTCCAGGAGGCCGCCGAGGAGGCCAAGGCCAACTGCCCGGTCAGTCAGGCCCTGGCCGGCGTCAAGAACATCACCCTGGAGGCCCGGCTCGTCTGACGCGCCGGAACCGGGGCGCGGCACCGCGCACCGGCGGGGGGGGGGGGGGGGGGGGGGGGGGGGGGGGGGGGGGGGGGGGGGGGGGGGG
>NZ_JAJFAU010000001.1:8810-17786 GCF_022614595.1 Streptomyces sp. CNQ085
CCCCCCCCCCCCCCCCCCCCCCCCCCCCCCCCCGCTCCTGTCTCCGGAGCCGGTGTCTCCGGGGCCGGGCCGGAGGTTTCAGCCGGTCAGCCGCCGCAGTTTGAGCACGGCGTCCTCGAAGACGGCCCACTGTCCGTCGGGCCCGGTCGCCTCGCGCCGCCGCTCCCCGCTCACCAGCGGCTCCCACCCCTCCTCCGGGAGACCGAGCGAGGCGAGGACCTCGGCCGACGTGGGCAGGGGCGGATGGTCGCCGTGGCCGTGGCCGGCCGCCCCCGGGGGAGGGTCGGCGTGCCCGACGACCAGCAGGACACCGCCGGGGGACACGGCCGCCGCGGCGTCGCGCAGGATCCGCTGCCTGGGCAGCTCGATGGGGGAGGGAGCGTGCAGGAAGTGGACGGAGACCAGGTCGAAGGAGCCCTCGGGGAAGGACTCGGCCAGATCGTGCCGCAACCAGTCGATCCGGTCGGCGACGCCCGCCCGCCGGGCCTGCTCGGCTCCGCGGTCCAGGGCGATCCGCGAGATGTCGACCGCGGTGACGCGCCAGCCCCGCCGGGCGAGCCAGATCGCGTCGCCCCCCTCGCCGCAGCCCAGGTCCAGGGCGCCGCCCGGGACCAGATCCGCCGTCTCGCGGACGAGGGCGGCGTTGGGCTCACCGCTCCAGATCCGCTCGTCCGCACCGTAGAGCTCGTCCCAGAACTCCTCAGCCGAGGCGCCGTCCGTACCGTCGCCGTTCGTCGTGTGACCGCTCATCGCACTGCCTTCCTTCCGAGACCGTCGCGGACCGCGACGGCCCGGTCGGTCTCCTCCTCGACCAGATCGGCGTTGATCGCCGCGGCCGCGGTCACGCCCGCGGCGGCGGCGCCGACGACCTTCTCCGTCAGGTCCGAGGCGTTTCCGGCCACCCACACCCCGGGCACGGCGGTGGCACCGGTGGCGTCGGCGGGTATGTGCTCGCCGACGACGTGGCCGCCCCTCACCTGCTCGGCCGTCTCCAGCCCCAGACCCGCCAGGAAGTCCGCGCGGGCGGCGAACCGGGGGGCGACCACCAGCGCACGGCACGGCACGGTCCGCCCGCCCGCCAGACGTACCCCGGCGAGACGGCCGCCGCTCACCTCCAGGCCGGTCACCTCGCCGTCGACTACGGCGACGCCGCGGGCGGCGAGCCGCTCGTACTCCCGGTCGCCGGGCTCGGGTCCGGTGTGCCGGAACAGGGTCACATCCGCGCTCCACTGCCGCCACAGCAGCGCCTGCCGGACGGCCGCCGGCCCGGTGGACAGCACGCCGATCGCCCGGTCGCGCACCTCCCAGCCGTGGCAGTACGGGCAGTGCAGGACGTCGCGCCCCCACAACCGCGCCAGCCCCGGCACCTCCGGCAGTTCGTCGGCCAGGCCCGTGGCCACCAGCAGCCGGCCCGCCGTCACGGCGGTGCCGTCGTCCAGGAACAGGCGGAAGCCCCCGGCGGTCAGCCGCTCGGCGGCCGTGACGGTGCCCTGGGTGATCTCGCCCCCGTGGCGGAGCACCTCGGCGCGCCCGGCTGCCGTCAGCTCCAGGGGCGGCGTGCCGTCGAGCCCCAGGTAGCCGTGGACACCGGCGGCCGGGGCGTTGCGCGGCCGCCCGGAGTCGACCACCAGGACCGAGCGGCGCGCCCGGGCCAGGGTCAGTGCCCCGCTCAGCCCGGCGGCGCCACCTCCGACGACCACCACGTCGTGGAGTCGCTCGGCTCCCTGGGGGAATGAGTCCGCGGATCGTTCGCCATGTCCATGTCCGTTCATGTCGCTCCCTCTGTCATGCGGCAAGACTCCGCCCACACTCGTCCGCTTGACAAACATCTTTGCCGGATCGGCAAATGGACGGATGACCGACGACGACTTCGAGAACGTCCTCACCGGTGTGGGACCCCGGCTGCGGGCCCTGCGTCAGGCGCGCGGCGCCACGCTCTCCCGGATGAGCGAGACGACCGGGATATCGCTCAGCACCCTCTCGCGACTGGAGTCGGGGCGGCGCAGACCGACCCTGGAGTTGCTGCTCCCTCTGGCCAGGGCCTACAGCGTCCCCCTGGACGAACTCGTCGGCGCGCCCGTCACCGGCGACCCCCGCGTTCACGCCCGCCCCTTCAACCGGTACGGGCAGACCTTCGTGCCGCTGACCCGCAGCCTGGGTGGCCTGCACGCCTACAAGCAGATCATGCCCGCCGGATACGGCAGGGGCAGGCGGCCCGAGCAGCAGACACACGAGGGCTACGAGTGGCTCTACGTCCTGTCCGGACGGCTGCGGCTGGCTCTGGGCGAGCAGGACCTCGTCCTGGGTGCGGGGGAGGCTGCCGAGTTCGACACCCGCACCCCCCACGGCCTGGCGAACGCGGGGGAGTGGCCGGTCGAGTTCATCAGCATCTTCGGGCCGCAGGGCGAACGGATGCACGTACGCGCCCGGCCCTCGAAGGGCGCGGGGTAGTGGCGCGGACCGGTTCCGGCCACGGGACCGGACGGTGTCCGGTCCGGGCCCGGACCGGCCGATGCGCGGGACGGTGCCCCGCTCGCGCAGCCACGCCGGCTTCTCGGCGGAAAGTGGTAGGCCTTGTCGGCGCGGAGCCCGCCGGGGCGGCGTCTGCGCGGGCCGCGCCGGGAGCGGACGGCGGGGATGCCCGCCACCAGCGGCGGGAGCGCCTGGCTGTCGTGGACGTTCACGCCCGGGAGGCCGGGCCCCGGTGCGTGTGGGGCCCGGCCTCCCGGCCGGACCCTCACGCGGAAAGAAGGAACGTCAGAGGGCCGCGGGGAAGCGCTCCCAGACCCGGTGGCGGGCCAGCAGCCGGACGACCTCGGGCAGGACGTCCCGGCCGTCGTCTCCGCCGACCACACCGGGCGCGTCGGAGGCGATGCCCGCCGCCTCCCAGACCCGCTCGGCGCCTGCCCAGCCACCGAGGGCCTTGGAGTGCCGGTACGCCTCGCCGACCAGCAGCACCACCCGGGGGTCGACCGCCGAGCCGGCGTCCCCGCTCCGGTCGCCGCTGCCGGCCTTGGCGTCCCGGGCCCCGTGCGCGTCGGCGGCCGGAGCGGGCGCGCCGGCCAGGAGGAGGGTGTCGAACTCGATGGAGCGGGCGGCCGCGAAGGTGCGCTGGACGGTGACGGGGTCACCGGTGTCCGCGCCCAGCACGCCACCGGTGGGCGCCACCACCAGCGGCACCATGCCCTGTTCGAACACCGCCTGCCGGACCGCGCGCACGGATTCCAGATCGCCTCCGTCGGTGACGATCCCCACGATCCGCCCGGCGACGGGCCACTCGCGCCCCACCTGGGAGAGCGCCGGACTGGGCGCCACGTCGGCCAGGGGCTCCGACGGCCTGGGGACCGGCAGCCCGAGCCCCTGAGCGACCTCCCGGCACAGCCGGGGGTCGATGCTGGCGAGCGTGCGCAGCACCCGCTCCTTGATCGCGTTCTCGTAGCACCGGCTCAGCTCGAAGGTGTAGGCGGAGATCACGTGCTCCTGCTCGACCGGCGACAGGCTGAGCCAGAACTGCCGCGGCTGGCTGAAGTGGTCGGCGTAGGAGGCCGGGGCCTCCCGCACCTTCCGGCCGGCCGGCACCTCCACGGGCACCTCGACGTACGCGCCCACGTCGGCTCCGGCGGTGAACGGGCAGCCCCCGTCCATGGAGTTGGGCCGGTAGGGGGCCGTGCCCCGGTGCACGGCGGTCTGGTGCATGCCGTCCCGCAGCATGTCGTTGACCGGCGCGTGCGGGCGGTTGATCGGCAGCTGGGCGAAGTTGGGGCCGCCCAGCCGGGTGATCTGGGTGTCGATGTAGGAGAACAGCCGCCCGGCCAGTAGCGGGTCGTCGGTGACATCGATGCCCGGCACCAGATGGCCGGGGTGGAAGGCGACCTGCTCGGTCTCGGCGAAGAAGTTGCTGGGGTTGCGGTCGAGCGTCAGCAGCCCGATCGGCTGCACCGGGGCCAGCTCCTCGGGGACGATCTTGGTCGGGTCCAGCAGGTCGATGCCCTCGAAGGTCTGCTCGGGCGTGTCGGGGAACGTCTGAATGCCCAGTTCCCACTGCGGGTGGGCGCCCGCCTCGATCGCGTCGGCGAGGTCGCGCCGGTGGAAGTCGGGGTCGGCGCCGCTCGTGATCTGGGCCTCCTCCCACACCTGGGAGTGCACGCCGAGCTTCGGCTTCCAGTGGAACTTCGCCAGCGTCGTCCCGCCGTCGGCGTTCACCAGCCGGAAGGTGTGGATGCCGAAGCCCTCCATCATCCGGTAGGAGCGGGGGATGCCCCGGTCGGACATGTTCCACAGCGTGTGGTGGGTGGCCTCGGTGTGCAGGGAGACGAAGTCCCAGAAAGTGTCGTGCGCGCTCTGCGCCTGCGGGATCTCCCGGTCCGGGTGCGGCTTGCCCGCGTGGATGACGTCGGGGAACTTGATGGCGTCCTGGATGAAGAAGACCGGGATGTTGTTGCCCACCAGGTCGAGGACGCCCTCGCCGGTGTAGAACTTCACGGCGAACCCCCGGGTGTCCCGGACGGTGTCCGCGGACCCCCGGGAGCCGAGCACAGTGGAGAAGCGGACGAAGACCGGGGTCTCGACGTTCTTGCCCAGGAAGGCGGCCATGGTCACGCTCGCCGCCGTGCCGTACCCCCGGAACACGCCGTGGGCGGCGGCGCCTCGCGCGTGCACCACGCGTTCGGGGATGCGTTCGTGGTCGAAGTGGGTGACCTTCTCCCGCAGATGGTGGTCCCGCAGCAGCACCGGCCCGCGGGCACCCGCCTTCAGGGAATGGTCGGTGTCCGGCAGCCGGTGCCCCTGCGCGGTGGTGAGGTACTCCCCGCCCTGCGCCATCACCGCCCGGTCCGCACCGGTGGGCTGCCCGGTGGGGCTGACGGTGGCGGGGCCGCTCTGGTCGGGCTTGGGAGGCAGCGGCCCCCGGGGCTCGGTCAGCTCCTCGAGCGGGGGCGGCTCGGAACCGGGGCGGCCGGGAACGGGGTGCTGCTGTTCCATGTTGACTCCTCCGTGTAGGGCAGACGGGCAACGGCACACTCGTCACCCGGGAACCGGACACCGAAACGCGAAGAACGAAAAGTCACCTTCCCGCCCGTTCCGTGTCCACAAGCTCCACCCCCCGGGCCCCGCCCCGCGCGGCCGCGCGTCCGGCAAGCGCCGTCCGCCCGGCGCCGCCGCCCCTTCGGCGTCCTCACCGAGCCGTCGCCGGCCGGTGCCTGACGACGGCTCGGTGAAGGCAGTGCCGGGCGCCCGTCAGGGCTTGCGGGCCACGCCGCAGTAGAAGGCCACCTCTTCGGGGAGCTCACCCGCGGGAGAGGACTCCGGCCGCCAGCGCGAGCACGACACCACACCCGGCTCCAGCACCTCCAGCCCGTCGAAGAACCATGCGATCTCCTCGGGCGTGCGCTGGTGGAGTTTCGGCGTGCCGACGCTGTTCCAGTACTCGACCGCCGCGTCCACGTCGTCCAGCCCCGGAGCGGTGATGGTGTGCGACAGCACCAGGTAGCTGCCGGAGGGGACCGCGTCCATGAGCCGCTTCACGATCGCACGGGCCCGGTCGGTGTCCTCGATGAACATCACGATGCCCAGCAGCATGACCGCGACCGGCTCGGTGAAGTCCAGAGTCCGGGCCGCGTCCCGCAGGATGGCCTCGGGGGCGTGCAGATCGGCGTCGAGGTAGTCGGTGACGCCCTCGGGAGTGGAGGTCAGCAGGGCCCTTGCGTGCGCCAGCACGATGGGGTCGTTGTCGGTGTAGACGATCCGGGCGTCGGGCGCGGTGCGCTGGGCGACTTCATGGGTGTTCTCGCTGGTCGGCAGCCCGGTGCCGATGTCCAGGAACTGCCGGACGCCGGCCTCGCCGGCCAGGTGGGTCACCGCGCGGCCCAGGAACGCCCGGTCCGCCCGGGCGTAGTCCAGGATGCCGGGGTGGATACTGCGGACCTGGTCGCCTGCTGCCTTGTCCACCTCGTAGTAGTTCTTGCCGCCCAGCCAGTAGTCCCACATCCGGGCCGAGTGCGGGACGGTGGTGTCGATCCGGGCCGACACCTGCTCGGACGTGGTCGTTCCTTTTGCCATGAGAGTCCTCTGTGAGGTCCTGCGCGATTGCTCCCGTCAAACTACGCGCTCGACCCCGCCATGGCGGCAGGCGTGTTGATCGAATTCGGCCAGGCCGCGGGCGGGGTACCGTCCCGAGAGGGCCGGAAGGCGGCTCGGCCCTCGGCGGTCAGCCCTGACTCGGCGACGGCCGGCGCCGGCGCGTGACCGAAGAACCCGGGCAGTCCACCGGAGCGCAGCGGTACCGGGCGCTGCCCGGGGCGGACCGTGCCGTCGGCCCTGGCCGCTGCCAGACCGGCCGGGGCCCGGCCGGTGTGGACGGGGTCGAGCATGAGCCCCTCGGTGCGCGCGGCGAACAGGAGCGCGGACCCGGCCGGTTCCGTCAGCGCGCCGTAGCCGGCCCCCACCTGGTCCGTGCGCAGCCGCAGTGACTCCGGCAGGCAGTACCTGCCGGTCAGGCGGGAGACGGTGACGGCGGGGGCGGACACGGCCCCGGCATGGACGCCCAGGACCCGGCGCGCGCCCAGTTGGCCGACGAGTCCCGCCATGGCCCCTCCGGAGCCGACGGCGGTGACCACCGTGTCCAGGCCGGGAGCCTGACCGACGAGCACGCGCAGGCAACCCGGCCGAGGCGCCGGGCGGCGCACGGGCGCGGGTGCGCCCGTCCGGGCATCCTGGGGACCACGGGGCGCTCCGGCAGGAACGCCCTCCTTCGCCGGAAGGTGTGCCCATGGTGAGGAACGCCCAGCGGTTCCACGGGTGGATCGCCGGTGTGGGAACGTCCTCCGGGATACGGATCGTCCTGGGACACTGGTCCCGGTCGCCGTTCGGCCCGTTCAGCGACGTGATGCTGGAGCGGGCCGACGGGCAGCGGCTGCTGCTGGCCCCGTCCCGGCGGGTCGCGGACTTCGTCTCCGCGGTCTACCGCTTCGACCGGGTGCTGGTCGTCCCGGTGGTGGTGGACGCGGCCGGACGGCACTGGCACGTCACGGCCGGGCCGCTGCGGACGCGCCTCACCACCGGCCGCCGGGGCGGGCTCGGGACGCTGCTGCGGTGCGTGCCCGCCCCGCTGGCCGCCCGGCCCGCCTGGGTCGCGCTCACCGACCTCCCCGCCCGGCTGATGCCCGGAGTGCGGACCCGGGGCACCGCGGGAGGTGGATACCGGGAGTGGTACGGCGTACGGGACCTGCGCGGGATCACCTCGGTCGAGGCATCCTGGGAGGGCCGGGACCTGGGGCCGCTCGCGCCGGTCGACCCGCCGGTGCGGTTCGGGTTCGGCTCCGCGCCCCGCACCCCCGCCCTGGTGCGGGTGGTCACCACCGTCGCGGGGCCGCGGGAGCCCTCCGCGCCTGCCTCCGGCGGCGGAGGTCTGTAGCGTGGGAGACGTCCTCGCGGACCTCGGAGGTGCGGCATGCGCGTTCGGGCCATACACACCGAGGGGCTGACGAAGCGCTTCGGCACGTTGACCGCTCTGGAGGACCTGGACCTCCGGGTGGGACAGGGTGAGATCTTCGGCTTCCTGGGCCCCAACGGGGCGGGCGAGTCCACCACGATCCGCCTGCTGCTCCACCTCGTCCGCCCGACCGCCGGGACGGCGTGGATCGTGGGCGTACCGGTCGAGGACGTCGAGCGCGCCCACCGGCACCTCTCCTACGTCTCGGGCGATGTCTCCCTGTGGCCGCGACTGACCGGCATGGAGATCCTCACCCATCTGGCGAACCTGTCCGGCGGCGCCGACAACGCCTTCCGGGACAACCCGGCCGTGCGGATGCTCCAGGGCATCCCGCACGCCGTCGACACCCCCGGCGGTTTCGCCGCCCGGGACGCCGGCTGGATCCTGGCCGCGATCACCGTGATCGGCGCCGCGATCACGACGGCGCTGACGCTGTCGGGCGCCGCCGCGCCCGGCTCGGGCTGCTGGGCGGCCCGACGGGTTCGCCTGGCGCGGTACACAGGGCATGCTGGCCGGCTGGCTGACGGGCATCACCCTCTACGCCCTGGTGACCGGATCGGTGGCCAAGGCGGTCACCGACTTCGTGGCCGAGCAGGCGTCCTACCGGGAGATGCTCCGGCGGCTCGGATGGGACCTGGAGCGGGTCACCGAGGGCTACCTGGGCACCATGGGTCCGCTGTTCGGCCTGCTGCTCTGCCTCCACGCCTGCTGGTGGATCGGCGCGGCGCGCGCCGAGGAGGCCGCCGGGCGGCTGGAGACCACCCTCACCAGGCCGGTCTCCCGGCGCCGCTGGCTGGGCGGCCACATCCTGCCGACCCTGGCCGCCTCCTTGCTGCTCGCGGCCCTCGCGGCCCTGGCCGTGTGGGCCGGCTCGGTGGCCGGAGGGGCAGGGATGGAGGCGGCCGGCGCGTTCGGATCGGTGCTGAACACCCTGCCCGTGGTGATGCTCCTGACTGGCCTGGCCGTACTGGTGTACGGCACCGCGCCCCGGCTCACCGTCGGTCTGCCGGTGGTCGTCGCGGTCGTCGCCTACCTGGTGGAGACGATCGGGACGGCGCTGGACTGGCCGCAGGGGGTGCTGGACCTGTCGCCGTTCCACCACCCTGGCCACCGTGCCCGTCGAGCCGTTCGAGCCGCTGCCCGCGGCGGTCATGACCGGTCTGGGGCTGCTGGCCGCACTGGCGGGCGTCGCGGCCTTCGAGCGCCGGGACGTCACCGGGGACTGAGGGGCGGCGCGGCGGGCCGCCCCTCAGGGGGATTCCCCGGACCGCCGGATCCGGGTTCGGCCGTCCTGCGGTGGGCGGCCGCCGACCAGAGCCGGCGGACGGTGTTCGGCGGTGTGGTGACCGTTCATGCCGACCGGGTATCCCCCCGCGGGCAGTCCCCACCTCTGGACCCGGAAGGGAAACGCCGTCCTCTCGTGCGGCACCGGCACGGTGACGCGGGCGGGGGGGGGGGGGGGGGGGGGGGGGGGGGGGGGGGGGGGG
>NZ_JAJFAU010000001.1:17796-123143 GCF_022614595.1 Streptomyces sp. CNQ085
CCGGTGCTCCGCGCACCGGCGGCCCCGCTGTTCCGTGTGCTGCCCCGTTCCGGCCCGCCCTATCGCGGCCGGTCCTCCTCGTCGCCGTAGGAACGGCGTACTGAGTCGGCGGCCTTGTCGGTCTGGGTGTCGTACTTGTTGCCGGTGCGCTCGTCGATCGTCTGCTCGGCGCGGCCGACGCCCTTGTCCGCCTGGTCGGGGTGGCGCTTGGCCATCTTCTTGGCCTTGTTCGCCATATCGCCCAGCTTGCCCATAACGGCCTCCTCGCGGTGGTGTCGTACCGTCTTGCTGCATATCGCCTAACCACTGGCAAATGGCGGAAACATGCTGTTGTCCGGCGGGCAGCGGGCTGGAACGGCCGGAGGACGCCGTGGCACGCCTGGGCGCGGCGGTCCGCCGTCGAGCCGAGCCGGGCCCGCAGGAGGCGGCCGGCATCCTCACCGCCTTGCGCGAGGACCGCGAGGAAACGGCTTCCCGCCGACCGGGGAACACTTGCCGCCGTCGGGCGGTGGCCGCCCTCCGGTGCACCCCCTCACAGGCCCTGTGAGCTGTGCGAACACCCTCCCGGCCGGCCACCCGCCGTCACTCGACCGGCCCCGTTGGCCGCGAGATCCGCGGCGAGCGGGGGCAGGGTAGGCGCATGTGGTACCCACGACTTGTGCTGGGCGCCGCCCTTCTGCCGCTGGCGCTGCTGGCGGCGCGGGACGTTCCCGCCCACCTCCTCGAACCCCCGGGACCGGAGACCACCGGTCCCGCCACCGCCTACACCGCGCCACGGCCCGCGGTCGTCAGCCGGAAGGCCTGGCGCGCCGACGAGAGCATGGTCAGGGAGGAGGCCAGCTACACGGGCCCGGTGAGCGCCGTCTTCGTCCACCACACCGGCCACCCCAACGGCTACGACTGCTCGGAGGTCCCGGAGCTGCTGCGGGCCCTGGAGACGGACCACGTCGAGGGCCAGGGGTGGGACGACATCGGATACAACTTCGTCGTGGACAAGTGCGGGACCATCTACGAGGGGCGGGGCGGCGGCATCGGACGTCCGGTGTACGGCGCGCACACCAAGGGCTTCAACCGCAACAGCGTCGGTGTGGCGGCGCTGGGCACCTTCGGGGCGGGGCAGGAGGTGCCGCGCGCGGTGATCGACGCGATCGCCGAGGTCGCGGCATGGAAGCTGCGGCCCGGTGCCGATCCGGAAGGCAGGGTGCGGCTGGTCTCGACGAATGACGAGAGCCGCTACGACAAGGGCGAGGCGGCGGTGTTCGACGTCATCGCGGGCCACCGGGACAGCCACCAGACCGACTGTCCCGGCCAGGCGCTGCACGACCGGCTGCCGGAGATCCGCGCGGAGGCCACCCGCCTGCGCGCCCTCGACCCCTGACGGCGCCGGCGGCCCCCGGCGCGGCCGCGGGGCGCCGGGGGCGCGCCTCACTCCTTCCCGGTCCTCTGCCCGTCGCTTCCCGGATCCGCCGCCGGCGTCCGGGCGGAGGAAGCCGCCGCGTACGGGGCCTGCGGGGGCGGGACCGCGGTCTGGGCGGAGGGTGCCACACCCGGCTGCGGGCCCTGCTGTGCCTTCTCCAGGAACCGCAGCAGTTCGACGGGGAAGGGCAGGACCAGAGTGGAGTTCTTCTCGGCGGCGACCGCCACCACCGTCTGCAGAAGCCGCAGCTGCAGCGCGGAGGGCGTGTCGGCCATCTGCTGCGCGGCCTCCGCCAGCTTCTTCGACGCCTCGAACTCCGCGTCGGCGTTGATGACGCGGGCCCGCCGGTCGCGGGCGGCCTCGGCCTGGCGGGCCATCGACCGCTTCATCGTCTCCGGCAGGGAGACATCCTTGATCTCCACCCGGTCGACGTGGACGCCCCAGCCCACGGCAGGGCTGTCGATCATCAGCTCCAGGCCCTGGTTGAGTTTCTCCCGGTTGGACAGCAGGTCGTCCAGATCGCTCTTGCCGATGATGGAGCGCAGCGAGGTCTGCGCCATCTGGGAGACCGCGAAGCGGTAGTCCTCCACCCGTACGACCGCGTCGACGGGGTCGACCACCTTGAAGTACACGACCGCGTCGACCCGGACGGTCACGTTGTCCCTGCTGATGCCCTCCTGCGCGGGCACCGGCAAGGTCACGATCTGCAGGTTGACCTTGCGCATCCGGTCGACGAACGGAACGATCACGGTGAAGCCCGGCGGACGTACGTCCTTCATGACCCGCCCGAGCCGGAAGACCACCCCGCGTTCGTACTGTTTGACCACGCGGGCCGCCAGTGCGACGTAGACGGCGCAGACGCAGAGCAGAACGATCCCCGCCGTCGCGAGTCCCTGGAGCATCGCAGACACCTACTGTCCATGGGTTGGGCTGTTTCCTCTGTCCGATTTGCCTGATAATTACCATAGCTCCGTGCGGGTGACAGAGGGAGTCCCGCCCAGCGGGTGCCGACCGTGCCGGACACGGTGTCGCCGTCGGAGGAGGGCGGGTGGTCGACGAACCTCCGCTCCACCTCGGCCCGCACCAGCCCGACGGCGAGGTACAGCGCCAGCGAGGTGAGGACCGGCAGGCCGACGCTGACGGTCTGGCTCGCGCCCTCCACGCCCCGGTGGCCGCCTGTCCGGAGGGCATCGGGCCGCCCCGGCGGCCTCAGCCGAATTCGTCGAACACGGCCAGCAGCGCCTGCTCGTCGGCCTCCCCCGGCCCGGGTCCGCCCCGGCCGGAGTGCGGCACCTGTTCGGCCCACACCGTCTCGGGTGTGCTCCCGCGATCGGCGCCGGCGGTGTGTGATGCTGGCGGGACCATGCCGGTCGGACGGTGTGAGACGACCTGCAGCGATGTGCCGAGGAGTGCCACCCATGTCGAAGCCACCGCTTCCCGAAGAGGCCGTGACCATGCTGGAGAAGGCCAATCCGGCCGTCATCACCACCCTGCGGTCGGACGGCCAGCCGGTGTCCACCGCCACCTGGTACCTGTGGGACGGGGGTCGTGTGCTGGTCAACATGGACGAGGCCCGCAAACGGCTGCAGCACGTGCGCAACGATCCCCGTGTCACCCTCACCGTGCTCGATGAGGGCAACTGGTACACACACGTCAGCCTCATCGGCCGTGTCACCGAGATCCACGACGATCCGGAACTCGCCGACATCGACCGGCTGGCCCGCCACTATCTGGGCGAACCGTATCCGCGGCGGGACCGCCGCCGCGTCAGCGCCTGGATCGAGATCGACCGCTGGCACGGCTGGGGCTCCCTGAAGGACAGCGACCAGCCGGGATGACGCCTCCGTCCGGGCGCCCGCGTCTCGAGGCCCGGCCGAGGCGGCCGCGAGCAGGCAGGAGTGTCCTTCTCCGCACGGGGCACCGGTCGATGACAGCCCGGTTGGGTTGTTCCAGGAGGCACCGTGACGGAAACCGTCGTTCTCATCCTCGGCCTGGTGGTCGCGCCCATCGCCGCCCTTGCCCTGCTCACCTGGGGACTGAACGGCGCCGTGTGACTGCTGGGCCGCTTCGCCGGCCGGAGGCGGCCGGCGGCGCGGACCGTGCGGTGGCGGGCGCCGCAGACGGACCCGGGCGGCGTCGGCACCCTTCCCCGCTGACTCTCCGCCGGTCCCCGCGCTGACCCTGCCGGGGCATGGACGGGCGAATCGGGCATGGCATCCGGCCCGGCCGGTCACACGTCGGAACATGAACGACTCACCGAGCACACCCCTCGCCGGCGACCCGGCGGACGAGCAGACGGTCCGGCGTCTGGTACCGGTCTGGCTGGAGGAGTCCGCCGGCCATGACGCGGAGAGGGCCGGGCGGGCCCGGCAGGAGTGGGACCAGGACCGCCTGTCCTCCGACGCCGCCAGGGAGTTGGCCGACTGGGTTACGGCCCGGGTCACCGACACCGGGTTCAACCAGGACGAGGGGCCTTCCAGGCCGGGGCCCGCGCACGTCAGCGTGGCCGACAAGGCCGCGGTCCACCGGTGGCTCGCCGCCCGGGGGCACGACGTGTGAGGCCACGGCGCGTGAGGCGGCGCAGGGCTCCCGGAGCGGGGCGGCGGCTCAGGTCCAGGTGTACTTGTCCCCGCCCACCCATCGCACGGTGGCCGGGTCGTCCAGGTCCACCGGACTCAGCCCCGCGGCGTACGCCAGCCGGACCACGTCGGTGATGTCGTGGGCGAGACCGACCGTCCCGTCACCGAGCTGGACCGTGCGGAACGGCCGGTCCCCGTGTGTCACGCCCCAGACGATGATCGGGGGCTGCGACGGCTTCTCGTCGGTCACGCCTTCCATCGTGGACCGGCGCGGCCTTTCCCGCACCCCGGCCCCGGACCGCAGGCGGGTCCGGGATGCGGGACGCGGTGCGGGACGGCCGGATCAGCCGGACCGGCTTCTGATCAGTGACCGGTGGGACTCCTGCAGGCCCTCGGGCAGCTCTCCGGGCGCGAACCACCTCGCCTCCAGGACCTCGAAAGGATCGACCTCGAGGGCGCCGCCGGCGAGCCGGGCCTCGTAGGCGACCTCCGCCCGCAGCCGGTACCCGCTGGTGAGACGGACGAGTTCGCCGACGCGCACGTCCAGTCCGGTCTCCTCGCGCACCTCGCGGACGACCGTCTCCTGGAAGGTCTCGCCCTTCTTCGCGTAGCCCGTCGGCAGGCCCCACGGACGGTCCTCCCGCCACATGCGGTGCCGCAGCAGGAGCACGTTGCCGTCCGCGTCGCGTACGACGCCGGTGACGCCCACCATGAACTTCGGGTTGGCCAGCCACAGCAGGCGCCACTGCAGCGGACCACCGATGCGGTGCCAGATCCGGGCGACGGTCCTCATCACGGCCTCTTCTCCTTGGGCAGGTGCGGCGCGGAGGGCGCCGCCGCCCACGATGGCGCATCCGCCGTCCCCGCGCGGGAGGAACCCGGGACGGGCCGGTGCGAGGGAGGGCGGCGGGACGGGCCGTCCGTCGGCCGTCCGTCGTGCTACAGGGCGGCCGCCAGGCGCGTGCCCTGGTCGATCGCGCGCTTGGCGTCGAGCTCGGCGGCGATGTCGGCGCCGCCGATGAGATGGGCCTTGACGCCGCGCCCGGCCAGCTCGTCGTACAGGTCGCGCCGGGGCTCCTGCCCGGTGCACAGCACCACGGTGTCCACCGGCAGCACCCCGGGCTGTCCGTCGACGGTGAGGTGCAGGCCCTCGTCGTCGATGCGCTCGTAGGTGACGCCGGGGAGCATGGTGACGCCGCGTTCCCTGAGCTCGGTGCGGTGGATCCAGCCGGTGGTCCTGCCCAGGCCCGCGCCGACCTTGCTCGTCTTACGCTGGAGCAGGTGGACGGTGCGCCCGCCGGCGGGGTGGGCGGGCTCGGTCAGACCGCCGGGGGAGCGGTACTCGGCATCGACGCCCCAGCGGGCGAGGAACGCCTCGGTCGTCTCCGGTCCGCCGGGCCCGCCGTCCGTCCCCGGGTGGGTGAGGTAGGCGGCGACATCGAAGCCGATGCCGCCCGCGCCCAGGATCGCGACGCTCCGGCCGACGGGCCTGCGGCCGTGGAGGACATCGAGGTAGCCCATCACACTCGGGTGGTCGATGCCGGGGATCTCGGGGACGCGGGGGGTGACGCCGGTGGCCAGGACGATCTCGTCGTGGCCGGCGTCCGCGAGCCGCCCGGCGGTGACCTCGGCGCCCAGACGCCGCTCGACGCCGAGGGCCTCGAGCCGGTGGCTGTAGTAGCGCAGGGTCTCGTCGAACTCCTGCTTGCCGGGGACGCGGCGGGCGGTGTTGAGCTGCCCGCCGATCTCGGGGGCGGCGTCGTACAGGGTGACGGTGTGGCCGCGCTCGGCCGCGGAGACGGCGAAGGCGAGACCGGCCGGTCCGGCGCCGACCACCGCGATGTCCTTGACCCGGCGGGTGGGCTCCAGGACGAGCTCGGTCTCGTGGCAGGCCCGCGGGTTGACCAGACAGGAAGTGATCTTGAGGCTGAAGGTGTGGTCGAGGCAGGCCTGGTTGCAGCCGATGCAGGTGTTGATCGCCTCGGGCGTTCCGGCGGCGGCCTTGGCGACGAAGTCGGCGTCGGCGAGCATGGGGCGGGCCAGGGAGACCATGTCGGCGTCGCCGTCGGCGAGGATCCGCTCGGCCAGCTCGGGGTTGTTGATGCGGTTGCAGGTGACCAGCGGGACGGAGACGGACCCCATCAGCCTGCGGGTGACCCAGGTGTAGGCGCCTCGGGGCACGGAGGTGGCGATGGTGGGGATGCGCGCCTCGTGCCAGCCGATGCCGGTGTTGATGATGGTGGCGCCCGCGGCCTCGACGGCACGGGCGAGTTCGACGACCTCGGGGAAGGTGGAACCGCCGGGCACCAGGTCGAGCATGGACAGCCGGTAGACGATGATGAAGTCCTCGCCGACGCGCTCACGGACCCGGCGCACGATCTCGACGGGGAAGCGCATGCGGTTGGTGTACGAGCCGCCCCAGCGGTCGGTGCGGTGGTTGGTGGCGGAGGCGATGAACTCGTTGATCAGGTAGCCCTCGGAGCCCATGATCTCCACGCCGTCGTAGCCCGCGGACCGGGCGAGGGCGGCGCAGTGGGCGAAGTCCTCGATGGTCCGCTCGGTCTCGGCGTCGGTGAGTTCGCGCGGGGTGTGCGGGCTGATCGGGGCCTTCAGCGGGCTCGGGGCGACGAGGTCGGGATGGTAGGCGTAGCGGCCGAAGTGGAGGATCTGCATCGCGATGCGGCCGCCCTCGGCGTGGACGGCGTCGGTGACGGCGCGGTGGCGCTCGGCCTCCTCCTCGGTGGTGAGCATGGCGCCGCCGGGATAGGGGCGTCCGGCCTCGTTGGGTGCTATGCCGCCGGTGACGATCAGGCCGACGCCGCCGCGGGCGCGCTCCGCGTAGAAGGCGGCCATCCGGGAGAAGCCGTCGGGGGCCTCCTCCAGTCCGACGTGCATCGAGCCCATGAGGACCCGGTTGGGCAGGGTGGTGAAGCCCAGGTCCAGCGGCCGGAGCAGGTGAGGGTAGGTGGTCATGCGACAGGTCTCCCGGTTCGGTGCGGGTGAGGGCGGGGCGGGATGGTGGGACGGCTGGGCGAGACGGGGGCGTGGCGGCCGGACGGGCCGGCGGTCAGGCGCCGGCGGCCTCGCGCGAGATCCGCTCGAACTGCGCGCCCATGGCCTCGGCGAGCGCCCGGGCGGCGGACAGCGGGCGGACCATGACGGTGAGGCCGTCGATGCTGCCGTCCTCGTCGAAGTGCAGGAAGTCGCAGCCCTGGATCCGCCGGCCGCCAACGGTGGCGGTGAAAACGAGGGCATGGTCCCGGCCGTCCGGGCCGGAGAACTCACGGGTGTAGGCGAAGTCCTCGAGGACCCGCATCACACCACGCAGGATCGCCGCGGTGATCGCCCTGCCCTCGTAGGGCCTGAACGCGACGGGGCTGGTGAAGACGACATCCTCGGCCAGCAGGTCCGTCAGAGCCTGCTCGTCGCGGGCCTCCACGGCACGCCGGAAGGAGTTCATGCCGACCACCTTGATAGCCAAAAAGTTCACTAGGTGCGTTGGAGAGTAAATCCTGGCGGGGAGTCTGTCCACACCGGGCCGAAACCGCGCCCACCTGCGCGGAAACCGGCAGGAGCAGTCGATTTGTCGGCAGGTCGCCCCCGTGCTCCAATACGGGGATGGCTCTGCGCAACGCGGTGATGGCAGCCCTACTGGAAGGCGAGGCATCGGGCTGGGACCTGGCCAAGGGGTTCGACTCCTCGGTCGCCGACTTCTGGACGGCCACACCCCAGCAGCTCTACCGTGAACTCGAGCGCATGGAGCGGGAAGGGCTCGTCGCCGCCCGTGTCGTCCAGCAGGAACGCCGGCCCAACAAACGGCTGTTCTCCCTGACCGAGGCGGGACACGCCGCACTGCGCGACTACACCGCGGCCCCCCTCGCCCGGCCCACCGTCATCCGCGACGAACTGCTGGTGAAGGTCCAGAGCGCCGACGCGGGCGACATCGAGGGCGTCCGGGCCGCCGTGGAGACGCAACTGGAGTGGTCGACGGCCAAACTCGCCCGCTACGAGCGGGGGCGCGCCAAGCTGCTGGACGGACGCACGGAGGAGGAGTACTTCGCACGGGCCAGGCGCGTGGGCCCCTACCTCACACTGCTGCGCGGTATCGCCTTCGAACGCGAGAACCTGCAGTGGTGCGAGACCGCCCTGAGGGTCCTGCGGCGGCGCGGTGCCGTCGCGTCCGCCGGCGCCGACGAGCGCGGGGACGCGGTGGAGGCGTCCGGCCGCCGGCGGTGAGCGGCCCCGCGCCCGCCGGCCGGGGCCCGGACTACGTTTCCGAGCCCGCCGCACCGCCGGGCACCAGATCCGGGCGCGCCTCCAGCAACCGCTCGGGAGCCGCCTGCCGCCACGAGTCGACGAGGACGTCCCGCAGCTCGGCGATGTCCTCCAAGGCGGCCAGCCGGACCCGCACCCATGCCGAGGACGCCTCGTGGGGCGGTACCCAGAACTTCTCCGGCTCGGCCGCGATCAGTTCGGTGCGCTCCAGGCGCGGGCAGCGCACGGCGACGGAGGTCTCGTCGTCGGGGACGGTGATGTACATCTTCCCGGCCACCCGGAAGGTGGGCATGCTCCACGCCTCCTTCTCCACGGTCTCCGGAAGGGACAGCGCGATACGCCGGACATCGTCTGAATCGATCACGGCGACACCGTAGCCGCGCCCACCGACACGGCGGGACCGTACCCGGCGCCCCGCCCTCTCAGGAGCACCGGGGCGCGGCCCGGGAGAGGAAGGCATCCCGGTCGAGGAAGACCAGCCGGGCCCGCTTGTGCGGAAGTTCGATCCCGGGACCGAGGACGAAACCGGCCCGCAGCAGCCGGGAGACCGCCTTCTCGTTGCGGGTGTCGGGTTCGGCGACGATCCGCCTGCGGCCGGGGTTCTCGGCCAGCAGATGGGTCAGGAAGACGGCCAGCAGGGTACCGGTGAAGCCCGGCCGCGCCCCGCCGTCCGCCGGACCGACCATCAGATGGAGGCCGAAGTCCCCCGGCCGCACCTCGTAGTACTCGCCGACCGGGTCGGCGCCCGGCTCGTAGGTCTGGAAGAGGGCGACCGGCCGGTCGTCGAGATGGACCAGGAAGGCGTGGTGCGTGGACAGGGAGTCCAGGTACTCGTAGGTTTCCAGGACCTGCTCGCGGGTGTGGCCGAGCATCCCCCAGAAGCGGGCCCGCTCCCGGGTCACCCAGTCGTGCAGCAGGTCGATGTCGCGCGCGGGGGCCACGGGGACGACGCGGACCGTGCCGAAGCCCTCGACGCGGGCCTCGTGCACTGCTTCGCGACGCCGGGGAGCCGAGGGCGTGGAGGGGGCGGGGGGCGCGGCCGGGTCGGTCACTTCTCTCCTCGGTCGGAGTCTGCGGACGGTACGGATGGTACCGGTGGCGCGGCGGACTCCTCGGTGAGCTCGTCCCAGTCGGTGACCACCGGGACGAGCTCGCAGCGCGCCCACAGCGGGAGCTGGTCGCGGTGGTGCGGGTCCCCGGGCACGCCCGAGGCACCCAGTGGCACCACCCAGGCGCTGTCCTCGCGGCGGGCGAGGTCCCACACGTAGCGGGCGGCGGAGGCGCGGGTGCTGAGGTCGGTGACCCCGGGCACGCTGGAGGTGGCCAGCACGCAGTCGTGGTCGCCGTCCAGGGCCGGCCAGGGCTCACCGGGATCGGCCGGCAGCGCCTGCCAGGGCGCGAGCCGGTGGGTGTCGCCCCACCGCGCCGGCGGGCCCTGTGGGGCGGTGGGGCGCGCCGCCACCTCCTCGACTGCGGCCCGTACGGCCCCGGCCCGGTCCGCGAGCGGCAGACGGTCCGTGGTCAGCAGGTGCTCCAGGGCGTATCCGACGCGGGGCAGGAGCGCGAGCCAGGGCCGGAGGACCTCCGGGGCGGGCGGCGGGTCCGCCAGCGGCCGCAGCAGCGGATGCTCCGCCAGCAGCCGCACCGTCGCGGTGCGGACGGCGGCGAATGCGGCGGCACCGGCGCTGTCGGCGTCCATCCGGCGGTCCCAGCCCAGCAGCCGTTCCCGCAGCCGCCGGGCGTCAGGCCCCAGTTCCCCGGGGCCGGTGCGCGCCAGCAGGTCCAGCAGGGGCGCGGCCGAGGCCAGCAGGGTGTCGCGGTGAACGGCCGCCATGTCCCGGGCGGACCACACGGCCCGCTCCGCCAGCAGCTCCCGGATGCGCTCGGCCCGGTGCGGCGGCGCGAACTCCACACCGAAAGGCCCGGCGATCCCCCGCTGGTTGGCCATGACCGCGACGCCCTCGACGCGTTCGCGCGGCATCGGCCCGCGCCGGGCCCGCCAGGCGTACCGGGGCTCCCAGGCGGGCACTACCCTCGTGCGGTTGTCCGGATGGCGCACGGGGACGGTGCCCGCCACCCGGTGCAGCGTCCCGCCCGCGGTGTCGGCGGCCAGGACGACGTTGACCGGCTCCACCCAGCCGTCCAGGGCCCGGTCGATGTCGGCGACGTTCCGGGCCCGCAACAGGGCGGGAAGCACGCCGAAACCGAGGCCGGCGCCCGCACGCGAGGGGTGGCGCAGGGAGAGCGCGCCGAAGGCGTCCGGGGCGGAGAAGCCCCGGACCGTGGCGTCCGGGGCGTGGGAGCCCGAACCCGCCCAGGCCGCCGCCTCGTCGCCGTCGGCGATGACGGGACCGCGTTCGGTCTCGATCACCTCGACCGCCACGGGCTCGCCGCCTGCCACCTCGATCGTCTCGATACGGCGCTCGGCGGGCCGCCATCCGTCCGGGCCCAGCGCCTCCACCCGCTCCCCGCCCGGCCCGGTGCGCCGCAGCCGCTCGCGGTAGAGGTCCTGGTAGTCGGCCATGGCGTTGGTGATGGCCCAGGCCACATGGCCGGCGTGGCCGAAGTGGGCGATGCCGGGGACGCCGGGGACGGCGAGGCCGACGACGTCGAACTCCGGGCAGGCCAGCCGGATCTGCTGGTAGACGCCCGGGGCCTCGACGAACCGGTGGGGGTCGCCCGCGACGATCGCCGAGCCCGTGGCGGTGCGCTCCGCCGGGACGAGCCAGCCGTTGCTGCCGGAGGTGCCGGGCCCGTCGGTGGCGAACACCCCGACCCACCCGGGTCCCAGGCGGCGGGCGACGGCGTCGCGCCAGAGCTTGGCCGGGAAACCCGCGAACAGGATGTGCGCCGACAGCCAGACGCCCATCGGCGTCCACGGCCGCCAGCGGCCGGGGAGGAGGCCGGTGGCGGCGAACTCCGGTGCCCGGGCGGCCCCTTCCGCCAGCCCGTCGTTGACTCCGCCGACGTAGGAGCGGACCCAGGCGGCGGTGCCGGGATTCTCGCGCTCCAGGGCTTCCATGCACCGCCGGGCGGTGTCGTCCAGCCGCACCCGCCGCGCGAACCGGTCCCAGGAGACGGCCTCCGCGCCGAGGAACGAAGCGGTGGTGCCCTGCGAGCGGTGCCGCTCGACCTCGAGCTGCCAGGCGCGGTCCGCCGCCGCGTTGCGGCCCTGGGCGTACGCCAGCTCCTGCGCGCCGTCCGCGCGCAGGTGCGGCACGCCCCAGGCGTCCCGATAGACCTTCACGGCCATGTGTCAGCTCTCCTTCCCGTGGGAGGGACGCGGCTTTGCCGCCGTACCCCGTACGGCGGGCCGCCCGGCGCGGCCCAGCAGCAGGCCGGCCGCGCAGCCGCCGGCGAGGACCGCCGCGGCGCCGGCCAGCTGCCCGGTCCGCAGGCCGGAGGCGAACGCCTCGGCGACCGCGGCCAGATCGGCCTCCCCGGAGACCCGGGCCAGCGCGGCGGGCAGCGACTCGGCGTCGCCCGCCGAGTCCGGCAGCAGGATCGCGAACCGGGAGGCCAGGACGGCACCCAGGACGGCGACGCCCAGACCGGCGCCCATCTCGGTGAGGGTGCCGTTGACACCGGCCCCCGCGCCCGCCTTCTCCTTGGGGATCGAGCTCATGACGGCCTCGGCGATGGCCGGGTTGGCACAGCCGCAGCCCGCCCCCATCAGCACCAGGCCGATCAGGATCCCCCCGTAGCCTCCGCCGCCGACAAGGGCGACGACCGCGAGACCGGCCGCCATCACGGCCATGCCCGAGGCGATCATCACCGGCAGGCCGAAGCGCGCGATCAGCCGCGCGGAGACGCCGGTGAAGTTCACCAGCACCACCGTCAGCGCGAAGGGCGCCACGGCCAGACCCGCCTGGAGCGGGCTGTCGCCGCGGACGAACTGGAACTGCTGCGTGAGCAGGTACAGGGCGCCGCCGCTGCCGAAGGTGATCAGCATGACACCCGTCACCGCCCCGGTGAAGCGGCGGCTGCGGAACAGGGCCGGATCCAGCATCGGGTGCTCGGTGCGCCGCTCCCAGTGCAGGAAGGCCGCCAGCACGGCTGCTCCCAGCACGGCCGGCACCAGGATCCGCGGAGAGGCCCAGCCCTCCTCCGGGCCGGTGATGACGGCGTGGACCACGCAGGTCATGCCGGTGACCGAGAGCACCAGGCCCGGCAGGTCCAGGCGGCCGCCGCGCGGGTCGCGGCTCTCGGGGACGAGGACCGCGACGGCGACCAGCCCGAGAAGCACCACCGGGATGTTGATCAGGAAGACCGCGCCCCACCAGAAGTGGCTGAGCACCAGACCGCCGACCACCGGACCGGAGGCGAAGCCGAGGGCGTTGACGGCGCCCCACAGGCCGATGGCCTTCGGCCGCTCGCTCGCGTCGAAGACCTGCATGACGACGGCGAGGGTGGTCGTCAGCAGCAGGGCCGCGCCCACGCCCATGCCCGCGCGGGCCGCGATGAGCTGGGCGGAGGAGGAGGCCAGCCCCGCGGCCAGCGAACCGGCCCCGAACAGGGCCAGCCCGGTCAGCAGCATCCGCTTGCGTCCGTAGCGGTCGGCGGCGTTGCCCGCCGCGAGCAGCAGACCCGCCTGCACCAGGGCGTAGGCGTTGATCATCCACTGCACGTCCGCGGTGGACGCGTCCAGCTCACCGGTCAGCGACGGGATCGCCACGTTGAGCACGGTGTTGTCGAGCACCACGACGAGTTCGGCCAGGCAGACCACGGTCAGGATCGCCCAGCGGGCGGGGTGCCCGCCGGACGGTCCGGTCTCCGCCGTGCCGGGTTCCTGGCCGGGTTCCTGGCCGGGCGCCGGGCCGGCGCCGGCGGCCGGGTCGGTGGTCACCACGGTGTGTCAGGCCCTCCCCGGGGCGTAGGGGGCGATGGGGTTCTTCAGGCTGCCGACGAGCTGGAGCGCTCCGGAGGGGTCCGCCAGGTCCACCATCTGCCGGTTGTCGCGCAACTGGAGCCGGTTGAGGCAGGACAGCGCGAACTCGTCGGCGAAGATGTCGTACCGCTCGAACCGTCCGGCCAGCTCCGGCACGGACTCCTGGTAGCGGATCACCGCTTCGGCGACCGTGCGCCAGAAGGCGTCCTCGGTCAGTACGCCCCGGTCGGCGAGGATCGCGCCGAGGTGGCGCAGGAAGCAGTCGAAGACGTCGGTGAGGATGGCCAGCAGCCGCATGTCCTCGGGCGTCTCGGCGCGGACGCGCTCGACCTCGGGGGGCAGTTCCACGCCGGAGTCCATCACGACGATCTCCTCGGCGATGTCCTTGAACACCGCCCGCGCCACCGCGTCGTCCTCCAGGACGAGGATGACGTTCTCGCCGTGCGGCATGTACGCCAGGTCGTAGGCGTAGAAGCTGTGGAGCAGCGGGACGAGGTAGGCGTCCAGGTAGCGGCCCAGCCAGGCCTCGGGGGTGAGACCGGAGCGCTCGATCAGCGCGGCGGCCAGCGAGCCCCCTGCCGCGTCGGTGTGGAGCAGGGAGGCCATGGTGGCCAGGCGCTGCCCTTCCTCCAGGGTGGGGACGGGGCTCTCACGCCACAGGGCCGCGAGCATCTTGCGGTAGGGCGAGTAGCGGTCGGTGGCGGCCTCGTAGCCGGGGTGGCGGTAGCCGACGGCAGCGCGCTCGCGGATGATCTCCAGTCCGGTGGCACGCAGGACGGGGTCCTTGGCGACCAGGTCGGCCAGCCAGTCGTTGATGGCGGGGGTGGCCTCCATGTAGGCCGCCGACAGGCCCCGCATGAAACCCATGTTGAGCACGGACAGGGCCGTCTTGACGTAGTGCTTGTCCGGCGCGGAGATGTTGAAGAAGGTGCGGATGGACTGCTGCGCCAGGTACTCGTCCTCGCCCTCGCCCACCAGCACGATGCGGCGCTGGGCGACCTCGGCGGAGAAGGTCACGGCGAGCTTGTTCCACCACTGCCAGGGGTGGACGGGGATCAGCAGGTAGTCCGCCGGGTCCAGGTCCTGACCGCGCAGGACGGAGTCGAACCGGTCGAGGGCGGCCTGCCCGAGCTCGGCGCGCACCAGCGCGTGGTAGTCGGTGTCGGCCGAGCACGTGAAGGTGGTGTGGTCACGGTGGGCGGCCACCCACAGCAGCCGCACCGGGGCCGCGGCCTCGGGCGCGTAGGCCAGGTACTCGTGGATCCCGAAGCCGAGGCGGCCGTTGTTGGCGACGAAGCAAGGATGCCCCTCGGTCATACCGGTCTCGATCGCCTGGAAGCCGGCGCCGGCCAGCTCGGCGGCGGTGACCGGCTCCTTCGCCAGTTTGTACGCGGTGCTCGCCAGGGTGGAGCTGATCTCCTCCAGGTAGACGGGCAGTATCTCGTCGCTCAGGCCCAGGGCGCCGCGGAACTCGGTGAAGAACGCGAAGGCGTCCAGGGACAGTTCGGCGCCGCCGCGGTGGCGGGTGATGCTGTCGGCGTCGATCTGCCAGTGGTCGAGCGCCATCAGGCGGGCCGTGAAGCGGTACTCGGTCCCCTCCCGGCCGTTCCCGTCCTCGCCGCCGGTGACGGCGTAGCGCCCGCCGCCCAGCTCGGCGGGGGCCAGCAGACGCTCGTGGGAGAACTCCGACAGGGCCTTGCGCAGCAGCAGCCGTACGGCGGTGTCCCAGTTGCCGGGGGTCAGATGGGCCACGGCCCGCTGTGGACCGGACTGCGGGCCGGGATACGGGCCGGGGTGCGGTGCGGCGCGGGGGGAGTCGGTGGTCACAGGGCGGCTCCTCGCATGGCGGCCTCGAAGCTCTCGCGGGTGCAGAAGCTCAGCAGGGCCTCCTTCTCCGGTTTGGCGATCGTGGCGGCGACCTCGAAACCGACGGCGGCGTTGAGGGCGTGCACGGCGGTGTTGCGGGCGTCGGGCTCGACGACCACACGGCGGGTGGCCGGGTCGTCGAAGAGCATCTCCATCACCGTGGTGATGACGGCGAGGGTGAATCCGTGGACCGGGGCGTCGGACGGCGCGGTGAGGAAGTGCATCCCGACATCGCCCGTCCGGTGGTCGTACAGCCCGGCCAGCTCCACGTGGGCGGGGTCGTAGCGCTCGACGAGGAAGGCGGGACTGCCGCGGTGCAGGCCCAGGAAGGCATCGTGGTGCGGGTGTTCGGCGATCCGCCGGTACTCGTCGGCCACCTGCCGCTCGTCGGCGTCCTGCATCATCCAGTACACGGCCTTGGGGTGGGTCACCCAGGAGCGCAGCAGGGGCGCGTCGGCGGTGGGGTCGAGGGTGACCACGGAGAGTCCCCCCAGTCCGGGATCCTCGCGGTGGAAGAGGATCTCGCTCACACGATGCTCCCCTCGGGGGCGCCGAAGTCCTGGAAGGTGATGGACTTCTCGACGGGGTAGACCTCGCGGCCGAGGATCTCGCGGATGATCCAGGAGTTGCGGTACGGGCCCATGCCCAGGTCCGGCGAGGTGACGCTGTGGGCGTGGACGGCGCCGTTCTGCAGGAAGACACCGCGGCCGGTGACATCGACGCTGTAGTTGCGGGCGACGTCGAAGCGGCCCGAGGAGTCGAAGCGGATGCGGTCGCCGATGCCGTCCAGGAAGGCGGGGACGCGGTGGCGGTAGCCGGTGGCCAGGACCAGTCCTTCGGTGGTGAGGGTGAACTCCTCGTCCTGCTCGACCTGGTGCAGCCCGAGGGTGTAGGAGTCGCTCGCCTCGTCGTGGGAGGCGGAGGTCAGCGCTGTGTTGGTCAGCAGCCGGGTGGGGACGGGACCGGCGGCGCTCTTGGCGTACAGCAGGTCGAAGATGTCGTTGATCAGGGCCTCGTTGATGCCCTTGAACAGACCCTTCTGCTCGCCCTCCAGCCGGTGCCGGGTGGTCTCGGGCAGGGCGTGGAAGTAGTCGATGTAGTCGGGGGAGGTCATCTCCAGGGTCAGCTTGGTGTACTCCAGCGGGAAGAACCGCGGGGAGCGGGTGACCCAGTTCAGGCGGTAGCCGTGGGTGTCGATCTCCGAGAGCAGGTCGTGGTAGATCTCGGCGGCGCTCTGCCCGCTGCCCACGACCGTGATGCTCTTCTTGGCCTGGAGCGCCTTCCTGTGCTCCAGGTAGCGGGAGTTGTGGATCACATCGCCGCCCAGCCCCTCGCAGGACTCGGGAACGTACGGCGGGGTGCCGGTGCCCAGCACCAGGTGGCGGGCGCGGTGTTCGCCGAGTTCGCCGGTGGAGGTGTCGCGGGCGGTGACGGTGTACAGGCCCTCGGTCTCGTCGTGGGAGACGGCTGTGACCTCGCGGCCGAAGCGGACGCAGGACAGCCGGCCGGCGGCCCAGCGGCAGTAGGCGTTGTACTCGGCGCGCAGCGGATAGAAGCTCTCGCGGATGTAGAACTGGTACAGGCGCCCGGACTGCTTGAGGTAGTTGAGGAAGGAGTAGGGGGAGGTGGGGTCGGCCATGGTCACCAGGTCGGCCATGAAGGGCGTCTGCAGGGTGACGCCGTCCAGCAGCATGCCGGGGTGCCAGTCGAACTCCGGGCGGCTCTCCAGGAAGAGCCCGTCGAGGTCGTCGACCGGTTCCGTCAGACAGGCCAGCCCCAGGTTGAAGGGGCCCAGTCCGATGGCTATGAAGTCGTGAGGGGTGGACACGTCGTCTCCGTGGGTCTGGTGGATCCGGTGGTTCATGCGGCCGGTGAGCCGTCCGGGCGGGCGGCGGAGGAGGCCAGGTGTTCCTGGGCGTGTCCGGCGATCAGATCGAGGACGGCGCGGATGTCGTCCGTCGTCGTCTCCGGGTTGAGCAGGGTGAACTTCAGGTGGTGGCGGCCGTCGACCACCGTTCCGGCGACCACGGCCTCGCCGGAGGCGGCCAGGGCCTCGCGGGCGTGCAGGTTGGCCAGGTCCACGGCCGTCTCGTCGGCGCGGCCCGCGCCTGCGCCGGTGTCCGCGCAGGGGGTGTAGCGGAAGACCAGGGTGGAGAGCGTCGGCCTGGTGACGACGGTGAAGCGGGGGTCGTCCTCCAGGATCCGCCAGGTGTCGGCGGCCAGGTCCACCACCTGGTCGAAGAGCGCGCCGACGGTGTCGGCGCCCATGATGCGCAGGGTCAGCCACAGCTTGAGCGCGTCGAAGCGCCGGGTCGTCTGGAGGGACTTGTCGACCTGGTTGGGGATGAGCTTCTCGGCGCTGCGGACCGGGTTCAGGTAGTCGGCGTGGTACGTGGCGTGCCGCAGGGCGGCGCCGTCGCGGACGAGGACGGCGCTGGAACTGACCGGCTGGAAGAAGGACTTGTGGTAGTCGACGGTGACCGAGTCGGCCCGCTCGATGCCGCTCAGCAGATGGCGGCGCGTGGGCGAGGCCAGCAGTCCGCAGCCGTAGGCGGCGTCGACGTGGAACCAGGTCCCGGCCTCCCGGCACAGCTCGGCGATCTCGGGCAGGGGGTCGATGGAGCCGAAGTCGGTGGTGCCGGCGGTGGCGGAGACAGCCATCACCGTCAGGCCCTCCTCCCGGCAGCGGCGCAGCTCGCGGGCGAGGACGTCGGTACGCATCCGGCGGTCGCCGTCGCAGGGGACACAGATGACCGACTCCGGCTCCAGGCCGAGGAGTTTGGCGGCCTTTAGCACGGAGAAGTGGCCGGCCTCGGAGGTCAGGACGCGCAGTTTCGGCAGCATCCGGGAGACCGGCGGCGGGGTGGAGGAGTTCTTCCGCAGCAGCCGGAGGGCCTCCTCGCGGGCCAGCAGCAGCGCCTGGAGGTTGGACTGGGTGCCGCCGCTGGTGAAGATGCCGTCGGCGGCGCGGCCCAGGCCGATGCGGTCGGCGGTCCAGTCGATGAGCCGGCGCTCCATCAGAGTGCCGCCGGCGCTCTGGTCCCAGGTGTCCAGGGAGGAGTTGACGGCGGAGAGGACGGCCTCGCCGAGGAGGGCGGGAAGCACCACCGGGCAGTTGAGGTGGGCGAGGTAGCGGGGGTGGTGGAAGTAGACCGCGTCGCGGAGGTAGACGCGCTCCAGTTCGTCGAGGGCGGCGGCCGGGTCGCCCAGGGGGCTGTCGAGGTCGATGCCGTCCACCACCGAGGCCAGTTCGCCGGGGGTGACGCCGGTGAACGGCCGGCTGGTTCCGGCGACCGTCCGGGCGACCCGCGCCACGCCGTCGGAGACCAGCCGCCGGTAGTACTCGGCGGTGGAGCCGTTCAGCAGATGGGAACGGGGGTCGCCGCCGACGGGGCCGGCCGTGTCGACAGGAGCGAGAGGGGAGGCGGATCCCTGGGGGCTCACGCGCGGGTCCTCCGAATCGGGGGAGCAGGAAACTTAAGTAAGGCTATCCTAACTTACTTTGATCATGCGGGAGTCCACCGTGCCGCGGGTGGTACGTGGGGCTCTGTGCGGGTTCGCCCCCCGTGTCAGGCGGCGTCGGTGAGCGCCTCGGCGCGCAGATCCTCCTCCGAGGCGCCCATTCGCCAGTACCCGGAGAAGGCCACCCGGCCGCGGTCCAAGCCTCGTTCGGACACCAGGTGGCGGCGCAGTGCACGCACCGCGGCGGCCTCGCCCGCCAGCCACGCGTACGCGCCGCCCCACGCCTCCTCGGGCAGTACGGCCTCGCGTACGGCGTCCACCACCACGCCGTGCCGCCGGAAGTCCTCCCGGACCAGCCAGGTGACCTCCGCGTCGGCCGCGGTGGGCAGCGGCCGTACGTCCCCCGCCCGGGGCACCTCGACCCACGCCCGCGCCCGGACGCCGGCGGGCAGCCAGGCCAGGATCCCGGCGAGGGCGGGCAGCGCCGTCTCGTCGGCGGCGAGCAGCACCCGGTCCGTGCCGGCGGGAGGACGGAAGCCGACGCTCCTGTTCTCCGCGACGACCGGGCCCAGCAGGCGGACCCGGTCACCGGGCCGGGCGCGCCGGGCCCAGCGGGTCGCGGGACCGGTGTCGCCGTGCAGGACGAAGTCGACGTCCACCTCGCCCGCCTTCGGCCGCTGCGCGGCCACGGTGTAGGAGCGCATGATCGCGCGCACCGCCGGATCCATCACCCGCCAGGCCGCGAACCAGCCGTCGCCCAGCTCCACCGGGACGACGGGCTCCCTCTGGCCGGGCTGAGGCAGGAAGAGCGAGAAGCTCTGGTCCCTCCCGCCGCCCGCGAACCGCCCGAGCCTCTCCCCCCTGAAGGTGATCCGGACCAGGGACGGTCCCAGTCGCGCGGTGCGCACGACCGAGGCATCGAAGAAGCCGAACGGCGAGGCCCGCCGGGTGGCGGGAGCGCGGTGGGGCGCCGGCGGCCGGTGAGCCGCGGCAGAGGCGGCGGGAGGGGTGACGGGGGTGGCGGTGCGCGGTGTCATCTGCGGGCTCTCCTTCTCGGAGGTTGCTGTCCTGCGCGGTCTGGGGGCGGCACGACCCGGCCCCGGCTCAGCCGAGCTTCCTGGCCTTGGTGATGGCGTCGGCGAGGTTCTCCATCAGCGGGGCGGCGCCCTGGTAGGAGAAGCGCGGCACCGGGTCCCACTCGGCGACCTGGCCGGCCTTCACCGCCGGGAGCGCCTCCCAGGTGGGCTTGGACTTCAGGTCCTTCGGCTGCAGGGCGGTGCTGCGGTTGTCCAGGATGATGAGGTCGGCCTCGTACTGCCCGGCGTTCTCCCAGCTGAGGCTCTCGAAGTAGCCGCCGCTGGCCTCGACGTCGTCGGGGATGACGAAGTTGACGCCCAGTTCGGCGAAGTACTTCAAGCCGGCCGCGGGCGCGGGGGTGGAGACGTAGAAGTAGTCGGCGCTGCCGGAGGCGGCCAGCACCCGCAGCCCGCCGCCGGCCTTGGCGGCCTTGCGGAGCTTCTCGGCCGCCGCCTCGAAGCGAGCCTTGCCGTCGGCGACCTGCTCGGACTTCAGGTCGGCGCCCAGGGACTCGGCCAGGGCGGCGTAGCGCTGGATCGGCTTGAGCAGGGAGACCTCGGCGGTCTGGACGGCGACGCTGGGGGCCAGCTTGAGGATCTTGTCCGCACTCTCCTCCGGTACGTACCACAGCGAGCTGGGGTCGTACTGGTGCGTGACCAGCAGCTCGGGGCTGAGCGCGGCGTACTTCTCGATGTCGAACTCGCCCCAGGCGTTGCCGATGACCTCGATCTTCTTGACGTCCAGGCCGCCGGCCTGCGGGTGGGCCGAGCCGTCCTCCAGAACCGTCTCGCCGAAGACGCCGACGATCCGGTCCTTCAGGCCGAAGTCGGCCAGGGCGGCGGCGGTGCCGGTGAAGGCGACGATGCGCTCGGGGGTCCTGTCGGCGGTGACCTTCTTCTTGCGGTCGTCGGTGAACGACCAGGGGCCGCCGTCCTTCTCCGAGGTCTTGCCCGACGTCTGCGAACCGCCGTCGTCCCCGCAGGCCGCGAGCAGGGCACCCAGACCGAGGGCGCCTCCCGCCGTGAGGATGCCCCGGCGGGAGAGGTTGGCGGTTCTTGCGTAGGACATGACTGGCGCCTTTCTGGCAAACGCACGGGTATGCGACGGGTGTTCTACTGCCCGGCCGCGGCTGTTAGGTTAACCTAACCAAAGTTCGAGCCCAAGGGGGTGGTCCCGATCTCCCCCGGCACACCGGAGTCCGCACGTGTCACTCATCAAACCGAGCCCCACGCGGGAGAGAACGGGGCCGCCGCCCCCCGCCGTCGAGGAGCCGCCGACGCGAACCCGTACCGCCCTGCGCTCCGCCGGGCTGGCGGGCGCCGCGGCCCTCCTGCTCGTCCTGCTGGTGCTGAGCCTCGGCTTCGGCGCCCGGCCGCTGTCGGCGGGCGAGGTCTGGTCCGGGCTCTTCGACAGCGGCTCCGAGGCCTGGAGCGTGGTGCGCGAGATGCGGTTGCCGCGCACCCTGCTCGGACTGCTCGTCGGTCTCGCCCTCGGGCTGGCCGGCGCGGTGATGCAGGCGCTGACCCGCAACCCGCTGGCGGATCCCGGACTGCTGGGCATCAACGCCGGCGCTTCGGCCGCGGTGGTCACCTCCATCGCCTTCCTCGGGGTGACCGGCTTCACCGGCTACGTGTGGTTCGCCCTGGCCGGCGCCGCGGTCGTCTCCGTTGTCGTCTACGCCGTCGGCGGCGGGCGCGGGGCGACCCCGGCGCGGCTGGCCCTGGCCGGCGCGGCGCTCAACGCCGCCCTGTACTCCTACGTCAGCGCCGCGATGATCCTGGACGCCGCGGCGCTGGAGCGGATGCGTTTTTGGACCGTCGGTTCGCTGGCTTCGGCCCGGATGGACGCCGTGGTGCAGGTGCTGCCGTTCATCGCCACCGGCACCCTGGCCGCCCTCGCCCTCGCCCGGCCGCTCAACGCCCTCACGCTCGGCGACGACCAGGCCCGCGCCCTGGGCGCCCGGCCGGAGAGGGTCCGCGCGGCCTGCGTCGTCGCCATCACCCTGCTGTGCGGCGCGGCCACCGCCGCCGCCGGCCCCATCGTCTTCGTCGGGCTGATGGTGCCGCACCTGGTCCGCGCGATCACCGGCCCCGACCTGCGCTGGGTGCTGCCGTACTGCGCGGTGCTCGCCCCCGTGCTGCTGCTCGGCTCCGATGTGCTCGGCCGGTTGCTGGGCCGCCCGGGCGAGCTCCAGGTCGGCGTCGTCACCGCCGTCCTCGGCGGCCCCGTCTTCCTCTACGTCCTGCGACGGCGGAAGGTGGCCGCCGCATGAGGACCGACACGGGAAACGACATGAGGGCCGGTGTGAGGACCTTCCGCGCCGGACCGGCGCTCAGCCTCCGCTTCCGCCCCCGCGCCCTGATCGCCGCCGCCGTCTGCCTGCTCGTGGCCCTGGCCGCCGGTGTCGTCACCATCGGCAGCGGCGACTACCCCATGAGCCCCGCCGAGGTGCTGACCACCCTCACCGGCGGCGGCACCCCCGCCCAGGACTTCATCGTCAACGAACTGCGGCTGCCCCGGGTGCTCGCAGCCCTCCTCGTCGGCGCCTCCCTCGGCCTGGCCGGAGCCGTCTTCCAGTCCGTGGTGCGCAACCCGCTGGGCAGCCCCGACATGCTCGGCCTCACCCAGGGAGCCTCCACCGGCGCCCTCCTCGTCGTCCTCGCCGGCGGCAGCAGCGCGGCCCTGGCCGGCGGAGCCATCGCCGGAGGACTCCTGACCGGACTGCTCATCTACGCCCTCGCCTGGCGCCAGGGAGTGCACGGCTACCGGCTGGTGCTCACCGGCATCGGCGTCCTGGCGATGCTCACCGGCGTCAACGGCTACCTGCTCACCCGCGGCAAGCTGATGGAGGCTTCCCGCGCGATCCTGTGGATCACCGGCAGCCTCGACGGCCGCGGCTGGCCCGAGCTCACCCCGCTGCTGATCGCCCTGGCGGTACTGGGCCCGGTCACCGTCCTGGGCTGCGGGCGGGCCCTGCGGATGACGGAGATGGGCGACGACGCGGCCCACGCCCTCGGCGTGAGCGTCGAACGTGCCCGCACCGCCGCGCTGGGCTCCGCCGTCGTCCTGGTCTCCTTCGCCGCGGCCTGTGCCGGGCCGGTCTCCTTCGTCGCGCTCACCGCGCCCCAGCTCGCCAAGCGCCTCACCCGCGCGCCGGGCCCCAACCTGCTGCCCGCCGGCTGCATGGGCGCGGCCGTACTGGTGACCGCCGACTGGGCCGCCCAGAACCTCTTCACCGGACGGCAGATCCCCGTGGGCGTCCTCACCGGTCTCCTCGGCGGCTGCTACCTGGTGTGGTTGCTGGCCACTCAGCGGAAGGCAGGACGGATATGAGCATCCTCGCGGAATCCCGGGCTCCCGAAGGCCCGGCCGGACAACCCCAGGACGGAGCAGAACGGATGACGCAGGGCAACCACCGCGACCACGGAGCCCCGGCCGCCGGGGGGACGAGGCTGAGCGGCCAGGGTCTGACCCTCGCCTACGACCGGCGCACGATCGCCGAGGATCTCACGGTCGCGATACCGGACCGCTCCTTCACCGTCGTCATAGGTCCCAACGCCTGCGGCAAGTCCACCCTGCTGCGCGCCCTGTCGCGGATGCTGAAGCCGGCCGCCGGAACGGTCCTCCTGGACGGCAGGGACATCTCCTCCACAGGCGCCAAGCAGGTGGCCCGCACCCTCGGCCTGCTGCCGCAGTCCTCCGTCGCCCCCGAGGGCATCTCCGTCTCCGAACTGGTCTCCCGTGGCCGCTACCCGCACCAGAGCCTGCTGCGCCAGTGGTCGGCGGAGGACGAGCGTGTCGTTGTGGAGGCGATGGCCTCCACCGGCGTCGCCGAGCTCGCCGACCGCTCGGTGGACGAACTGTCCGGTGGGCAGCGGCAGCGGGTGTGGATCGCCATGGCGCTGGCCCAGCAGACCCCCCTGCTGCTGCTGGACGAGCCGACCACCTACCTCGACCTCGCCCACCAGATCGACATCCTGGACCTGTGCGCCCGCCTCCACCAGGAGGAGGGCCGCACCCTGGTCGCCGTCCTCCACGACCTCAACCACGCCGCCCGGTACGCCACCCACCTGATCGCCATGCGCGAGGGGCGGGTGATGGCCTCCGGACCGCCGGAGGAGATCGTGACCGCCGAACTGGTCGAGGAGGTCTTCGGCCTGCCCTGCCGGGTCATCGACGACCCGGAGACCGGGACCCCCCTGGTGGTGCCCGCGGCGCGGCGCCGCGCCCGCAGGCCGCAGGCGGCCGGACGGCTCCCCTGATTCGCCCTCCGGCACCGGCCCGGCCGGAGAAGGGATCAGCCGACCTGTTCGCGCGCGTGCTCCACCGCGGCACCGACCGGGCCGCGGTGCACCGGCCCGTGGCCGGGGAGCAGGACCTCCGCCCCGGTGGCCGCCAGGGTGGAGAGCGAGTCCAGCGCGCGGCCGCGGTCGTGGTGGAACATACGGGGCAGCAGTTGGGGCCCCCGGCGGCCGGAGGTGGGGTGCCCGCTGACGAGGGCGTCGCCGGTGACCAGGATCCCCCTGTCCGGCAGGTGATAGGCGCAGTGGCCGTCGGTGTGGCCCGGAGTGTGGACGGGCACCGGGCGCCCGGGCACATCGAGCGGGCCGCCGGACGGGAACTCCCGCGGCTCGGCGACCGGGGTCTCCTTCTTCCCGCCGGACCGCAGCGCGTGCACGGCCCAGGGCAGGACGCCGGGACGCCATCCGTTGGCGGCGATCTGCCCCACGGAGACCTGCTGGAGGAAGTCCCGGCGGGCGTGGGGCACTTCCTCCCGGTGGGCCAGGACGGGGACCTCGTACTCCGTGCGCAGGTACTCGGCCGAGCCGATGTGGTCGCTGTGGGCGTGCGTGACCAGTACCGCCGTCACCGCCGACGGCTCGGCGCCGACGGCGCGGAGCGAGGCGAGCACCAGCTCGCGGTCCCCGGGATACCCGGTGTCCACCAGCGTCACCGCGTCGCCGTCCTGGACGATCACCCAGTTGGTGTTGCTGCCCGTGACCAGGTGGACGCCCGTCTCGACCTGGAACATCTCCGGTGTGCGCATCGCTTCTCCTCCCGACTCCCCGGCAGGGTACGACGTGATCGGGAGGAGGGTCCGGGCCGGTGACCGCGACCGCGGCGGGAGGATGGCAGGATCACAGGGTGGTGGAACGGATCATCGCCGCATGCGACGGCGCGTCGAAGGGAAACCCCGGGCCCGCGGCCTGGGCATGGGTCATCGCCGGTACGGACGGCGACGCTGAACGCTGGGAGGCCGGTCCGCTGGGCAGGGCGACCAACAACGTGGCGGAGCTGACCGCGCTGGAGAGACTGCTGGAGGTCCTGGACCCGGCCGTACCGGCACAGGTGCGGATGGACTCCCAGTACGCGATGAAGGCGGTCACCACCTGGCTGCCGGGCTGGCGACGCAGGGGCTGGAAGACCTCGGCCGGCACACCGGTGGCCAACCGGGACCTGGTGGTGCGCATCGACGAACTGCTGGCCGGGCGGGAGGTGGAGTTCGTCCACACCCCGGCCCACCGGGCGGACGGCGACCGGCTCAACGACGCCGCCGACCGCGCCGCGAGCCACAGCGCGCGCACCCAGCGGCCGATCGGCTCCGCGGCGGGGGACGACCTGCCCCCGCCCGAACCCGCCACCGCCCCCGCCGGTGGACGCCCCCCCCGCCGGGAGGGGGCGAAGCCGGCGCGGAAGGCCGGGGCACCGGACCGCTCCTCCGGGAGGCCGCTCAAGGCACGCTTCCCGGGCCGTTGCCGCTGCGGCCGGCCGTACGCGAAGGGCGAGACGATCGCGAAGAACCCCGACGGCTGGGGCCACCCCTCCTGCGCCGCCACCGGATCAGGCGGGGCGTGACGCCGAGGGGACGGCGAGGAAGACGGTAGCGGGCCGCGCCGGGGCGGCGGCAGGCGGAGAAGCCTGTTTACGGTGCAACCATCAGGTTCCGTCGCAAGTCCTTCACGCGCGGCGCGAATTCCGCACGACGTGGAGGAGGAAACTCCCCTGCGTAAGCGCCCGGTCATAGCCGTGGCCGCCGCAGTCGGCACCCTGGCGTCCTCACCGCAGTTCCGGCCCGGGCCGCCGGGTACCGCTCGGCGCTGAAGGTCCGCGGTGTCCGGTACGACGCGCCCGGCCGGGACTCCAACAGATGCTCCCTTCTCCGGGGCGGGGGCGGCCCACGGACCCGCACCGCCCGACAGGGCGGGTCAGGGGCCCCGGTACGGCCCGCCCTATCGGGCCGTACCGAAGGCCTGGGTCCAGTAGTGGCCGGGCTGGGCCAGGCCGACGCCGATCTCCTCGAACGAGCAGTTGAGGATGTTGCGCCTGTGGCCGGGGCTGGACATCCAGCCGTCCATCACGCTCTCGGGGGTCTGGTAGCCGTGGGCGACGTTCTCGCCGTAGGCCCGCCACTGGTAGCCGGCCCGCTCGATCCGGTCTCCGGGGCCGGAGCCGTCGGAGCCGGTGTGGGACATGTTCCGGTGGCCGGCCATGTCCTTGCTGTGCGCCCGGGCGGCCTCGGTCAGCTTCTCGTTCACCTTCAGGGGTGCGCACCCGGCCTTGGCGCGCTCGCTGTTGACGAGTTCCACGACGCGGGCCGCCGCGTCGTCGGCCGGGGTGGGTGTGGTGGGAGCGGAAGGCGCGGCCGGGGCGGAGGTGTCGGGGGCCGGGGAGGCGCTCGGGGGAGTGGCGGGCGTCCGGGTCCTCTCCGCCACGGGCCGCGAGGTCGGCCTGGAGGCCGGCGACCGGTCCTCGTAGGATCGGTTCTGCCACGAGTAGGAGCGGCCGTCGGCCGTCGCCGGCCGGTCCACGCAGGCAAGGGCCACGGTGGGCACTCCCAGGGCGGTCACGGCGAGGGCCGCGACGGATATCTTCCGGTAGCGCCTCGTTCTGCGGTGCTTGTTCATATGTGACCCCAATCGTCGGATCGCGGATCCCCCCGGGATGTGGACGACCCGCACAGCGCCCGCGTCCGGGCCGCGGGAACGCGGTGCGGGCCGTCATTGTCGGGACGGCCCGACGAGCGGGGCAACGAGCCTCGGTACTATGCCGGGTCGTAGGTCCCCGCGTCCCTTGCGAGCGGCACGGAGCCATGCCGGGGCGGGTGCCGGGGCGCGCGGCGGCGCCGTGTCGCCCCGTCAGGAGCCCCCCCCGTGCGGCCGTGTGCGGAGGAGCGCTCGAGGCGGGGCGGGGCCCGTCGAACCGGGCGTGCGGTATGACCGTTTCGAGTGGGACGGGTCCTCTATGTCCTTCGGGCGTCGTCTACTACCCGGCAGACGTAGTACCGATATGCGCTGTGATGTATGTCATGGAGCTGGCGGGCGTCCGGCGTGTTCGCGCACTCCGCCGGCCGGCCCGTCGGCGGTCTGCGGGCGGTGGCGGGGAAGGGGTGGCCGGGGCGGTCCGCGAGGCCCTGTGTACCGCGGTTCGCGGTCCGTGCGTCCGACAGCGCTCCGCTCGGGTGCGGTGGCCGCCCATCGGATGAGGGGCCGCGACCGCCGTCTGGTCGACGCCCGCGGCCAGGCCGCGATCGGCCGGGCGGAGGTGACCCTCGGGCTGCGGACCGGCCGGCCGCGGGAGAAGCTGGCAACCGTCCCCGAACCGGTGGCGGCGGCCGCCGACGGCTTCCGCGCTGAAGCCCGCCCGCTCCGGTGGGCGTCAGGAGGCGGGCCGCCGGCCGTGGTCGGTCCTGGCCTCGAGGGCGTGCAGGACGGCCACCATGTCGCGGTCGCCGTGCCCCAGGGCGACCGTCTCGCCGAAGAGGGCGTGGCAGACGTCCAGCAGGGGAGAGGCCAGACAGGCCTCGCGGGCGGCCTCGAAGATCAGCCGGTTGTTCCTCAGGACGTCCAGGGCGGCGGCCTGGACGCCGAAGTCGCGCGCCAGCAGTTTGGGCGCCTTCATGCGGGAGACGCCGCTGGCCATCGGGCCGGCGTCGAGCACCTCCAGGAACAGCCGCCGGTCCAGGCCGTGGCGGTCGGCGAAGTGGAACGCCTCGGTGAACCCGGTGACCATGGTGATCAGGAACAGGTTCACCGAGAGCTTCATCAGCAGCGCGTTCGGAGCTGGCCCGCACACGAACACCTCCCGGCACATCGGCCGCAGCAGCGGGCGCACCGACTCCACGGCCGCCGGCTCCCCGGCCGCCATCGCCACCAACTGCCCCGACTCGGCGGGCACCCGGGAGCCGGAGACGGGGGCCTCGACGTAACCGCCGCCGGCCGCGCGGACATCGGCCTCCAGCCCCCGCGAGTAGTGGGGTGAGGTCGTGCCCATGTGCACGACCGTGCGTCCGGCGACGTGCTGGGCGAAGTCCGGTTCGCCGCGGCCCAGTACGGCGTCGGTCGCCGCCTCGTCGGCCAGCATCAGGAAGACGGTGCCGGCGCGCTCGAAGACCTCGCGGGGGTTCGCGGCCACCTCCGCCCCGGCCGCACGCAGCGGCTCGCTCCTGGCCGCGGTGCGGTTCCAGACGGTCGGCGCCATGCCGGCGCGGGCCAGGTTGAGGGCCATGGGCTGCCCCATGACGCCGAGGCCGATGAAACCCACGTCCACGCTGTGCCGCCCTTCCGGCCGGAGGCCCCCGGCCTCCGGCCCGGCGGGTTCCGCCGGGCCCGCTGCTTGTGACGGTCGTCATAGTAGCGGCCGTTATGACGTGTGTCATAGTGCGGGCGCGGCCGGGGCGGAGGGCGCGGGTCCCTCCCCGTACCGGCGGCGTTCGGGGCGACGCCGATAAGCTGGTCGGACCGGCGGGGCGAGGGTCGCCCACCCGGTTCGCCAGGGGGCGGAGGTCGGCGATGACGGTTTCCCGGCGGGGTCCGCGCGAGCGGATGGTCTTCAGCGCGGCCCAGCTCATCCGGCGCGACGGAGTCGCCGCGACCGGCCTGCGCGACATCGTCGCGCACGCGCGGGCCCCGAGGGGGTCGCTGCGGCACTACTTCCCGGACGGCAAGGAGCAGCTCGTCAACGAGGCCGTGGGATGGGCGGGCCGTTACGCGGCCAAGCGCGTGGCCCGGTTCCTGGGCGAGACGCCCGAGCCGTCGCCGAGCCGTCTGTTCGAGGCGATGGTGCGCCAGTGGACCGACGAGTACCGGTCGGCCGGGTTCGCCACGGGCTGCCCCGTCGTCGCCGCCACGGTGGACCGTGCCGGCTCAGCCGAGTCCACCAGGCAGGCGGCCGCCGCCGCGTTCGCCGCCTGGAACCGCCCGGTGGCGCAGGCGCTGACGGATATGGGTGTGCCGGCCGACCGGGCGGCCTCGCTGGCGACGCTGATGATCAGTGCCCTGGAGGGGGCGATCGTGATCGCCAGGGCCGAGCGCGACACGCGGGCTCTCGAGACCGTGGCACGGGAACTCGGCCCCCTCCTCGACGCGGGTGTCGCTCCGCGGAACTGACGCCCGCGGCGGCGCCGAGGGGACCAGCGGCGGCGATAGCGGGGCATAACGTGGGCATACGGAGACCGGGGCCGGCGTGTGCCCGGTACGGCGAAGGGAGCTCACACCATGGCGACCGCGCAGCGCATGGTGGTCATCGGAGGCAACGCGGCGGGTATGTCGGCCGCCTCACAGGCACGCAGGCTGAAGCGGCCCGGGGAACTGGAGATCGTCGCCCTCGAACGGGGTGGCTACGCGTCCTACTCCGCCTGCGGCATCCCCTACTGGGTGGGCGGTGACGTCGCGTCCGCCGGCGAGCTGATCGCACGGACTCCCGAGGAGCACCGCGAGCGGGGCATTGACCTGCGGCTGCACACCGAGGTCACCGAGCTCGACCCGGACGGCTGCCGCGTCCGGGTCCGCGACGGCGGCGACGGCGGCGGTCCCGGGAAGTGGCTGGGCTACGACCACCTGGTCATCGCCACCGGGGCCCGCCCCCTGCGCCCCGCCCTGCCGGGCATCGACGCGCCGGGTGTGCACGGTGTGCAGACCATGGACGACGGCAGAGCCCTGCTGGAGGCCCTGGAGAAGGCCGAGGCGGCACGCGCACCGCGGCGCGCGGTGGTGGTCGGCGCCGGCTACATCGGCGTGGAGATGGCCGAGGCGCTGGTCCGCCGTGGTTACCGGGTCACGGTGCTGGACCGGGCCGAGGAGCCAATGACCACACTGGACCCCGACATGGGGCGGCTGGTGCGCGAGGCGATGTGCCGCATGGGCATCGAGACGGTCACCGAGGCCGCCGTCACCGCCGTCCGCACCGGTGAGGACGGCCGGGTGCGAGCGGTCGCCACCGAGGAGGCCGAGTACGAGGCCGAGCTGGTGATCCTCGGGCTGGGCGTGCGGCCCGAGACCGGGCTCGCAGGCGGGGCGGGACTGCCGCTGGGCGGGTCCGGCGGCCTGCTCACCGACCTGGCGATGCGGGTGCGGGGGCGGGAGAACGTCTGGGCGGGCGGCGACTGCGTCGAGGTCCTCGACCTCGTCTCCGGCCGCGACCGTCACATCGCGCTGGGCACGCACGCCAACAAGCACGGCCAGGTCATCGGCACCAACGTGGGCGGCGGTTACGCCACCTTCCCCGGAGTCGTCGGCACGGCCGTCAGCAGGATCTGCGACCTGGAGATCGCCCGCACCGGCCTGCTGGAGAGCCAGGCCCGGTCCGCGGGGCTGCGGTTCGTGACCGTGACGATCGAGTCGACCAGCCGCGCCGGCTACTACCCGGGCGCCGCGCCGATGCGTGTGAAGATGCTCGCCGAACACCGCACGGGCCGTCTGCTGGGCGTGCAGATCGTCGGACGCGAGGGCGCGGGCAAACGCGTGGACGTGGCAGCGGTCGCCCTGTCCGCGTCGATGACGGTCGAGCAGATGACCTTCCTGGACCTGGGCTACGCCCCGCCGTTCTCCCCGCTGTGGGATCCGGTGCTGGTGGCGGCCCGGAAGGCGACCGCGGCAGTGCGCCGGGCCGGTACGCACTGACGGGCCGGAGCCGGTGCGACGGTCAGGCCGGTTGCCGTGCGAAGAGTTCCGGATGGCCGCACTTCGGACAGCGGTAGGCGTCGATCTGCCGCCGGGGGCGGCCCATGCGCTTGGCGCCACCGAACACGCCGCGCTCCAGCGGCCCGGCGATCCAGCGGGCGTATCCCCGGGAGTTGTCCCCCGAGTCCTCGACGAATCCCGGCTCCAGGCCGGTCGTGCCGCACTGGGTGCACTTCGCGGTGTCCACGGCAGGAGTCTATCGAGCCGTTGTGGAGTCCGGCCGGCCCCGCCGCCGGCGGGCTTCCGCTCCTGCCGGGGAGTCCTCTGTGTACGCGCTTGTCATGACAGCGACATAAGATGCACGCGCCGTTCATGAATTTTCCCAGAGGATGTACATGTCATGACAACCTGTGCGTCGTTCCGCTCCCGCCGCGGCATATCCGCCGCCGTCGCCCTGCTCGCGATCGGGGCCGCGGGGTGCTCCGACATCGTCGACAGTGCCGAGAACGGTGCGACGAAGGTGGCCCGTCAGCGGTCGGTTTTCTCGCTGTCCACCGGAGACTGCTACAACCCCAACAGCGAGAAGACCGAGGGCGAGGCGCTCGCCGTCGAGCTCGTGCCGTGCGACGAACCGCACCGGGGCCAGGTCGTCGGCGAGTTCGACATCGAGGAGAAGGGGGAGTTCCCCGGCGACGAGGCGGTCACGTCGGTCGCCGACGAGCGCTGCCCGGCCGAGGCGGGTGAGTTCGCCCCGGACGCCTGGGCGCTGCCCGAGGGGGTCGGTCTCTCCTACTACACGCCCACCGCGGAGAGCTGGGCCACCGGCGACCGCGCCGTGAGCTGCACCTACACCAAGGAGTCGGGTGAGTTCACCGGCTCGCTGAAGGCCGGCGCCAAGTCGCTGAAACCGGGTCAGAAGACCTATCTCGACGGTGCGAACGCCGTCTACGACGCCCTGTGGGCGAACCAGCCCACCGCGGAAAGTGTCGAGGAGGACCTCGAGGGCTACAAGGCGCAGGCGGACGCCGTCGCCACCGCCCTCGACGCGCACCTGGACGGTCTGCGGGGCATGGAGGGCACGGAGACCGGCAGGCTCCGGGCCCGGCTGGAGAAGGCCGCCGGTCACTGGAGGGGCGCCGCGAAGGCGGGTGACGCCGACGCGTTCTACACCTCCTACGACCCCGCCTTCACCGGTCTGGACCCCAGCGGCACGGTCGCCGCCCGCAAGGAGCTCGGTCTGGCCACCACCGTCCCGGCCGAGGACGCGGAGGTCTGGGCGAGCTGACCCCCCGCCGGCCCCGCACGCCCGGGTGGTGGCGCCGGTCACGGCGGCCGGCCCGCCATCCGGACGGGCGGGGGTTCTGCGGGCGCCGGCCCGGGGAGGGGGCGATCACGCCGATTGACGGATTGGGGTGCGCCGCGGCTGGGCAGGGAGCTTGCAGCGTGTCATGAGCACGCTCAACCCCCCACAAGGAGGACGACCATGCACGTCCGCACACTCGCCCGCGGCCTCACCGCGGCCCTGGCGGCCACCTTCGCGCTGGCCGGCGGCCCGGCCGCCGCCGCGCCGGCCGCTCCCGCCGCCGAGGACCGTGCCCTCGCCCCGCGGATCATCACCTACGACGCCGGTGGGGCGGCGGAGTTCAAAGCCGCGGTCGACCGCGGCGCGGCGATCTGGAACGAGAGTGTCGACGCCGTCGAGCTGCGGCCGGTGGCGGCCGGACAGCGTGCCAACATCCGGGTCCTCGCCGACAACGGCTGGCCCCGCGCCTACACCTACTCGCTGGGCAACGGTGTCGTGTACATCGGCCGGCAGGCCGTCGACCAGGGCTACAACACCGTTCGCATCTCCTCCCACGAGCTGGGCCACATCCTGGGACTGCCGGACCGCAAGCCCGGTCCCTGCTCGAGCCTGATGTCCGGTTCGAGCGCCGGGACCGGGTGCACGAACCCCTACCCGAACGCGGCGGAGAGGGCGGAGGTCGAGAGTGACTTCGGCGGTGCGTTCACCCGGCAGGCCGGGGCGCCGCTCAGTGTGGTGACCGTGGACTGACGCACGGCGCAGGGGCGCCCCGCCCCGGCGCCGTCGCGGTCGGGAGGGTCCCGGAGCGCGGCCGTGAACGCCCGCTCCGGGACCCTCCGTCCCCACCGGTGCGCCGGGGCGGGGCGCCGTGCCCGGTCAGCGGTCGCCGTGGCGGATCAGGGAGCGGACCATGCGGCAGGTCGCCCCGGAGGGCGGGTGGACGCCGATCCGCTCAGCCGTGGCGCGGATCCTGCGGTCGGTGGCCTGCTCCGGGCGGTGGACGCCGGTGTCGAGCAGGGCTATGGCCAGTCGCATGGCCTTCAGGCGGCGGTTGTGCGAGACGTACCACTCGCGGGGTCGGCCGGCCGGGAGCGGTTTCTTCGGCAGGGTGGTCAGGGTCGTCAGCGCAGTGGTGGCGGGTGGGATCGGAGCCTTCGAACGGTGCTTGGCGGCGAGCGCGGCAGAGGCCATCGGCTTCCTCCTGAGGTGGTCGTCCGGCCGTCTCGATCTACCTTCGATTTTACCGTGATCCGCTGACAAAAGACCTGGTCAATGGGGGAGCGGTGGGCTCCGGAGCGCCGTGTTCGCGGGCCGCGCGGCACCCTGCGGGGCGGTGGTGGCCCGGGCTTCGGAGCGAGCGGGCCCCTCGTTCGATAAGTGTTGATTTGTCGACAATGCGCGCCCGTCCTGTGAGTCAGGACAAGTTTCGAACGTGGATTCGAACTCAAGCTTCGGCCGCGCGGGTGCACGTCCCGTCGGGCCGGGACCGCGTCCCGCCACCCGGCGAGCCCACCCCGAACCGCCGTCGAACGCGCCAGAGGAGAAACGGCGTGAACACCCTCGTCTTCACCCCAGCCACCAAGGAACAGGCCAAGGCCCGCATCGCGCTCACCGGGCCGACCGGATCGGGCAAGACCTACACCGCACTCGTCACCGGCACCGCGATCGGTGAGCGGGTGGCCCTCGTCGACACCGAGCACGGCAGCGCCTCCAAGTACGCCGACGAGTTCGCCTTCGACACCCTCCAGCTCACCTCGTTCGAGCCCACCGGGCTCATCGACGTCCTCGCGGTCGCCGCCCATGAGGGCTACGACACCGTGATCGTCGACTCGCTCTCGCACTTCTGGTCCGGCGCGGGCGGCGTGCTCGAACAGGTCGACAACGCCGCCAAGCGCTACGGGACGGGCAGCAGCTTCGCCGCCTGGAAGGAGACCCGCCCGATGGAGCGGGCGATGATCGACGCCCTGCTCGCCTACCCCGGACACCTCATCGTCACCATGCGCACCAAGACCGAGTACGTGGTGGAGACCGACGACCGCGGGCGCAAGGTGCCGCGCAAGGTCGGGCTCAAGCCCGAGCAGCGGGAGGGCATCGAGTACGAGTTCGACGTGGTCGGCGACCTCGACCACGAGAACACCCTGGTGATCTCCAAATCCCGGGCGAAGTCACTGTCCGGACTGGTGATCCGCAAACCGGGCACGGAGTTCGCCGACTCCGTCCTCGACTGGCTCAACGCGGGCAGGCCCACCCCGAGCGCGTCGGACTACCGCGCCACCGCCACCGCCCCGGACACCATCTACGAGGACCTCCGTGCCCTCTACGAGGAGGCCCGCCGGCACAACCTGCTCGCCGCCGCCGTCCTGGACCCGGCGGGGAAGCCCACCACACTGGGCGACCTCATCGTGCGCCGCGGGACCGGGGCGAGGAGGGAGGCCGGGAGGACCGGGGAGGCCCGGAAGGAGACCGAGCGGAAAGCCGTGGCGGCATGAACCTCAAGGAGCACGCGACCAGGGTCGCCGTCCTCAAGGCGCTGCGCGACGCGGTGGAGGAGCAGTACCAGGCCACCCGCCGCGAGTCCTCGACGAACTGCGCGCGGCCCGTGAGGAGTACGCGCTGAAGTCGATGCGGGTGACCCTGCGGGACGGCACGCCCATCGCCACCATCACGCTCATCGATCCCAGACCGGAGGTCGTGGTCGCCGACGAGGACGCCCTGCGGTTCGCCAGTGCGGCGGTCGCCAGGGGCCCGCGTACGGGCGTCCCCGCCGGCGGCCCGCCCGGCCGGGAGAACGACGAGCGGCACCCACCCAGGGAGAGCGAACTCCCCTTCTGACCGCGGCGGTCTATCGCGAGACCGCGCACCAGGCGCCGGTCGGCGGACGGCCGCGGCCGGCGTACCGAGCCGTCCGCCGCGTCGGCGCGACCCGACCCACCGAGGTGGACCAGTGAAAGAACAGGACCGTGAGAAGGCGCTCGACGCCGCGCTCGCACAGATTGAACGGCAGTTCGGCAAGGGCGCGGTGATGCGCCTGGGTGAGCGGCCGAACGAGCCCGTCGAGGTGATCCCGACCGGGTCGACCGCTCTGGACGTGGCGCTGGGTGTGGGCGGTCTGCCGCGCGGCCGGGTGGTGGAGGTCTACGGGCCGGAGTCCTCCGGCAAGACCACGCTGACCCTGCACGCGGTGGCCAACGCCCAGCGGATGGGGGGCACGGTCGCCTTCGTCGACGCCGAGCACGCGCTGGACCCGGAGTACGCCAAGCGGCTGGGGGTGGACGTGGACTCCCTGATCCTGTCCCAGCCCGACAACGGCGAGCAGGCGCTGGAGATCACCGACATGCTCATCCGGTCCGGGGCGCTGGATCTGATCGTGATCGACTCGGTGGCCGCCCTGGTGCCGCGTGCGGAGATCGAGGGTGAGATGGGCGACTCCCATGTGGGTCTGCAGGCGCGGCTGATGAGCCAGGCGCTGCGCAAGATCACCGGTGCGCTCAGCCAGTCCAGGACCACCGCGATCTTCATCAACCAGCTCCGCGAGAAGGTCGGGGTGATGTTCGGGTCGCCGGAGACGACCACCGGTGGGCGGGCGCTGAAGTTCTACGCCTCGGTGCGGCTGGACATCCGCCGGATCGAGACGCTCAAGGACGGCACCGAGGCGGTGGGCAACCGCACCCGGGTGAAGGTGGTCAAGAACAAGGTGGCGCCGCCGTTCAAGCAGGCGGAGTTCGACATCCTCTACGGGGTGGGGATCAGCCGGGAGGGCGGGCTGATCGACATGGGGGTGGAGCACGGCTTCATCCGCAAGTCGGGTGCCTGGTACACCTACGAGGGCGATCAGCTGGGGCAGGGCAAGGAGAACGCCCGCAACTTCCTGCGTGACAATCCGGATCTGGCCGACGAGATCGAGAAGAAGATCAAGGAGAAGCTCGGCACCGGGGCGAAGGCCGAGGCCCCCGGGAGCGAGCCGGACGCGGCCGGAGCCGAGGCCGCCGCCCCGGCCGCGGCGGCGAAGACGGTGCCCGTGCCGGCGACGCGTGCCAAGGCGGTCAAGAGCACCGCAGCGGCCAAGAGCTGAGCCGTGGCGGGACGTCAGGGGGAGCCGTCGGCAGACCCGGAGGAGCGGGCGAGGGCGATCTGCCTGCGCCTGCTCACCGGAACGCCGCGCACTCGCGGGCAGCTCGCCGACGCACTGCGCAAGCGGGAGATCCCCGATGACATCGCCGAGTCGGTGCTCTCCCGGCTGGAGGAGGTCGGGCTGATCGACGACGCGGCGTTCGCCGACGCCTGGGTGGAGTCCCGTCACCATGGCCGGGGCCTCGCCCGCCGGGCCCTCGCCCGGGAACTGCGGCACAAGGGCGTGGAAACCGAGCTGATCGGCCACGCGGTGGAGCAGCTGGACCAGGAGCAGGAGGAGCGGACCGCCCGAGCCCTGGTGGAGCGCAAGCTCCGTGCCACCAAAGGCCTGGAGCGCGACAGGCGGCTGCGTCGGCTCGCCGGGATGCTGGCACGCAAGGGCTACCCCGAAGGACTCGCCCTCAGGGTCGTGAGGGAGGCGCTGGAAGCGGAAGGGGAGGACGTGGAGGAGTATCCGCTGTACGGCGCGGACTGAAGCAGGCTCTCGGGGCGGCACCCGCGGACCCGCTTCGGGAGGGAACCGGGCGGCAGGGGAGGACGGCGCCGTTTCAGGGAGCGGCCACCGGGGCCGAGACGGATCCGGTTCCATCGGGCGCGCCCGTCAGATCGGCGGAGCGCCCCGGTGCCAGCAGCTCGACGGCGGCCAGGGCGGTCCCCGCCGCCGCGGCGCTCAACAACACACGGCGGACCAGGGAATTGCCCGCTCCCAGCCGCAGACCGCCCAGCACGGTGGTCGGCACGTTCCGCACCACCTCCCGTGTCGACGTACCAGGCCTCGGCGGGGCCACTGGCCAGCGCGCGACCCGCCCCCCCCATCAGGACCACGGCCAGGGCGAGGGCCCACACGGCGGTGCCCAGCGCCAGCAATGTCATGGCAGCTGTGTTGAGCACCCCCGCGGCCGCCAGCACGGTGCGGCGGCCGATGACGTCGGACAGGCCGCCGGTGGGGAGCTCCAGCGCGGTGACGGTCAGCGAGTGCAGGGCGAAGAGTCCGGCGACGGCGGTCAGGCTCATGCCGCGCTCGCCCAGCAGCAGCACCTGAGCGGGCAGGACGAGACCGACGGGGAGCCAGAAGAGAAAGGTGACGGTGGTGAAGCGGCGCCGTGCGGTTCCGGGATCCGGGAGCAGGGTCACCACGCACCGCCCGGTTCCCGGAGCCGCCGCCGAACCGGGCAGCAGGAGGGCGCCCTCGTATCCGGTGCCGGTGGTCCGGGCGCCGCGGTGGCGGGCGGGGAAGCGGCGCCGGCTCAGTCGCGGTCCACCGCACCGGCGGCGTCCCCGGCCAGGAGGGCGCCGCGCACCCCGTCCACACAGGCGCGCAACTCACCGGTCCGGGCGCCGGGCAGCGCGGTCACCAGATGCCCGTCCGGGCGGATCACCAGGGCGGTATGGGCGACCGCGCCCGGATAGCCCTCGGCCACCAGCAGCTCCGCGGGCACTGGCAGCCGCTCCACCACGGCGGCCAGCTCCGGCATCAGCCCGGCCGACAGCCAGTGGCGGCTGTCCCACACACGGGTGCCGGGCGCGACCAGCAGTACCAGCAGATCACCGCCCAGCCGCTCCCACAGCCGCCCCCGCGTCCCGTCCAGAGCCGTCACCGGCACGTCCCGCACGGGCGATCCCGGCTCGGTCCCGACCGCGAGTGCTCCGGGAACGGCGTCCTGCCCGGGCGCCAGCGGCGAATACCCGTAGCACGGGGGCGCGCCCAGCGGCCCCTGCCCCAGATGCCCGTCCGTCAGCAGCTCCAGGTGCCCCCGTGAGGCGCCGGACAGCAGGGTGCGCAGCCCCCCGCCCCCGCGTACCAGAGGCAGCGCCTGGTCGAGGGCGCGCAGCCGGGCCCTCATCGCGCCGCGGCGCTCGGCCTCGTAGCTGTCGAGCAGCTCCGCAGGCGCCTGGCCGCGCAGGCACAGCGCCAGCTTCCAGGCCAGATTGGCCGCGTCCCGCAGTCCCTCGTCGACCGGCTGGCTGCCCAGTGCCCCCAGCAGGTGCGCCGCGTCCCCGGCCAGGAAGGCCCGGCCAGAGCGCCAGTGCCTTGCCAGCCGCTGGTGGGCGATGTGCACGCCGGTGTCCAGCAGTTCGTAGGGGGGCGGGGTGTCCTCGCACCATGCGGCCAGGGTGTCGCGTATCCGGGCCAGCAGCGCGTCAGGGGTGACCAGGTCGCCGCGCGGCGGCAGCAGCCAGTCCAGGCGCCACACACCGTTGGGCAGCGGACGCGCCACCACCTCGCTCTCACCGCCGGGCACATCGCGGTGCAGCAGCGCCTCGCCGTCCCAGGGCAGTTCCACGCGCAGGGCCGCCACCGCGTGCCGCTCGACGGAGGTACGTCCGGGGAAGCGGATCTCCAGCAGCTTGCGCACCGTGGAGCGGGCGCCGTCGCAGCCCACCAGATAACTGCCGCGCCACCGCACACCGGGGGAGCCGGGAGCGCCGCGGGTGTGCGCCGACACCCCGCGCTCGTCCTGCTCCAGCTCGTCCAGGCGGGCCCCGGTGACGATCTCGGCCAGCGGATCGCGTTCCAGCGCGGCCCGCATGCCCCGTTCCAGCGCGTACTGCTGTATGTGCACCGGCGAGGTCCGGACGTCCAACTCGACCCGCCGCACCGGCTGCCGCCGCCGCTCGGTGCGCCACGCCGCCCACCGGGCGCCGCCCAGCGCCGCCGCGTACGCCGCCGTGTCCTGCCGCAGGACACAGGTACGCGCCGTGCGCTGCTCCACCTCGCCGTCACCGCCGTCCAGCACCACCGACGGCACACCGTGGCGCGAGAGCGCCAGCGCCAGCGCCAGCCCGACAGGCCCCGCGCCGACAACGATCACCGGGTCCACGACGGGCGGCCCTCGCAGTTCTCACGGTCCGGGCGGTTGTCGCGGTCGGGGGAGGGAAGGGGGGGTGGAGCCGATGGAGCCCGGTACACGATCACACGTCGTATGCAACCCACTGCCCGTGCCCCCGTCAAGCGACGGGGGCACGGGCAGTGGGCGTACGGCGAGTGCGGAAGGAGCCCGCGCGGCTACTTCCGGGCGTGTGGCCCGACGTGGGGTTCGTCGAACTCCATCTCCGTGTCGTCGCCGTGCAGTACGGCCCCGGTGGACCGCTTGCCGCGCCGCAGCCGCGCCTCGAGCCGGTTCGCGAAGCTGGTGAGGAGGAAGTTCAGCGCGATGAAGATCAGCGCGATCACGGTGAAGGCCGCGATGGTGTTGGCGCCGTAGTTGGCGGTGATCACCCGCACTTGGCTGAGCAGTTCCATGTAGCCCAGCAGCGCGCCGCCCAGCGCGGTGTCCTTGACGATCACCACGAGCTGGCTGACCAGCGCCGGCAGCATCGCCGTGACGGCCTGCGGCAGCAGCACGTAGAACATGATCTGGCCCTTGCGCATGCCGATGGCCTTGGCCGCGTCCGTCTGACCCGAGGGCAGCGACAGGATGCCCGCCCGCACGATCTCCGCGATGACCGAGGCGTTGTAGAGCACCAGGCCCGTCACCACCGCGTACAGCGGGCGCACATCGGAGGAGAGGTCGGTGAACTGCGCGTACGCCGCGTTGGCGAAGAACATCATCAGCAGCACCGGGATGGCGCGGAAGAACTCCACCACGGCGCCGGCGGAGACACGGACCCACCGGTGGTCCGACAGCCGGGCCAGGCCGAACAGCGCACCCAGCGGGAGCGCGATGACGATCGACAGGGCCGCGGCCTTGAGGGTGTTGAGCAGGCCGGGAATCAGATACGTCGTCCACACCCGGCCGTCGGCGACGAACGGCTTCCACTTCGCCGCCTCGAGCTGGTTCTTGTCGGCCATGGTGTCCAGCACCCACCACAGGGCGAGGGCGAGGAGGAGCAGGAACACCACGGAGTAGAGGATGTTGCGCGCCTTGGCCCGCGGGCCCGGGGCGTCGTACAGAACGGAGAGGTTGCTCATCGCTTCACCGCCACGCGCTTGCTGACCCAGCCCAGCAGCATGCCGGTCGGGAGTGTCAGGACAACGAACCCGAAGGCGAACATCGCGGAGACCAGGAAGATGGCGTCGCTCTCGTACTCGATCATCGTCTTCATCAGCGCCGCGGCCTCCGCCACACCGATGGCGGCCGCCACCGTGGTGTTCTTGGTCAGGGCGATCAGGACGTTCGCCAGGGGCGCCACGACGGCGCGGAACGCCTGCGGGAGGATGATGAGGAACAGCACCTGGAAGAAGCTCAGCCCCAGGGCGCGCGCTGCCTCGGCCTGTCCGACGGGCACCGTGTTGATGCCCGAGCGCAGCGCCTCGCACACGAAGGTTGCGTGGTAGGCGATCAGTCCGAGCACGGCGAGCCTGAAGCCGATCGTCTCGAAGTCGCTGCCGCCGGCGAGCGTGATGCCCAGTGTCTGGAACAACCCCAGCGAGGCGGCCAGGATGATGACCGTCAGCGGGGTGTTCCGCACGACATTGATGTAGGCGGTACCGAAGGCGCGCATCAGCGGCACCGGGCTGACCCGCATGGCGGCCAGGATCGTTCCCCACACCAGGGATCCGATCGCCGAATAAACGGTGAGCTGCACCGTCACCCAGAAGGCTCCGAGCACGTCGTACTGCCCGGAATCAAGAAAGTCGAACACGTTCTCCCGCGCTCTCGCCTCGTCGGATGGCGTCTCGTCGGACACCGTCGGAGGTGCGGTGTGCCGCCGCCCGCGGACGGCCGCGGCACACCGCGGACGGCGTCAGTTCGTCTCGGTGATCTCCGGTGCGGGCTCGTACTCGTAGTTGGCCGGGCCGAAGTGCTTCTTGGCGGCCTCTTCCCAGGCGCCCTCGTCGACCATCTTCTTGAGGGCGTCGTTGATCTTCTCCTGCAGCTCGGTGTCGCCCTTCTTCAGGCCGATGCCGTACGGCTCGTCGCTGAGGCTGAGGCCGGCGAGCTTGAACTTGCCCTGGTGCTCCTCCTGCGCCGCGTAACCGGCCAGGATGGAGTCGTCGGTGGTCAGGGCGTCGACGGCCTTGTTCTCCAGGCCGGTCAGGCACTCCGAGTAACCGCCGTAGTTGATCAGGTTGGCCTCCGGGGCGAAGTCCTTCTTGACGTTCTGCGCCGAGGTGGAGCCGGTGACCGAGCAGAGCTTCATCTCGCTGCTGTCGAGGTCCTCCTCGCCCCGGACGGTGTCGTCGTCGCTCCTCACCAGCAGGTCCTGGTGGGCGAGGAAGTACGGGCCGGCGAAGTCCACCCGCTCCTTGCGCTCGTCGTTGATCGTGTAGGTGGCGGCGATGAACTTCACATCACCGTTGACGATCATGTTCTCGCGCTCGGCGCTGGGGGCCTGCTTCCAGGTGATGTCCTCCTCGTCGTAGCCCAGCTCCTTGGCGACGTACTTGGCCACGTCCACGTCGAAGCCGGTGTACTCGCCATCCTGGGTCTTCAGGCCCAGGCCCGGCTGGTCGAACTTGATGCCGATGTTGATCTTCTCTTCGTCGGAGCCGCTGGCGTCGCCGCCGCACGCGGTGGCGGTCAGGGCGAGAACGACGGCGGTGGCGGCCACGAGGCCGTGCTTGCGGAGGGTCATGGTGAACATCCCTGGAGTCGTATCGTGCAAAAATGCGCTGAGTCGTCGTCGGCTCAGTGGTGGAGGATCTTCGACAGGAAGTCCTTGGCGCGGTCGCTGCGCGGGTTGCTGAAGAACTGGTCGGGAGCGGCCTCCTCGACGATCCGTCCGTCGGCCATGAAGACCACCCGGTTCGCCGCGGAGCGGGCGAAGCCCATCTCATGGGTGACGACGACCATCGTCATGCCGCCCTGCGCGAGCTGCTGCATGACCTCCAGGACCTCGTTGATCATCTCGGGGTCGAGCGCGGAGGTCGGCTCGTCGAAGAGCATCACCTTCGGGTCCATCGCCAGCGCGCGGGCGATGGCCACGCGCTGCTGCTGGCCGCCGGAGAGCTGTGCGGGGTACTTGTCGGCCTGGTTGGCCACGCCCACCCGGTCGAGCAGGGAGCGGGCCTTCTCCTCGGCCGCCTGCTTGTCGATGCGGCGGACCTTGAGCTGGCCCAGCATGACGTTCTCCAGCACCGTCTTGTGCGCGAAGAGGTTGAACGACTGGAAGACCATGCCGACATCGGCGCGGAGCCGTGCCAGTTCCCTGCCCTCGGCGGGCAGAGGCTTGCCGTCGATCAGGATCGTCCCCGAGTCGATCGTCTCCAGGCGGTTGATGGTGCGGCACAGCGTGGACTTCCCGGACCCCGAGGGCCCGATGACGACGACGACCTCGCCCCGCGTGATGGTCAGGTCGATGTCCTGAAGGACGTGCAGGGCACCGAAGTGCTTGTTGACATTGTCCAGGACGACCAGATTCTCCGCCGTCGGTGCGGCGTCCTTGGTCACCGATACGTTGCTCATCGGCGTCATTCGCTCCGTCCTCGTCGGTTGAGGGGACCTTAGTGACCACAGTTGAGCAGCGTCATCCCATCTGAGCTGAACTTGAGCATAACGATCCAGCTGCAAAGGGACTTATCGCCCGAAAGGTTCACCGATCGGCGTATCGGCTGCTTAACGTGGGGGTTCGCGTGGAGAAGAGGCCCGCCGGGTCTTGACGCGCCGGGCCGGATCGGAGTGGATGACTGCCACACCCGGAAGGCCCCGGGAAGGCACACGGGGGGAGCACCGGGGGAGGAGAGGGGCCATGAGACTGCTGCTCGTCGAGGACGACGACCACGTGGCCGCGGCACTGTCCGCCGTACTCGCCCGGCACGGCTTCGACGTGGTGCACGCCCGCGGAGGCGAGGAGGCCCTGCGGTGCCTGCTTCCGGACGGCGCCGCGCCCCCCTTCGACGTGGTGCTGCTCGACCTCGGCCTGCCCGACATCGACGGCTTCGAGGTGTGCGGCCGCATCCGCCGGCTGACCAGCACCCCGGTGATCATGGTCACGGCGCGAGCCGATGTGCGCTCCCGCGTCCACGGCCTCAACCTCGGCGCCGACGACTACGTGGTCAAGCCGTACGACACCGCCGAGCTCCTCGCCCGGATACACGCGGTCAGCCGCCGCACCGTCCCCGTCGCCGCCGCGGCTCCGGCCGGTGCGCCGGGCGACCCGGGCGCCGACCGAAGCCCGGGTGCGGAGACCGTGAGCGCTCGGGGAACGGGGGCCGCGGAGCTGCGCCTGGGGGCGCTGACCGTCGAGACCGAGACCCGCCGGGTCACGGTGCACGGTGAGGCGGTCTCCCTGACCCGCAAGGAGTTCGACCTGCTCGCGCTGCTCGCCCAGCGCCCCGGCGTCGTCTTCCGCCGCGAGCAGATCATCAGCGAGGTCTGGCGCACCAACTGGGAGGGCACCGGCCGCACCCTGGAGGTGCACATCGCCTCGCTCCGGTCCAAGCTGGCCCTGCCCGCCCTGATAGAGACGGTGCGCGGGGTCGGCTACCGGCTCGTCGCCCCCACCGGCTGAGACCGGGACCGGGACGAAAGCGGAACGGCCCGTCGTGCGCACACGCCTCCTCGCCCTCCTCATCGCCCTGATGGCCGGTGTCCTGCTGGCCCTCGGCTTCCCACTCGCCGCGAGCATGGCCGCCGCCGAACAGCAGCAGGTCGTCATCGACCGCATCGACGACACCGCGCGCTTCGCCTCCCTGGCCCAGTACGTCACCACCCGCCCCCCGGCCCGCAGTCCCACCACCGCCGAGGCCCGCCAGCAGGACGAGCGGCTGGCCACCCTGCGCGACGAACTCAGCCGCTACCACGACCTGTACGGCATCAGAGCCGGCGTCTTCTACCGCGACCGCAGCGCGATGGCCGCGGCCCCGGCGATCTGGCGCCCGCCGGACGAGGGGGAGGGCGACGCGGCCTTCGACGAGGCCCTGGCCGGGCGCCGCAGTCACGACCCGCCCCAGGTGTGGCCCTGGCAGGACGGCCGGATTGCGGTCGCCTCACCGGTCGTCCGCGACGGCGACGTCGTCGCCGTCGTCCTCACCGACTCCCCCACCGGACCGATGCGCTCGCGCATCCTGCACGGATGGCTGCCGCTGGCCGCCGGGGAGGCGGCCGCCATGCTCGTCGCCGTCGCCCTCGCCGTCCGGCTGACCGGCTGGGTCCTCAAACCGGTGCGGGTCCTGGACCGGGCCAGCCACGACATCGCCACCGGACGGCTGGCCTCCAGAGTGGCCGCCCTGAGCGGACCGCCGGAACTTCAGCGCCTGGCCCGCTCCTTCAACGAGATGGCCGACCACGTCGAGACCGTTCTGGAACAGCAGCGCACCTTCGTCGCCGACGCCTCCCACCAACTGCGCAACCCGCTGGCGGCCCTGCTGCTCCGCATCGACCTGCTGGCCCTGGAACTGCCCGGGGGCGACGAGGAGATCGCCTCGGTACGGGCCGAGGGTAAACGGCTGGCCCAGGTGCTCGACGGGCTCCTCGGCCTCGCCCTGGCCGAGCACACACCCGCCGACCTGCGGCTGACCGACATCGCCGCGCTCGCCGCCGAACGCGTCGCCGCCTGGCGCCCGGTCGCCGACCGCGCGGGGGTGGAGCTGCGCGCGGCCGGGCAGGGCGCGGTGACCGGCTGGGCGGACCCGGTCGCGCTCTCCAGCGCGCTGGACGCGGTCGTGGACAACGCGGTGAAGTTCACCCCCGCCGGGGAGTCGGTCACGCTCTCCGTCACGGCCGGAGGCGGGAGGGTGGCCGTCGAGGTCGCCGACCACGGACCCGGACTCATCGAGGACGAGCTGCACCGGATCGGGGACCGCTTCTGGCGCAGCGGCCGCCACCAGAATGTCTCCGGCTCCGGTCTGGGGCTGTCCATCTCCCGCGCGCTGCTCGCCGCGGGCGGGGCGGAGATCTCCTTCGCCCGTAACGAGCCGCACGGGCTGCGCGTGGTGATCAGTCTGCCGCGGTCCGCGCCGGACGCCGGATGACAGGGCTGCCCGCTGCGCCCGTGCACGTGGCACCGCGGTCCCCTCGCCCCGGGCCGCCGCTCAGGACTTCACGGAGCGGTAGTAGCGCTCGGCCCCCAGGTGCAGGGGCAGCGGGTGGGTGTAGATGGCCGTGCGCAGATCCACCTTCTGCGCCGCGTGGACCGCACGGCCGATGCGGTCCCGGCTGTTGATCACCGAGCGGGTGATCCCCTCGGTCAGCGCGGCGTCCGTGCCGTCCATGGTGACCAGCAGGTTCGCCACCGCGATCGTCTCGACGGCCTTGCCGTCCTGAACGGCGGGATAGGCGTCGGAGGGCATCAGGGCCGCCCGGTAGGAGCGGGTCTGCGGCTCCTGCGAGTGCAGCACCGGCACCAGGTCGCCCAGCGGGACGAGGCGGATCTCGACGGCCTCCGCGAGTTCCTCGATCGCGCCGGTCGGCAGCCCGCCCGACCAGAAGAAGGCGTCCAGTTCCTCGCGGATCAGCAGCTCCGGCATCCGGTCGATGCCCTGGAGCACCGGCCGGATGTCCTCGCCCGGGTCCAGGCCGGCGGCCTTCAGCAGCCGGCCCGCTATCAGGTTGACCCCGGAGCGCCGCTGTCCGAGCCCGACCCGCAGCCCCTTCAGGTCCTCGGCGTCGCGCACCGATGAGTCGGCCGGGACGACGAGCTGGATGTAGTCGTCGTACAGCCGAGCGCAGGCCCGCAGCCGGTCGGCGTCCTTTCCGCCGGAGTTGACGTACGCGGCGACCGCGTCGGCCGCGGCGATGGTGAAGGATGCCTCGCCGGAGATCAGCCGCTCTATGTTCTGCACCGAGCCCTGACTGGGCACGAGGGTCACGTCCACCTCGGGCAGGTCGCGGCCCAGCTGCTCCTTCAGCAGTTCCCCGTAGCGTTCGTAGACCCCGCCGCGGGCGCCGGTGGTGAAGACGGCCTGACCGCCGGGCGCGGGGCCGCCGCCGGGCAGCAGCCACCACACCAGCAGCACGAGCACGGCCGCCGCGGCCGTCAGCGGCCGCCGTGCCCACGGGTGTCGTACGTGCTCGGAGACCATGGCCCCGATCCTGCCAGGACCGGGGCGCGGAGGGGAGAGGCGGGGCGGGACGGGAGCGCGTACTCTGTCGAATGAGATGAGTGCGAAGACTTACCAGGTGCGCACCTACGGGTGCCAGATGAACGTCCACGACTCCGAGCGCCTGTCGGGCCTGCTGGAGGACGCGGGCTATGTCCGGGCCCCGGGGGACACCGACGACGCCGACGTGGTCGTCTTCAACACCTGCGCGGTGCGGGAGAACGCCGACAACAAGCTGTACGGCAACCTCGGCCACCTCGCGCCGAGGAAGGCGTCCCGGCCGGGCATGCAGATCGCGGTCGGCGGCTGCCTGGCGCAGAAGGACCGCGACACCATCGTGCGGCGCGCACCCTGGGTGGACGTGGTCTTCGGCACCCACAACATCGGCAGTCTGCCGGTGCTGCTGGAGCGCGCCCGCGTCGAGCAGGAGGCGCAGGTCGAGATCGCCGAGTCGCTGGAGGCGTTCCCCTCCACGCTGCCGACCCGGCGCGAGAGCGCGTACGCCGCCTGGGTCTCCATCTCGGTCGGCTGCAACAACACCTGCACGTTCTGCATCGTCCCCGCGCTGCGCGGCAAGGAGAAGGACCGCCGCCCCGGCGACATCCTCGCCGAGGTCGAGACGCTGGTCGCCGAGGGCGTCACCGAGATCACCCTGCTGGGGCAGAACGTCAACGCCTACGGGTCCGACATCGGCGACCGCGAGGCATTCTCCAAGCTGCTGCGCGCCTGCGGGAGGGTCGAGGGTCTGGAGCGGGTCCGCTTCACCTCCCCGCATCCGCGAGACTTCACCGACGACGTCATCGCCGCCATGGCCGAGACGGAGAACGCGATGCCGCAGCTGCACATGCCGCTGCAGTCCGGATCCGACCGTGTGCTGAGGGCGATGCGGCGCTCCTACCGGCAGGAGCGCTTCCTGGGCATCATCGAGAAGGTCCGGGCCGCGATTCCCGACGCCGCGATCTCCACCGACATCATCGTGGGTTTCCCCGGCGAGACCGAGGAGGACTTCGAGCAGACCCTCCACGTCGTCCGTGAGGCCCGTTTCGCGCAGGCGTTCACCTTCCAGTACTCCAAGCGCCCCGGCACTCCGGCCGCCGAGATGGACGGGCAGATCCCCAAGGAGGTCGTGCAGGCGCGGTACGAGCGACTGGTGGCACTCCAGGAGGAGATCTCCTGGGCGGAGAACAAGAAGCAGGTCGGGCGGACGCTGGAGGTCATGGTGGCCGAGGGCGAGGGCCGCAAGGACGGCGCCACCCGCCGGCTGTCCGGCCGCGCTCCCGACAACCGTCTGGTGCACTTCACCCGTCCCGACGCCGATGTGCCGCGCCCGGGGGACATGGTGACCGTCGAGGTCACCTACGCCGCCCCGCATCACCTGCTGGCCGAGGGCGCGGTGCTGGGAGTGCGGCGCACCCGCGCGGGGGACGCCTGGGAGCGGCGCAACGCCGCGCCCGCGGCGGGGCCCCAGGGGGTGATGCTCGGGCTGCCGGCGGTCGGCGTTCCCGAGCCGCTGCCCGCGGCGCCGGACGGCTGCACCGCCTGCTGAAGCACCCCCGTCTTCCGGTGCGCACGCATTCGGCCCGGTGCGCCCGGCTCCGGCTGTGCGCCGGGCGTGCGCTGGTCGGACGCGAGCGAGCCCCATGTGCGCCCGACCACGGGGAGGGCGTACGGCGGTAGGCTGCGCGCCATGCTTGTCGCCGCCGCCGTATGCCCCTGCCCGCCATTGCTGGTGCCCGAGGTGGCGGGAGGCGCCGCGCACGAGATGGACGAGGCACGAGCTGCCTGCCACGACGCGATCGCCGTCCTGGCCGCCGCGCGTCCTGACCGGCTCGTCGTCGTCGGAACCGCGGACCCCGCGGGCCGCGGCAGATATCCGCAGGGTGCCACCGGCTCTCTCCGTCCCTTCGGGGTCGATCTGGAGGTCCGGCTGGGCGAGGGCCCGCCCGCCGGGCATCCGCTGCCGCCGTCCCTGACCGTGGGCGCCTGGCTGCTGCGGCACACGGACTGGAGTGCGGCGCCCGCGGAGGGGCTCGGCGTGAGGGAGCCGCTGCCGAGGGAGCGCTGCGCGAGGACCGGGCGGGAGCTGGCCGCCTCGGCGGAGCGCCTCGCGCTGCTGGTGATGGGGGACGGCAGCGCCTGCCGGACGATCAAGGCCCCCGGCTACTTCGACGAGCGTGCACCCGCCTTCGACACGGACGCGGCCCGCGCCCTGGGAGCCGCCGATCCCGCAGGGCTGCTGGCCCTCGACGAGGAACTGGCCTACGAGCTGAGGGCGTCCGGCCGGGCCTGCTGGCAGGTGCTGGCCGGCGCGGCCGAGGACGCGGGGCTCGGGGGACGGCTGCTGTACGACCAGGCGCCCTACGGCGTCGGCTACCTGGTGGCGAGCTGGTCGTAGACCGCCGCGCTCCCGGCCCACCCCGTCACGGTATGGCGCCGGACCGGCGCGGGGCGCCGCGCGACCCGCTCGGAGTCCTCCCGGTGTGTTTGCGAGACTTGGGCCGTGAGCAGTTCGCCCCCCACCCCCCGCGTCATCGCCGTGGTCGGACCCACCGCGGCCGGAAAGTCCGACCTGGGCGTCGCCCTCGCGCGACATCTCGGCGGCGAGGTGATCAACGCCGACTCCATGCAGCTCTACCGGGACATGGACATCGGCACCGCCAAGCTGACGTGCGAGGAGCGCCAGGGCGTTGCGCACCGCCTCCTGGACGTCTGGGACGTCACGGTCACCGCCAGCGTCGCCGAGTACCAGCGCCTGGCCCGTGCCGAGATCGACCGCCTGCTCGCACAGGGGCGCACCCCTGTGCTCGTGGGGGGATCCGGGCTGTACGTGCGCGGCGCCGTCGACGCCCTGGAGTTCCCCGGCACCGACCCGGCCGTGCGGGCCCGGCTGGAGGAGGAGCTGACCGAGTCCGGCCCCGGGGCGCTCCACGCCCGGCTCGCCGCCGTCGACCCCGAGGCGGCCCGCGCGATCCTGCCCGGCAACGGCCGCCGGATCGTCCGCGCCCTGGAGGTCGTCGAGATCACCGGTCGTCCCTTCACCGCCAACCTCCCCGGTCCCGACTCCGTCTACGACACCCTCCAGATCGGAGTCGACGTCGGACGCCCGGAACTCGACGAGCGGATCGCCCGGCGGGTCGACAGGATGTGGGAGGCGGGGCTGGTCGAGGAGGTGCGCGAGCTGGAGCGTGCCGGGCTGCGCGAGGGCCGCACGGCCTCGCGCGCCCTGGGCTACCAGCAGATTCTGACCGCCCTGGCCGGCGAGTGCACCGAGGACGAGGCGCGCGCCGAGACCGTACGCGCCACCAAGCGCTTCGCGCGCCGCCAGGACTCCTGGTTCCGCCGCGACCCGCGTGTCCACTGGCTCAGCGGTGCGGCGGACGACCGCGGCGAACTCCCCGGGCGGGCCCTGGCCCTCCTCGAACGGGCGGTCACAGCCTGATCACGTGATGGCATCGGGACGTCCAGCGGGCGCTGGACGGCCGCCCTGGCGTGCCATTATCGAGCATCGGCGAGCATCGACCGCCGATCGAGCCGCAGAGCCGGGAGTTGGGAGGGCACGTGGCGATGGAGGCCGGCCCTCGTAGCAGCGACGAACCGGCCGTCGAGCAGCTCCGCGCCGACGGCGCGGCCGGCGACGGCCCGCAGGACCTGGACGGTGTGGACTCTCTGGAGGACGGCGACGGCCTCGGGGCGCTGGAGGAAGCGGCACCCGAGGAGGACGAGTCCTACGGTGAACTCCGCCCGCCCCGGAAGCTGCGGCTGTGGCAGCTCGCCCCCATCGTGGGCCTGGGAGCGGCCGGCTCGCTGATGTTCGCCTTCCCGCTCGCCTTCGGGCTCGGCGAGGGCGGTGCGGTGGTCGCCATGCTCGGGCTCCTCCTCAGCTGCTGTGCCGCCGGCTGGGGCATGATGGCCGCCCGCCGTGTCGGCCTCACCTGGCCGGGCCTGCCGGCGCGAGGCTCCGGCGAGCGTCCCGACTGGCGTCTGATCGTGCTGTACGCGCTGATCGCCGGCGCTCTCGTGACGCTGGCCGTTTGGCGCGTCGCCCGGCTCCGCTAGACACCGCCCCGGTCCTCCCGCCGGCCTGCCCGGCGGCCGGGGCCGGCCCCGTACGATGGGCACCGTGAACAGCGCAGCAGGGACCGCAGGCACGTCCGTGCCGTTCCTCAAGGGGCACGGCACCGAGAACGACTTCGTGATCATCCCCGACCCGGACGGGGTGCGGGACCTGTCCACTGCGGCCGTGGCCCGACTGTGCGACCGGCGGGCCGGGATCGGTGGGGACGGCCTGCTGCGGGCGGTGCGCTCCGCGGCCCACCCCGAGGCACGCTCGATGGCCGGCGAGGCCGAGTGGTTCATGGACTACCGCAACTCCGACGGCAGTGTCGCGGAGATGTGCGGCAACGGCGTACGGGTCTTCGCGCGCTACCTCCGGCGCGCCGGACTGGCCGGTACCGGCGACCTCGCCGTCGCCACCCGGGCCGGTGTGCGCCGGGTGCGCCTGACCGAGGACGGTGGCGTCACCGTCCACATGGGCGCGGCCAAGCTGCCCGGCGGTACGGAGACGGACGTCACAGTGACGGCGGGTGAGCACAGTTGGCCCGCGCTCCACGTCGACATGGGCAACCCGCACGCCGTCGCCTTCGTCGACGACCTCGCCCACGCCGGCGACCTGTACACCGCTCCGGCCGTGGCGCCGGCCGCGGCCTACCCCGAAGGAGTCAACGTCGAGTTCGCCGTCGGCCGGGGGCCGCGCCATGTGGCCCTGCGGGTGCACGAGCGAGGCTCCGGCGAGACCCGCTCCTGCGGTACGGGCGCCTGCGCGGTCATGGTCGCCGCCGCCCGCCGGGACGGCGCGGACCCGGCCGCGGACGGCACTCCGGTCACCTACACCGTCGACGTCCCCGGCGGGCGGCTGGTGATCACTGAACATCCGGACGGCGGTGTCGAGATGACCGGACCCGCCGTGATCGTGGCCGAGGGTACGATCGAGCCGTTCCTGCTCGCCGTTTCCTGAGGGCGACCGCTCGAACGGGTGATCCCGGCCACTGCGGACAGGAGGCGGCACGCGGGATGTGGCAGGCTCGGTAGGATCAAGCCCCCCGAGGCAGTGGGAGGTGCCATGAGCGCAGTACGGAGCCTTCGCAAGCTCGGTCGTGCGGCCCTCCTGGGTCCGTCGTCCCGACACGCCCTCCCCGACGCCATCGAACACGTGGCCAAGGCGCACCGCGCCCACCACCCCGGCGCCGACCTCGACACCCTGCGCCGCGCCTACGTGCTGGCGGAGTCCTCGCACCGGGGGCAGACGCGCAAGAGCGGCGAGCCCTACATCACCCACCCGCTGGCCGTCACCCTGATCCTGGCCGAACTCGGCGCCGAGACCACGACCCTGACGGCCTCCCTGCTCCACGACACCGTCGAGGACACCGATGTGACGCTGGAGCAGGTGCGGGCGGAGTTCGGCGAGGAGGTGGGTTACCTGGTCGACGGCGTCACCAAACTGGAGAAGGTGGACTACGGCGCCGCCGCCGAGCCGGAGACCTTCCGAAAGATGCTGGTGGCCACCGGCAGCGACGTGCGGGTGATGTCCATCAAGCTCGCCGACCGGCTGCACAACATGCGCACCCTGGGGGTGATGCGGCCCGAGAAGCAGGCGCGGATCGCCCGCGTCACCCGTGACGTGCTGATCCCGCTGGCCGAGCGGCTGGGCGTACAGGCGCTCAAGACCGAACTGGAGGACCTGGCCTTCGCCGTGCTCCACCCGGAGGAGTACGACCGCACCCGGGAGCTGATCCGCGAGCACAACGCCGGCGCCGACCCGCTCGCCGAGATCGCCGAATCGGTGCGTGCCGTACTGCGCGAGGCGGGCATCGCCGCGGAGGTCCTCATCCGGCCGCGGCACTTCCTCTCCGTCCACCGGGCCCGCGCCAAACGCGGCGAGCTGGGGCCCTGCGACTTCGGGCGGCTGCTGATCCTGGTCGCCGAGAACGCGGACTGCTACGCCGTCCTGGGAGAGCTGCACACCTGCTTCACGCCGATGATGTCGGAGTTCAAGGACTTCATCGCCGTACCCAAGTTCAACCTGTACCAGTCGCTGCACACCGCCGTCGCCGACACCGGGGGGCGGATGGCCGAGGTCCTGGTCCGCACCCGCCGGATGCACCGTGTCGCCGAGGCCGGGGTGATCGCCCTCGGTGACCCGCACGGGGCCCCCGGCCACTCCTCCGACCCCCACGACGAGGCGGCCGCCGCGGACGACGGCCGCGCCGACCCCACCCGGCCCGGCTGGCTGGAGAGGCTGCTGGAGTGGCAGAGCCACGCACCCGATCCGGACACTTTCTGGGCCGAGCTGCGAGACGATCTCGCCCAGGACCGCGAGATCACCGTCTTCTGCACCGACCCGGGTGGCCCCGGCCGGACAGCGGCCCTCCACCTGCCTGCGGGCGCCACCTGCGTGGACGCCGCCTACGCCCGCTACGGCGCGGCCGGGCACGCCCTGGTCGGCGCCCGGGTGGACGGACGGCTCGCGGCGCTGGGCACCGTACTGAGCGACGGGGACTCGCTGCAGCTGCTGATGGCTTCCGAGGGCACCTCCGGCCCCTCCCCGCAGTGGCTCGAACACGCCCGCACCCCCACCGCGCGGATCGCCATCCGCACCTGGCTCGACGCCTGCGCGCAGGGGGGCGAGCGAGCGGAGGACGCGGACGGGGACACCCGGCCGGGCCCTCCGGCCGGAGCCCGGGCGACCACGCACGCCCCCGCGGCCCCTGCCTCCGCGCCCGGCGCCCCCGGACGGGCCGCGCGGCCCCGCGAGAGGCCCGCGGCGGTGGCCGGGCTGCCCGGCGCCCCCGTGCGGCTGGCCCGCTGCTGCACACCGGTGCCGCCCGACGCCGTGGTCGGCTTCGCGGTACGCGGCGGTGCGGTGACCGCCCACCGGGAGGGCTGCCCCACCGTGGCCCGGATGACCGCGGCCGGCCGCGGGACCGTGGCCGTGCGGTGGCAGGACTCCGGCGCGGGTTGCCGGGTGACGCTGTACGCCGAGTCACTGAGCCGCCCGCACCTCCTGGCCGACCTGACCGAGGCCATCGCGGCGGAAGGGGTCGCCGTGGTCTCCGCCGAGGTCGAGCCGCCCAGGGAGCACCGGGTGCGGCACACCTACACCCTGCGCCTGGAGGACGCCGGTGAGCTGCCCAGGCTGATGCGGGCCATGCGGGAGGTGCCCGGCGTCTACGACGTCGTCCGGGCCACCCGGACCCAGCCCTGAGGAACCCGCTCGGGGGAGCCCGGTCCGCCGGAAGGGCGGGCCGCCGCACAAACCGGGTGACGGCCGGGCCGCGCCGTGCCACCATCTTCATGTCCGGGGCGGGCTGCGGCCCGGATCCGCCTCCGGGCCCCTGCTCGCACTCGTGCCGACGGGAATGTTCCGGGCGCCGTACACGTTGACCCGGATACCTTCACTCCAACGACGTAAGGACTCACTTGACCTTCTCTTCCTCCCTCCCGCAGAACGGCCAGCGCCTCGCCGAGACGTACCGCCGAGCCGACGCCCTGATGGAGGAGGACGTCGCTTGGAGCCACGACATCGACGGCGAGCGCGACGGTGACCAGTACGACCGCTCCGAGCGCGCCGCTCTCCGCCGTGTCGCGGGCCTGTCCACCGAACTCCAGGACGTCACGGAGGTCGAGTACCGGCAGCTGCGCCTGGAGCGCGTGGTGCTCGTGGGCGTGTGGACCTCCGGCACCGCGCAGGACGCCGATAACTCCCTCGCCGAGCTCGCGGCCCTGGCCGAGACCGCCGGCGCGCTCGTCCTCGACGGGGTGATCCAGCGCCGCGACAAGCCGGACCCGGCCACCTACATCGGCTCGGGCAAGGCGCAGGAGCTGCGCGACATCGTGGTCGAGACGGCGGCCGATACCGTCGTGTGCGACGGTGAGCTCAGCCCCGGCCAGCTCATCCACCTGGAGGACGTCGTCAAGGTCAAGGTGGTGGACCGCACCGCCCTGATCCTCGACATCTTCGCCCAGCACGCCAAGTCCCGCGAGGGCAAGGCCCAGGTGGCGCTGGCGCAGATGCAGTACATGCTGCCCAGGCTGCGCGGCTGGGGCCAGTCTCTGTCCCGGCAGATGGGCGGCGGCGGCTCCGGTTCCTCCGGCGGCGGCATGGCCACCCGTGGTCCCGGTGAGACCAAGATCGAGACGGACCGGCGGCGGATCCGCGAGAAGATGGCGAAGACGCGCCGGGAGATCGCGGAGATGAAGACCGGCCGCGACGTCAAGCGGCAGGAGCGGCGCCGCAACAAGGTACCGTCGATCGCCATCGCCGGATACACCAACGCGGGCAAGTCCTCGCTGCTCAACCGCCTCACGGGCGCGGGCGTGCTGGTGGAGAACGCGCTGTTCGCCACCCTTGATCCGACCGTACGCCGCGCCGAGACCCCCGGCGGGCGCGCGTACACCCTGGCCGACACCGTCGGCTTCGTGCGCCATCTGCCGCATCACCTCGTCGAGGCGTTCCGCTCCACGATGGAGGAGGTCGCCGACTCCGACCTGATCCTCCACGTGGTGGACGGCTCGCACCCGGCCCCCGAGGAGCAGCTCGCCGCCGTGCGCGAGGTGATCCGGGACGTCGGCGCGGTGGACGTGCCCGAGATCGTGGTGGTCAACAAGGCGGACGCCGCCGATCCGCTGACCCTGGCGCGGCTGCTGCGCGCCGAGAAGCGCGCCCTCGCCGTCTCCGCCCGTACCGGGCAGGGTGTCGACGAGCTGCTGGAGCTGATCGACCGGGAGCTGCCGCGCCCGGCCGTGGAGCTGACGGTGCTGGTGCCCTACACCCGCGGCGACCTGGTCTCCCGGGCCCACGCCGAGGGGGAGATCATCTCGGAGGAACACACCGAGGGCGGCACGCTGCTCGCGACCCGTGTTCACGAGGAGCTGGCGGTCGAACTCAGGGCGTACGCCACCGCGGGCACGACGGCCTGACCCCGGCGCCGCACGCGCCTTCCGGCACCGCGCAACCGGGCCCGCCCCCTTCTCCAGGGGGCGGGCCCGAGGCTGTGCGGGGCCGGATGCCGTACGGGCATACTGATCCCACGATCAAAGTGCTGGTCGCCGAGGACATGCACGTGGTGCGGGCGGACCCGGCGGAGATCCCGGACGGACAACCGGGCATCGAGGTCGCGGGGCAGGCGGCCGACGGCCTGTCCGCGCTGGAGGCGGCCCTGCGGCACGGGCCCGACATCATGGTCCTCGACATCGATCTGCCCGGTCTGGACGGTATCTCGGTGGCCGCACGGCTGCGTGAGAGGCTTCCGGTGGCGGTTTCGGCGGCCTGGTGCGCGCTGTCCCCGGTGGTGTGGCCGGTCAGGGGGCGTTATCCGCGGTGCTGGAGTCCGCGCCGCGGGCCACGGGAGACGGCGGCCGACCGACCGTGATCCGGGTCACGCTCCACCGGGTGGCCGGGGGCGCGGCCGTACGATGGGCGGGACGGCGCGCATCCTGCCCCGGGAGCGCGACCCTACCCACCTTCGAGGAGTCGGCACCGTGCTGCGCACCATGTTCAAGTCGAAGATCCACCGTGCCACGGTCACCGAGGCGGATCTCCACTACGTGGGGTCCGTCACGATTGACGCGGACCTGATGGAGGCCGCCGACCTGCTGCCCGGAGAGCTGGTCCACATCGTCGACATCACCAACGGCGCCCGCCTGGAGACCTATGTCATCGAGGGGCGGCGCGGCTCCGGGGTGATCGGAATCAACGGCGCGGCCGCGCACCTGGTCCACCCCGGGGACCTGGTGATCCTCATCAGCTACGCGCAGATGGACGACGCCGAGGCCCGCTCCCACCGGCCCGCGGTGGTGCACGTCGACGCCGACAACCGCATCGTGGAGCTGGGCAGCGACCCCTCCGAGCCGGTGCCCGGCAGCGACATGGTGCGCAGCCCGATGGCCATGGTCTGACCACCGGGCGCCCGCACATCCGTGTGCACGAGGCCCCGTCGCCCCCTCGGGGCGGCGGGGCCTCGGTATGCCGCGTCTTCGTTCGGGGCCCGCCGGCGGACTTCCCGCTGACGCCCTCCAGGAGGCCCTCGGCCTCCATCCGCAGCACGGCGAAGTCCTGCGAGGCGGCCCGGACCGCCCGTCTCGGCACCGTTGGAGATCCAGTGCTCGGCCGTCTGCGGCCCAGGCCGCCCAGAACACGCCGTGCGGCGCGACCTCGCCCGGGAGGCTGCGATCTCGTCCCCGGCCGTGATCCGGCGGGGGCGCCGTCGTTGGTACGGGCGGAGGCATGGTGCCGCCTGCGCCGGCAGCGCCGTGCCACGGTAACCGGACGACCACGCACCGGTGCGGTGCCCTCACGCCCAGGGAGACTTCCGTGAACGCATGTCCCGCTCCGGACGGGATGACGACGCAGGAGGCGGCGGACCCGGCGGGAGGGCGGCCCACCACACCCGCCGCACCCGCCGCGGATGCCGCACTCGCGGAGCCCGCCGGGCCCGTCGTACCCCGGCAGTACGCCGGTGAGCGGAGGGCGGGCGACCCGCTGGAACACTCCGACCCGTTCGTGGCCGCCGACGCCGCGGCCGCCGAGAACCTGCTGCGCTGCTGGGTGCGGGAGAACGACCTGCCCCGGCCCGGCGGGGCCGTCCTCCGCGTCGCGCTGGCCTCCTGCGGTCTGGTGCTGCGGGTGCCGCTCCACCACTGGTCCGCCGCCGGCTGGCACCGCTTCGGCCCACCCGCCCTGGAGGGCGCCGCGCCCGGCACCGCCCCCCTCGACGCGGTGACGCTGGCCGCCCTGCTGGCGAGGGAGGCCGCGCACCGCGGGCCCACGGCCCCGGGAGCCGCCAGGGGAGAGGGCACGGAGCTGGTCGGCCGGGTAGCCGACTCCGTGGGCCGTACCGCCGTCTTCCTCGCCGACCGCCGGGCCCGTCCCGACGCACCACCCACCGCCGACCCGTTCCTGGACGGCGAGCAGTCCCTGATCCTCGGGCACCCGCTGCACCCGGTGCCCAAGAGCCGCGAGGGCGTCACCGGGGCCGAGGCACGCGCCTGGTCCCCGGAACTGCGCGGGGCCTTCCCCCTGCACTGGGTGGCCGTCGACCGCTCCGTCCTGGCCTCCGACTCCGCCTGGACCGACCGCGGCCGGATCGTGCCCGCCGAACGGATCGCCGCCGAGCTGGCCGGGCCCGGGCTGCGTCTGCCCGAGGGGACGGTCCCCCTTCCGCTGCACCCCTGGCAGGCCCGAGAGGTGCGGCACCGCCCCGCCGTCACGGCTCTGCTCGAGGCCGGTCTGCTGCACGACCTCGGCCCGCACGGCGACCCGTGGCACCCGACCTCCTCCGTGCGCACCGTCCACCGGCCCGGCGTACCCGCCATGCTCAAGCTCTCGCTGGGCATGCGGATCACCAACTCCCGCCGGGAGAACCTCCGCAAGGAGCTGCGCCGCGGAGTGGAGGTGCACCGGCTGCTGCGCACCGGCCTGGGCGCGCGCTGGCGGGCCGCCTTCCCCGGCCGTCCGGGTTTCGACATCGTGCGCGACCCCGCCTGGCTGGCCGTCGACGACGGCGCCGGGAAGCCGGTGGCCGGGCTGGACACCGTCATCCGGCACAACCCCTTCGGGCCCGGCGGCGACGCCGTGTGCCTGGCCGGGCTGACCTCCCCCCGGCCCTGGCCCGGCGATCCCCGCGGCGCGCTCCGCTCCCGGCTGGCCGATGTCGTCACCCGGCTCGCGGCCCGTACGGGACGGCCGGTGGCCACCGTCGCCGCCGAGTGGTTCCTGCGCTACCTCCACACCGTCGTGCACCCCGTGCTGTGGCTGGACGCCGAGGCGGGTATCGCCCTGGAGGCGCACCAGCAGAACACCGTGGTCCTGCTCGACGGCGACGGCTGGCCGGTTGGCGGCCGCTACCGCGACAACCAGGGCTACTACTTCCGCGAGTCCCACCGGGAGGCGCTCCGGAGGCGCTTGCCGGGCATCGGCGCGGACAGCGACACCTTCGTCGCCGACGAGGTCGCCGACGAGCGCTTCGCCTACTACCTGGGCGTCAACAACGTACTGGGTCTGATCGGGGCGTTCGGCTCCCAGGGGCTGGCCGAGGAGGAACTGCTGCTCGCCGCGCTGCGCCGCTTCCTCACCGACGCCGACCGCCCCGGCGACGGCGCCCCCAGCTCATCGCTGCCCGCCCTCCTGCTTCACTCCCCGGTCCTGCGGTGCAAGGCCAACCTCCTCACCCGGCTGCACGGGCTGGACGAGCTGGCCGGGCCGGTGGACACCCAGTCCGTCTATGTCACCGTCACCAACCCCCTGGTGAAGCCCTGAACCTCACAGGAGATACCACCATGACCACCGGTGTTCCACAGGCCTGCCCCGCTCCCGCCGTGTCCACGGTCGCCACCGCGCCCGCTGCCGTACGCGTCCCGTCGGGCGCGGCGGTCCCGCCGATCGCCGCCGCTCCCGGCCCGCGACCGCCCTCCGGGCCGCCCCGGGCGCGGGCGGGTCTGCTGGACGGCGTCGCCGACTGGGGGCCGGTCATCACGGCCGCCGGTGTCTTCCGGCTCGTTCCCGTCCGCGTCGAACGCGACCTGCGGCTGATCACCGCCTGGATGAACGACCCCGCGGTGGCGGCCTTCTGGCACCTGGCAGGCCCCGCCGGCACCACCGCCGCGCATCTGCGCGCCCAGACCGGCGGCGACGGGCGCAGCGTACCGTGTCTGGGGGTGCTCTCCGGCGTCCCCATGAGCTACTGGGAGGTCTACCGCGCCGATCTCGACCCGCTCGCCCGGTACCACCCGGTGCGCCCGCACGACACCGGGCTGCATCTGCTGATCGGCAGCGCGGCGGACCGGGGACGCGGGGTCGGCACGGTGCTGCTGCGGGCGGTCTCGGACCTCGTCCTGGACCGGCGTCCGGCCTGCGGCCGCGTCGTCGCCGAGCCCGACATCCGCAATGCCCCGTCCATCGCGGCCTTCCTGCGGGCGGGCTTCCGGCTGGCCGCCGAGACCGACCTCCCGGGCAAACGGGCCGCCGTGGTGGTCCGAGACCGGACGCCGCGGCCCCTCCCGTGACTTCCCGGGCGGGCTGTGGGCCGTACCGGGTACGGCTGTCGGCGCCGCCGCGTAAGGTGGCGGTCCTATGACCAAGCCCGCCCTCACCGACCTCCTCCACGCCGCCGTCGCCGCCGTCGGAGGCACCGAGCGATCCGGCCAGGTGGCCATGGCCGAAGCCGTGGCCGAGGCCATCGACAGCAACGTCCACCTGCTGGTCCAGGCGGGCACCGGGACCGGCAAGTCGCTGGGATACCTGGTGCCCGCCCTGGCGCACGGGGAACGCACGGTCATCGCGACCGCGACGCTCGCCCTGCAGCGGCAGCTGGTCGAACGCGACCTGCCGCGTACGGTCGAGGCCCTCCACCCGCTGCTGCGCCGCCGTCCCGAGTACGCCATGCTCAAAGGACGCTCCAACTACCTGTGCCTGCACCGCCTCCACGAGGGGGTGCCGCAGGACGACGAGGACGGTCTGTTCGACCCTTTCGAGGCCGCGGCCCCCACCAGCCGGCTGGGCAAGGACCTGCTGCGGCTGCGGGACTGGGCGGACGAGACCGAGACCGGTGACCGCGACGACCTCACCCCGGGCGTCTCCGACCGCGCCTGGTCCCAGGTGTCGGTCTCCTCGCGGGAGTGCCTGGGCGCCACCCGCTGCGCCTACGGGGCGGAGTGCTTCGCGGAGGCGGCGCGCGAGCGGGCCAAGCTCGCCGAGGTGATCGTCACCAACCACGCGCTGCTGGCCATCGACGCCATCGAGGGTGCGCCGGTGCTCCCCGGCCATGAGGTCCTGATCGTCGACGAGGCGCACGAACTGGTCTCCCGGGTCACCGGGGTGGCCACCGGCGAGCTGACGCCGGGCGGGGTCAACCGGGCGGTGCGCCGTGCGGCCAAACTTGTCGACGAGAAGGAGGCCGACCGGCTGCAGACGGCCGCGGAGGGCTTCGAGCGGCTGATGGAGCTGGCGCTGCCGGGCCGGCTGGAGGAGATCCCCGAGGACCTCGGATACGCCCTGACGGCGCTGCGCGACGCGGCCCGCGCGGTCATCACCGCTCTGGGCAGCACCCGTGACCGGTCCGTCCAGGACGAGGACGCGGTCCGCCGCCAGGCCCAGGCCTCGGTGGAGAACGTCCACGCGGTCGCCGAGCGCATCGTGCAGGGCTCGGAGTACGACGTCGTCTGGTACGAGCGCCACGACCGCTACGGAGCCTCGCTGCGGGTCGCACCGCTGGCGGTCTCCGGACTGCTGAGGGAGAAGCTGTTCGAGGACCGGTCGGTGGTGCTGGCCTCGGCCACGCTCAAGCTCGGCGGGGACTTCGACGGGGTGGGCGCCTCCCTGGGGCTGAGCGCCGGGGGACGGATCACGGAGGCCGGCGGCGCGGGTGCCGTCGGCGGGGACGAGGGGAACGGGAGCGACGCGGCGGAGGCGGGCGCCGGGGACCCGCAGTGGTGGGGACTGGACGTCGGCTCGCCCTTCGACTACCGCAGGCAGGGCATCCTCTACGTCGCCCAGCACCTGTCACCGCCCGGCCGGGAGGGCAGCCGCGGCGACATGCTGGACGAGCTGACCGAGCTGGTGGAAGCGGCCGGGGGACGCACCCTCGGACTGTTCTCCTCGATGCGGGCCGCCCAGGCGGCGGCCGAGGAAGTGCGCGGGCGGCTGGACGTACCCGTACTGCTGCAGGGCGAGGAGACCCTGGGCGAGCTGATCCGGCGCTTCGCGGCGGATGCCGAGACCTGCCTGTTCGGGACATTGTCGCTGTGGCAGGGCGTGGACGTGCCGGGCCCGAACTGCCAGCTGGTGGTGATGGACCGCATCCCGTTCCCGCGCCCCGACGATCCGCTGATGAGCGCCCGGCAGAAGGCCGTGGAGGAGGCAGGCGGAAACGGCTTCATGGCGGTGGCGGCCACCCACGCCGCGCTGCTGATGGCACAGGGGGCGGGCCGTCTGGTGCGGGCGACGGGAGACCGGGGCGTGGTCGCGGTACTGGACTCGCGGCTGGCCCGGGCACGCTACGGGAGCTTCCTGCGGGCCTCGATGCCCGACTTCTGGTACACCACCGACCGCAACCAGGTGCGCCGTTCACTGGCGGCCATCGACGCCGCGGTCAGGGAGAGCGCGTAGGGCGGGGCAGCACAGTGGGGTGACAGGACGGGGCGGCGGGTGGGCAGAGTCCGGCCCCCGACCGCTCCCGGGTTTGTGAACCCCTGCCGGAACACCGGGAGCACGGGGAAGAGCCGGGCCCCGGGACCGGCGCAGTGATCCCGGGGCGATCCCTTCCGGCCGCCGCGCGGCCGGTGCCGTGCTGTGGCGCGTCAGACGCGCCGCAGCACAGCGACGACCTTGCCGAGAATGGTGGCCTCGTCGCCGGGGATCGGCTGGTAGGCGGCGTTGTGGGGGATCAGCCACACATGCCCGTCCTCGCGCCTGAAGCGCTTGACGGTCGCCTCGCCGTCCAGCATGGCGGCGACGATGTCGCCGTTCTCGGCGACCGGCTGGCGGCGCACCGTGACCCAGTCGCCGTCGCAGATCGCCGCGTCGACCATGGAGTCGCCGATGACCTTGAGCACGAACAGCTCGCCGTCGCCGACGAGCTGGCGGGGCAGCGGGAAGACGTCCTCTACCGACTCCTCGGCGAGGATCGGGCCTCCGGCGGCGATCCGGCCGACCAGGGGGACGTAGGAGGCGGCGGGCTTGCCGGTGGTGTCGGTGGTCTGGCTGGTGGGCGCGTCCGAGGCGCGCACCTCGTAGGCGCGGGGGCGGTGCGGGTCGCGCCGCAGGAAGCCCTTGCGCTCCAGGGCCATCAGCTGGTGGGCCACGGAGGAGGTGGAGGACAGGCCGACGGCCTGTCCGATCTCCCGCATCGACGGCGGGTAGCCGCGGCGCTGCACCGAGTCGCGGATCACCTCGATCACCCGGCGCTGCCGGTCAGTCAGCCCGGAGCTGTCGGCTCGGATTCCCGGTGGGCGGCCGGGCAGGGAGCGGGTGGGCCTGAGAGCCTCCGCACCGTCGTCCGTGCTGTCGGGCGCGCCGGAAACGGCGTTTGCCTCCCGCACACGGTCGGCCCGGTCCCGTGCGGTGATGGTGCTGCTCTCTGCTGTGGTGGTCACGTCGGCCCCTCTCGAGCGGTTCTCCCTGGTTGGACAACGGTATGTGCTTTCGAAAGGTTGCGCCAAACACACGTTCGAGTGAAATTCCACAGATTAGCTGACGTGATTGATGAGGCCGGTGTAGGGACTGCGAATCGCCTGCGATCGCTACGGTAGCCTCTCGTGCGTTTGCCGCTCCGGCGTTTCCGGCATGCATGGCGTGTTCGTCGGGCAGCTACCAGATGTAGTGGTTAGATATTCGACGGCCACCCAGAAGTTGTGGTCCCCTGGTCCTGGAGGGCGGCGGGCATCACCTATGCTGGTGGCCGCTTTCGGGGTCCGCCCACTGGGTACCCGAACGTGTGTCCAACGCTGTTCCGCTGCGCCGCTCATGCTGCGCCATCGAGGGTGAAGGAGGGTGGGAAGCGATGCACTGCCCCTTCTGCCGGCACCCCGACAGCCGCGTCGTCGACAGTCGCACCACCGACGACGGCACCGCGATCCGCCGACGCCGCCAGTGCCCGCACTGCTCGCGCCGCTTCACGACGGTGGAGAACGCGTCGTTGATGGTCATCAAGCGGAGCGGGGTCACCGAGCCCTTCAGCCGGGACAAGGTGATCGCCGGGGTGCGCAAGGCATGCCAGGGGCGTCCGGTCACCGAGGACGCGCTCGCCAAGCTGGGCCAGCGGGTCGAGGAGGCGGTGCGCGCCACCGGGAGCGCCGAGCTGTCCACGCACGATGTCGGGCTGGCCATACTCGGTCCGCTGCGCGAACTGGACCTCGTGGCGTACCTGCGCTTCGCCTCCGTGTACCAGGCGTTCGACTCGCTGGAGGACTTCGAGGCCGCGATCGCCGAGCTGCGCGGGGAACGGACGCCGGCGGGCGGTGACCGTGCCGGCGGAGGCGACGCTGCGCCGGGCAGAACCACGGCCGCGGGAGCCGGGGGCCGCAGCGGTCCCGGGAGGACCGGAGACGGAAGCGACGGCGGAGGCGGCGAAAGCCCCGCCGCTCCGCCCGCGCCACTGGCCGCCGGAGACTGAGCGGCCCCACACGGACCGGACCGGAGCGCGTCGTGCTCCGGCCATCGAAACGAACACCACACCCCGGGAAGTGCGGGGTGTGTCAGGGCGTTATGCCTGTACAGGGAGGCGGAATGACAGAGACGACGAGCGACCCGGCACGAGGGGCCCGGTCCAAGGGGACCAAGGCCGCCAAGGGTCTGCGGATCGAGCGCATCCACACCACCCCCGGGGTGCACCCGTACGACGAGGTGGTCTGGGAGCGCCGTGACGTCGTCATGACCAACTGGCGCGACGGCTCGGTCAACTTCGAGCAGCGCGGCGTGGAGTTCCCCGACTTCTGGTCGGTGAACGCGGTCAACATCGTCACCAGCAAGTACTTCCGCGGCGCGGTCGGTACCCCCCAGCGCGAGACCAGCCTGAAGCAGCTGATCGACCGCGTGGTCAAGACCTACCGCGCCGCCGGTGAGAAGCACGGCTACTTCGCCTCCCCGGCCGACGCCGAGATCTTCGAGCACGAGCTGGCCCACGCCGTGCTCCACCAGGTGTTCTCGTTCAACTCCCCGGTGTGGTTCAACGTCGGCACCGCCCAGCCCCAGCAGGTCTCCGCCTGCTTCATCCTCTCCGTCGACGACTCCATGGAGTCGATCCTGGAGTGGTACAAGGAAGAGGGGATGATCTTCAAGGGAGGTTCCGGCGCGGGCCTGAACCTCTCGCGCATCCGCTCCTCCAAGGAACTGCTCTCCTCCGGCGGCAATGCCTCGGGCCCGGTCTCCTTCATGCGCGGCGCCGACGCCTCCGCCGGGACGATCAAGTCCGGCGGCGCCACCCGCCGCGCGGCCAAGATGGTCGTCCTGGACGTGGACCACCCCGACGTCGAGGCGTTCATCGAGACCAAGGTCAAGGAGGAGGAGAAGATCCGCGCCCTGCGCGACGCGGGCTTCGACATGGACCTGGGCGGCGACGACATCACCTCCGTCCAGTACCAGAACGCCAACAACTCCGTCCGCGTCAACGACGCCTTCATGAAGGCCGTCGAGGAGGGGTCGAAGTTCGGCCTGCGCGCCCGGATGACCGGCGAGGCCATCGAGGAGGTCGACGCCAAGGCGCTGTTCCGCAAGATGGCCGAGGCCGCCTGGGCCTGCGCCGACCCCGGCATCCAGTACGACGACATCATCAACCACTGGCACACTTCGCCGGAGAGCGGCCGCATCACCGCCTCCAACCCGTGCAGCGAGTACATGCACCTGGACAACTCCTCGTGCAACCTGGCCTCGCTGAACCTGATGAAGTTCCTGCGCGACGACGACGCCGGCATCCAGTCCTTCGACGCCGAGCGCTTCGCGAAGATCGTCGAGCTGGTCATCACCGCGATGGACATCTCCATCTGCTTCGCCGACTTCCCCACCGAGAAGATCGGTGAGACCACCCGCGCCTTCCGCCAGCTGGGCATCGGCTACGCCAACCTCGGAGCCCTGCTGATGGCCACCGGCCACGCCTACGACTCCGACGGCGGACGCGCCCTGGCCGGTGCGGTCACCTCCCTGATGACCGGCACCTCCTACCGCCGCTCCGCCGAACTGGCCGCGGTCGTCGGCGCGTACGAGGGCTACGCCCGCAACGCCGACGCCCACCAGCGCGTCATGAGGCAGCACGCCGACGCCAACACCGGCGCCAAGCGCATGGACGACCTGGACACCCCGGTGTGGGCCGCGGCCACCGAGGCGTGGCAGGACGTGCTCCGGCTGGGCAAGAAGAACGGATTCCGCAACGCCCAGGCATCCGTGCTGGCTCCCACCGGCACCATCGGTCTGATGATGGACTGCGACACTACCGGCATCGAGCCCGACCTGGCCCTGGTCAAGTTCAAGAAGCTGGTCGGCGGCGGCTCGATGCAGATCGTCAACAACACCGTCCCCAAGGCACTCAAGCGGCTCGGCTACCAGCCCGAGCAGGTCGAGGCGATCGTCGAGCACATCGCCGAGCACGGCAACGTCATCGACGCCCCGGGGCTGCGTCCGGAGCACTACGAGGTCTTCGACTGCGCCATGGGCGAGCGCTCCATCTCACCGATGGGGCACGTGCGGATGATGGCCGCCGCCCAGCCGTTCCTGTCCGGCGCGATCTCCAAGACGGTGAACATGCCCGAGTCGGCCACCGTCGAGGAGGTCGAGGAGATCTACTTCGAGGGCTGGAAGCTCGGCCTGAAGGCGCTGGCGATCTACCGCGACAACTGCAAGGTCGGCCAGCCGCTCTCCGCCAAGAAGAGGGAGGGCAAGGGCGAGGAACGGCAGTCCAGGGCCGAGAAGGTCGTCGAGTACCGCCCGGTGCGCAAGCGTCTGCCCAAGGGCAGGCCCGGTATCACCACCTCCTTCACCGTCGGCGGTGCCGAGGGCTACATGACCGCCAACTCCTACCCGGACGACGGGCTGGGCGAGGTCTTCCTGAAGATGTCCAAGCAGGGGTCGACCCTCGCGGGCATGATGGATGCCTTCTCGATCGCCGTCTCGGTGGGCCTGCAGTACGGCGTGCCGCTGGAGACCTACGTCTCGAAGTTCACCAACATGCGCTTCGAGCCGGCCGGTATGACCGATGACCCGGACGTGCGGATGGCGCAGTCGATCGTCGACTACATCTTCCGCCGTCTGGCGCTGGACTTCCTGCCCTTCGAGACCCGCTCGGCCCTCGGCATCCACTCCGCCGAGGAGCGCCAGCGCCACCTGGAGACCGGCTCCTACGAGCCCGCCGACGACGAGCTGGACGTCGAGAGCCTGGCCCAGTCGGCCCCGCGCCAGGTGGAGCCGCCCAAGACGGTGAGCAGCTCCCCCGAGCCGCAGGCGCCGGTTCCGGCGCCGAAGGAGGCGCACAGCTCCACCGAACTGGTGGAGATGCAGCTCGGTCTCAACGCCGACGCGCCGCTGTGCTTCTCCTGTGGCACCAAGATGCGCCGCGCGGGCAGCTGCTACCTGTGCGAGGGCTGCGGCTCCACCAGCGGCTGCAGCTGACCCGCGATGCCGCGGCGGAGCCCCGCCGCGGCATCGCGGGACGACCGGAGGGCGCCGACCGGAGCGGGTCGGCGCCCTCCGGGCCGCCCGGTGTCTCCCCACCCCACCCCACCCCGCCGCACGGCGGGACGGCGAGACGGGCGGGCCGTCAGACGGGAGCGCCGCCCATGAGGCGGGTGAAGGACTCCGGGTCGGTGTCGAACCCGCGCAGATGCTCGCGGAACTCCCAGGCGCCCGTGCCGTTGCGGGTGAACTCCGCGACGGTGGCGGCCGTCGCACCGGACACGCCCGAGAAGTCGTGCTCGGCCAGCTCGACGTACCCCTCCCTGATCCGGACGCCGGTGCGCGCTATGTCGCCGAACGTCCAGCGCCCGCTGTGCTGCTGGACCGCCACGCCCACGACCACCCGGACGTAGGAGGAGGCCAGCCGGCTGAGCTCCAGGGTCATGATCTCGTCGTAGCCGAGCCCCAGCCCGGTGCGGCTGTCCCGGCTGAGGTCGATGGTGCCGTCGGGCGAGCGGCTGTCGAAGTGCACGACGTACGCGGGCTCGCCGTGCGGGTCCTCCGCGGTGTAGGTCGCGGCGATGATGTCGAGGTCGTGGGGCGAGGAATCGGAGGGGCTGGGGTCCCACCTGACCGCCACCTCGACCTTCTCCACCCCCTTGTTGGGACTGCTCACCGGGCTCCCCTTCCTAGGAACTGAGCTACTGCGGTACACGACCGCACCCGACCCGGGGCCGGTGCGGTGCGGTCGCCATGACAGCACATCAACTCTCCTGCCTGTCCGGTGGTTTGTCCACGGCATCCGGATCGCGCGCGGTCCGGGCCATGTGGGAGGAACGCTCGGCGGGCGCGGATCGTCGAGCCGCTCGTCGAGGATCTCCGGCGCGGCTTCGGGGGAGAGCCTTCCGAGGCCCGTGACATGCCGTGCGGCCGGTCACCGGTATGGCCGTACGATGGCGCGGTGCTGGTCAAGTGGATGCGCTGCACGGTGGTCGATCGACGGGGCTTCGAGCGGGGGCAGCGGAAGTGGGCCGGTCTGCTCGGCGAACCGGGCTTCCGGGCGCAGGGCGGGGGCTGGAGCCGGTCCCGGCCGGGCGTGGCGCACCTGTTCGGCTTCTGGGAGAGCCGGGCCTTCTACGACTCGTTCATGGCACGCTCCCACGACCGGCTGGCAGCGTCGCAGAACGGCACCTACAAGGACGTCCAGGTCCGGCTCTTCGAGTACCGCTTCGACGTGAAGGTGGGTTTCCGACCCCGGTTCACGGACGCGGACCTGCTGCGTGTCGCCCACTGCCGGGTGCGCCGCGAGCGTATCGAGCACTACACCCTGATGCAGGAGAAGGTGTGGAACCCGGCGATGGCCGGGTCGCCCGGGATGCTACGGGGGGTCTTCGCGCAGGCACAGGCCGAGGACGAGTTCCTGGTGCTGTCGATGTGGGACTCGGCGGCGGAGCACGGCAAGTACCGCACGGAGCGGATCGAGCGGCTGGCGCTCCGTGCCCAGCTGGGGGCGGATGTCGCGTCGGTCGGCGGGGACGTGATCGATCTCGAGCCGTCCTGGACGGTCTGATGCCGGTGCCGGTGCCGGTGCCGGTCGGGCGTTGCCGCGAGGGCCGCGACCGGGCTGTGGTTGGGCTGTGGTTGGGCTGTGGGGCCTCCGCGCGCCTAGGGTGGGGGCATGGCACGACCCCGGCGCATCGTTCTGGTCCGGCACGGCGAGTCGGAGGGGAACTTCGACGACTCGGTCTACGAGCGGGTGCCCGACCATGCCCTGAGCCTTACCGAACGCGGATTCCGGCAGGCCGAGGCGGCGGGGGAGCGGCTGCGGGAACTCTTCGGGGACGAGCGGATCTCGGCCTACGTCTCGCCGTACCGCCGCACCCACCAGACCCTCCGCGCGCTGCGCCTGGACCCGACGCGAGTGCGGATGCGCGAGGAGCCCCGGCTGCGCGAACAGGACTGGGGCAACTGGCAGGACCGCGAGGACGTACGGCGGCAGAAGGCGGCGCGCGACGCCTACGGGCACTTCTTCTACCGGTTCGCGCAGGGGGAGTCGGGTGCGGACGTCTACGACCGGGTCGGGGCCTTCCTGGAGAGTCTGTGGCGCAGTTTCGAATCCTCCGACCATCCGCCGAACGTGCTGCTGGTGACGCACGGGCTGACCATGCGGCTGTTCTGCATGAGGTGGTTGCACTGGACGGTCGCGGAGTTCGAGTCGCTGTCCAATCCGGGCAACGGGGAGGTGCGGGCTCTGGAACTGGGCACGGACGGGCGCTACCACCTGGACCGGCCGTTCGAGCGCTGGTGCACCCCCGAGTCGTATGCCGGACCCTACGCGGGGGAGTCCGGGGAGACGTACGGGATGTCCGGGGCGCGCGGGCGTCCCGGCAGGCTCCGGTGAGGCCCCGGGCGCTCTGCCCGAGCCTCGACGCCTGCGCCCTGGCAGGGCATCGTCGGTACCGTGCCGGGCCGTGGCGGTGGGGCGGGACTGTGCCCTCCGGCCCCGGGGAACATCCCGCGGGCGGTGGGGCGTACCCTGGCTGACGTCATGCCGTACGAGCCTCCCACTCACCGCGTCGAACGTTCCCTGCGGGCCACCACCGGAGCGAAGGTCGTCGCCGGAGTCGACGAGGTCGGCCGGGGGGCCTGGGCGGGGCCCGTCACCGTCTGCGCGGCCGTCACCGGACTGCGCAGGGCGCCCGAGGGGCTGACGGACTCCAAGCTCATCGGACCGGCCCGCCGCGCCGAACTCGCCGGGTCGCTCACCGACTGGGTCACGGCCCACGCGCTCGGGCACTCCTCTGCGGAGGAGATCGACGAGCTGGGCATGACGGCCGCGCTGCGGCTCGCCGCCGTACGCGCGCTGGAGGCGCTGCCGGTCCGTCCCGACGCCGTGATCCTCGACGGCAGGCACGACTACCTGGGGGCTCCCTGGAGGGTCCGCACGGTGGTCAAGGGCGACCTGTCATGTGTCCCGGTCGCCGCCGCGTCCGTGATCGCCAAGGTGTACCGGGACGCTCGTATGGCCGAACTGGGCTCTGAACACCGCGAGTTCGGCTTCGACCGCAACGCCGGCTATCCCTCGCCCGTCCACCGTGCCGCCCTCGAGGAGCTGGGGCCCACTCCCCACCACCGGTTGTCGTGGTCGTATCTGGACGCACTGCCGCGCTGGCGGCACCTGAAACGGATGCGTGTCGAGCGGACCGAGCAGATCGGCCTCTTCTGACTCGAAACCGAATCTTTTTCCGAACCCGCTGGCGTGTCCCGCACCGGCGTTTGATAGACAACACCCCATGCCGCACAGCTCCGAGGAGCCCAAGATTCACCCGAATGTCCCCGGCCCCCGCGACGCCACGGGTACCGCCCGGGCCCCGCAGGTTCCCCGCCCCTCCGCACCCGTCCCCGGCCCCCGGCCGACGCCGCAGCGGGCCGACCGCAGCCGTCCCGTTCCCGGGAGGCCGGCGCCGACGCGTAACGCCGGACCCTCGCGTCCCGTGGCGGACGCGGCGGATGTGAAGGCGGCCCCGGGGAAGGCCGCACCGCAGATCCAGCTCGTCGAGGCCACCGATGCCACCGCGGTCGAGGTCGCGGACGAGACCGTCGACAGGCTGCTCGACGAGGGCCGTTCGCCCGCCGATGTCCTGGTGCTCACCACAGGTGAGCACCATCCCTGGGCGCAGCACGAACTCACCTTCGGCGAGGACGCCTACTGGCGCCAGCAGGCCGAGGGCGAGGATGTCTTCTACGCCCACGCGTCGGCCGCGGAGCGCGCCCTCGGCCGTCCGGTCGTCGTGCTCGCGGTCAACGGCGGGACGGACGATCAGGCTGCCCAGGCGCTGCCCGCCGCTCTCGCCAGGACGGGGGCGCGGCTGGTCGTCTGCGGCGATCCCGGTCGGCTGCGCACTCTGCTCTGAACCGGAGGTTCCGGCCCGTGGCCCGCTGGTCCGCCACCTGGCGGGTCAGCGGGCCGTGGTGCTCCGCCGTGTCCCAGAGGGTCCGGAACTCCCTCCCCCCGGGCGGCTCTTCTCCGGGGCTCCGTCTTCCGGGCCGTCTTCCGGGCCGCCGTCTTCCGGCCATGCGCTCCAGGCGACGGGGCCGCCGACGTACGGCCGCCGTCCCCCGCGGTCCTCGCCGAGAACCTGCCAGCCGGTACGGGTCAGCGTGATGTACGCCCCACACCGCAGGCCGTGCAGTATGCAGGCGTCGCGCAGCCCCCACATCCACGCGCCGTCCTCGTCCCTCCGGCCCGGGCCGTCCTCCCCGCAGCGCAGCAGGACGGCGGTCCGGGAGGGCCTGCGGCGGCGCAGGTCGTGCGGGACGATCCTGCGCAGCTGGGACAGCAGGACGTTGCGGCACTCCCAGCCGTCCGGAGCGGAGTTGGCCCGGGAGAACGATGCGCTGGCGACGATCCGCTCGTCCGGATCGATCACCGCGACGACGGAGGTGGCCGGTCCGGGCCGGTGGCGGGCATGCAGACCTGTGACCAGTTCGCGTGGGCTGCGCAGCAGAGGGATCCTGGCGGCGGCCCACTCGGCGGGTTCGAGAACGCGTCCGGCGCGGGACGGGGTCTCGGCGGGCGGCGGTGAGACGAAGCCGACGGTCATGGTCCTCCCTCCGTGGCATCGCACCAATTCTCACGGGTGAACACAGTTGCGGCAATGGAACACCAAGTCGCCCTGATCACGCCGAAGCCTCCCACGGCGGGTCGGCGGGCGGGCTGCGGTTCAGCCCCGCACGGCCAGCACCAGTGGCATCACCCCCTGGGCCCCGGCCCGGCGTAGCAGCCGCGCGGCCACTGCCAAGGTCCAGCCGGTCTCCGTGAAGTCGTCCACCAGCAGTACCGGGCCACCTGCCGCCTCGACCGCCTTCTCCAGCGGCACGGGAACGGTCAGCGCACCGTGCAGGGCCCGTAGTCGCTGCGCGCTGTTACTACGCGGGGCATGGCCCGGCGCCCCGTCGGCGTACTCCACGGTGCCCAGCAGCGGTATCCGGCCGACCGCCGCGATCCGCTCCCCGAGAGACCTGACCAGTTGCGGCCGACTCCGCGAGTCGATCGTCACCACTCCCACCGGGCGGGCCGGCATGTCCTCCTCCTCTGAGGCCCAGCCGCCCGGCCCCCGCGCCCAGTCGGCGAGTACGGAGACCACGGCAGCGGCCACGTCGTCAGGCACCGGCCCGTCCTGCGAAGGCGGCTCCAGCAGCGGGCGCAGCCGGTTGCCCCATCCGATGTCGGACAGGCGGCCCAGCGCCCTGCCGGGAGCCGCCTGTTCGCCCGGAGGGACACGGCCCTTGAGGTCCAGCCCGATCGCGGGCAGCCCTGTCGGCCACATCCTGCGGGGCTCCACCTCCACACCGGGGCGCTTCAGTTCTCCCCGGGCGGCCTCCAGCGCCGCCGAATCGACATCGGTGCCGAACCGCGGGCCCGCACAATTGTCGCACCGGCCGCAGGGCGCCGCCTCCGGGTCGTCCAGTTGCCGCCGCAGGAACTCCATCCGGCACCCGGAGGCTGCTGCGTACCCCTTCATCGCATGCTGCTCGGCCTCCCGCTGCCGCGCCACCCACGCGTACCGCTCGGTGTCGTAGGACCAGGGCTCTCCCGTGGAGACCCAGCCGCCGCGCACCCGCCGTACCGCCCCGTCCACGTCGAGCACCTTGAGCATCGTCTCCAGCCGCGAGCGGCGCAGTTCCACCAGCGGTTCCAGGGCGGGCAGCGACAGCGGCCGGTCGGCCGACGCCAGCACGTCCAGGGTGCGGCGCACCTGCTCTTCGGGGGGAAAGGCCAGAGAGGCGAAGTACCGCCAGATCGCCTCGTCCTCCGGGCCGGGCAGCAGCAGGACCTCGGCGTGCTCCACGCCGCGCCCGGCCCGGCCCACCTGCTGGTAGTAGGCGATGGGGGAGGAGGGGGAACCGAGGTGGACGACGAAGCCCAGATCCGGTTTGTCGAAGCCCATGCCCAGCGCGGAGGTGGCCACCAGCGCCTTGACCCTGTTGCCCAGCAGGTCCGCCTCGGCCGCCTCCCGGTCCGCGTTCTCCGTCCGCCCGGTGTAGGAGGCGACCGTGTGACCCCGCTGCCGCAGGAACGCCGCCACCTCCTCGGCCGCCGAGACCGTCAGCGTGTAGACGATGCCGGAGCCCGGCAGCCTGTGGAGGTGGCCGTCGAGCCAGGCCAGCCGGTGTGCCGCGTCCGGCAGGCGCAGCACTCCGAGGCTGAGGCTCTCCCGGTCCAGCGGGCCGCGCAGCACCAGCGCGTCCGCCCCCGTCCCACCGGTGCCCAGTTGTTCGGCCACGTCGGCCGTCACCCGGGCGTTGGCCGTCGCGGTGGTGGCCAGTACCGGGACGCCGGGGGGAAGCTCGGCGAGCATCGTCCGCAGCCGCCGGTAGTCGGGTCGGAAGTCGTGGCCCCAGTCGGAGATGCAGTGTGCCTCGTCGACCACCAGCAGTCCGGTCGTGGCGGCCAGTTCCGGCAGGACCTGATCGCGGAAGTCGGGGTTGTTCAGGCGCTCCGGGCTGACGAGCAGCACATCGACCTCGCCCGCGGCCACCTCGGCGTGGACCGTGTCCCACTCCTCGGTGTTCGCGGAGTTGATCGTCCGGGCGCGGACGCCTGCCCGCTCCGCGGCCTCGACCTGGTTGCGCATCAGCGCCAGAAGCGGGGAGACGATCACCGTCGGTCCCTCGCCGCGCTCACGCAGCAGTGCGGTCGCCACGAAGTACACCGCTGACTTGCCCCAGCCCGTGCGCTGCACCACCAAGGTCCGACGACGCTCCACCACCAGGGACTCGACGGCTCGCCACTGGTCGGTGCGCAGCCTCGCCGTACCGGTCGCGTCACCGACGAGACGGGCCAGTACGGCGTCGGCGGCGGCGCGCAGATTCTCCTCGCTCATGCCTCCATGCAACCCGATGGCACCGACACCGTGCGAACCGCCTGTGGAGAACCGGACGTCCATACAGTCAATGTGATCACCGGTGTATCAGCATATATGTCTATTGGTGTTACCTGTGGACAGAGCCGCGCGGAGCCCCGTCCGCCGCGTCACTGTCGGGGCATGACACAGCACAGCGAGTTCACCCGGCAGCCGTCCCCCGCCGCCCAGGTCACCCTGCGCGGTCCGGCCGAGCTGATCGACTCCCTTCCCTATCTGCTCGGCTACCACCCCGACGACTCCGTCGTCCTGGTCGGTCTCCACGGCCCGAGCGGTCGCTTCGGCGGCCGGCTCCGCGTGGGCATCCCCACGAAGGAGGAGGATTGGCCCGAGCTGGCCGAACAAATGGCCGACTGCCTGCGCGGCAGCGGCGCCCCGCGCGGCGACCGACCCGACGCGGCGCTCGTCTTCCTGTGCCGCGATCCGGCCGACGGCGAGGGAGGCCGGGCCGTCATGGAACGGCTCCGGCCTCTCGCCCAGCGGCTGCGGACCGCCTGCGGGGCGCTGGACATGCCGGTGTACGAGGCGCTGTGCGTCTCCGGTGGCCGCTACTGGTCGTACTGCTGTCCCGACACCCGGTGCTGTCCGGCCGAGGGCACACCGCTGGGCGTCCCCGGCACCTCTGCCATCGCTGCCGCGGCCGCGTACGCCGGGCTGCGGGTGAAAGGCACTCTGAAGGAGATGACGGCCAGGCTCGCACCGCTTGGCCCGCCGACCGCCGGCCCGCAGGAACAGGCATTCGGCATCGCGGGCGCGGCCCTGGTGCCCCGGATGCTGGGCGAGGCTGACCGCGAGACGGTGCGCACCGAGACCCTGGCGCTCGCCGGCCGGCTGCTCGACCGCTACCGGAACGCGCCGACTGCGGGCAGGAGGGAGGGAGCGGCCGGGGCCGACACCCGGGACGATCGCCTTCTGTCCCACGAGGAGGCCGCCACCGTGGTCCTCGGTCTCCAGGACCGGGTCACCCGGGACCGGGCCGCGGAGTGGATGGAGGGCGAGGAGGCCGCCCCCGCGTTGAGGCTGTGGCGTGCACTGGCCAGGCGGTGCGTCGGGGCCTACGCCGAGCACGCCGCGGCGCCGCTGACTCTGGCCGGTTGGGTCGCCTGGTCCGGCGGGGACGAATCCGACGCGCGTGTGGCGCTGGGCCGGGCTCTGGATCTGGATCCGGAATACGTCTTCGCGCGGCTGCTCCACAGCGCGTGCAACAGCGGACTCGACCCCGAACCGCTGAGGCAGTGCCTGCGGAGGCAACGGGCCGCACGCGGGCGCGGGACCGCGGCGGTCCAGGGTTGACGGCGGAGCGGCGCAAGCCTCTGTTTATCGTCAGGCAGACGACTATGATCACGTCATGCCCTACGACCCGTCGGCCTTTCCCCCCTTCGCCGTCACCGTCGACCTGGTCGTGCTCACCGTGCGAAGGCACGCCTTGTGTGCGCTGGTCGTACGCCGGGGCGAACCTCCGTACCAGGGGCGGTGGGCACTGCCCGGAGGCTTCGTGCGTATCGACGAGGATCTCGGGGCCGCGGCCGCCCGTGAACTCACCGAGGAGACGGGGCTGCACGTACAGGGGCCGGACGACCGGCACACCGGCGCCCATCTTGAGCAACTCGCCACCTATGGCGATCCGGGGCGAGATCCGCGGATGCGGGTGGTCAGCGTCGCTCACCTGGTTCTGGCCCCCGGCCTGCCCGCCCCCACGGCCGGCGGCGACGCCGACAGCGTCCGCTGGGCACCGGTGGACACTCTGCTGCCCTCCGGAGACGGCTCGGACCGAAGGACTGAAAGTGGTGAGCGGCCCGTACCGCTGGCCTTCGACCACTCCAGGATCCTCGCGGACGGAGTCGAGCGGGCCCGGTCGAAGATCGAGTACTCCTCGCTCGCCACCGCTTTCTGCCCGCCGGAGTTCACCGTGGGGGAGTTGCGGCGGGTCTACGAAGCGGTGTGGGGCGTCGCACTGGACCCGAGGAACTTTCATCGCAAGGTCACTGGCACTCCCGGCTTCCTGGTGCCGACCGGCGGTACGACAACTCGTCAGGGTGGTCGACCCGCACAGTTGTTCCGGGCCGGTGGTGCCACGGTGCTGAACCCGCCGATGCTGCGGCCGGAGATATGAGGGAGGGGCGAGGCCCCGACTCTCCACCGGGACGGCACTCCGCTCCGGCAGGCCCGTGGTGCGCAGGCGGGTCGGCACGTCTTCCACCAGCGGGTCCCGAGCCCTGAGTGGCCCCGTTTCGCCGCAGGCGCGCTCTGTCCATCGCGCGTGCCTGATCAGAAGATCGTTGCTTTCCGATAAGGCGTCAATCGCGAGGAGGCCGCTGATCACCCTTTCGTGTGCTTTTCACCAAAGCCCTCAAGGCCGTCCGGAGCACCGCCGACAAAGGATGCGTGACTACCCTTGCGCACACCATGATGACCTCGGCTCGCTCCGCCGACTCCGGCCTCACGGGTTCGGGCGGGCCGGACCGTTACGCCTACGCCGAGTCGACCGGCGCGATCCGTGCCACCACCGTCCCCGCGTGGGATGGCGGCGAAGCGGACATGGCCAGGACCGGGCGACGCGCCGCCGGAAACCGGGGGCGCGGGCTGCACGGTCAACTCGTACAGCAACTGGGACAGATGATCGTCTCCGGAGACCTCGGCGCCGACCGCCCCCTCGTTCCTGAGGAGATCGGCCAGCGCTTCGAGGTATCGCGCACCGTCGTCCGCGAGTCGCTCCGGGTCCTCGAGGCCAAGGGCCTGGTCAGTGCCCGCCCCAATGTCGGAACGCGGGTCCGCCCGGTCAGTGACTGGAACCTTCTCGACCCCGACATCATCGAATGGCGTGCCTTCGGTCCACAGCGCGACGATCAGCGCCGCGAACTGTGTGAGCTGCGCTGGGCGATCGAGCCGCTGGCCGCCCGTCTCGCCGCGGACCACAGCCGCGACGAGGTGCAGCAGCGCCTCGCGGACATGGTCGAGATCATGGGCCGCACACTCGCCCAGGGAGACGGTCTGACCTTCTCCCGGGCCGACGCCGAGTTCCACGCCCTGCTTCTGCAGGCCGCCGGCAACCGGATGTTGGAGCACCTCTCAGGCATCGTCGGTGCGGCCCTCCAGGTGTCCGGGGCGCCTGCCGCCGGATGCGAGCACCCCACCGAGGCATCGCTGGCACACCACCGCAGGATCGCCGAAGCCGTCGCCTCAGGGGAGGCGGTCGCCGCGGAGAACGCGGTGCGTCAGTTGCTCGCCGTTCCCTCCGAGGCAGCCGTCTCCGCGACGCCCGGCGCTCCCGCCGCAGGCGCCTCCGCCGCACCCTCCGAGGCCCAGACCTCCGCAGCGGCTCCGGCGGTCGGCGGCGCCTCCGACCATGTGGTGCCGGCGCCCCGCGAACACTGATCTCCGGTACTGGCAGCACCCGCACGGTGTCGCCGGATCCCGTCGGGCGGGATCCGGCGATGTTCTTCCGGCCGGTCGGCCCGCTCCGGTAACCCGGGCCACGGATCGGCGATAAGTCGGCGTATGAGGGTTTCCGTCCGCCTATGTCATGTGACCCGGGACACTCCGGCCGGGCGTAACGCTTCGCGTGGCAGCGCGATGACTCAAGAGGTGGCAGCTACCGGGGGAATACGGGCGCCTCATCCGGCGCTGTATCCCCTCCGCCGCTCCGCCCGAGCCGCCGGTCATCCCCGCCGGGGCTTGCAGGTCCCATGCCCCCGTGGGCGGGGCCGAAGCCGTTTCCATCGTTCCGAGAGGTTGTTCGTGTCGGCCAGCACATCCCGTACGCTCCCTGCGGAGATCGCCGAGTCCGCGTCTGTGATGGCGCTCATTGAGCGGGGAAAGGCTGAGGGGCAGATCGCCGGCGACGATGTGCGTCGGGCCTTCGAGGCCGACCAGATTCCGCCGACCCAGTGGAAGAACGTCCTGCGCAGTCTCAACCAGATCCTCGACGAGGAGGGTGTGACGCTGATGGTGAGTGCCGCGGAGGCTCCCAAGCGCACACGGAAGAGCGTCGCAGCGAAGGCCCCGGCCAAGCGCACCGCGACCAAGACGGTCGCCGCCAGGAAGACCGCCGCCAGGAAGGCGGCTCCGGCCGCCGCCCCGGAGGACCCCGCCGAGGGTGCGAAGGGAGCCGCCGAGGAGGGCGCGGCGAAGCCCGCCAGGAAGACCGCCGCCAAGAAGGCGCCCGCCAGGAAGACCGCGGCCAGGAAGACCGCGGCCAAGAAGACGGACGTCAAGAAGGCCGTGGCCAAGAAGGCGGACGTCGACGAGCTGCTCGAGGGTGACGAGGACATCATCGAAGAGCCTCCGGTCAAGGGCGGCAAGGCCGCAGAGGAGGCCGCGGCGGAGCCCAAGAACGAGAACGAGGGTTTCGTCCTGTCCGACGACGACGAGGACGACGCCCCTGCCCAGCAGGTCGCCGCCGCGGGTGCCACCGCTGACCCGGTCAAGGACTACCTCAAGCAGATCGGCAAGGTCCCCCTGCTCAACGCCGAGCAGGAGGTCGAGCTGGCCAAGCGCATCGAGGCCGGTCTCTTCGCCGAGGACAAACTCGCCAACAGCGACAAGATCGCCCCCAGGCTCAAGCGCGAGCTGGAGATCATCGCCGAGGACGGCCGCCGGGCCAAGAACCACCTCCTGGAGGCCAACCTCCGCCTGGTGGTCTCCCTGGCCAAGCGCTACACCGGCCGGGGCATGCTCTTCTTGGACCTGATCCAGGAGGGCAACCTGGGCCTGATCCGCGCGGTCGAGAAGTTCGACTACACCAAGGGCTACAAGTTCTCGACCTACGCGACCTGGTGGATCCGTCAGGCCATCACCCGGGCCATGGCCGACCAGGCCCGCACCATCCGCATCCCGGTGCACATGGTCGAGGTGATCAACAAGCTCGCGCGCGTCCAGCGCCAGATGCTCCAGGACCTGGGCCGTGAGCCCACGCCGGAGGAGCTGGCCAAGGAACTCGACATGACCCCGGAGAAGGTCGTCGAGGTCCAGAAGTACGGTCGTGAGCCGATCTCCTTGCACACCCCGCTGGGCGAGGACGGTGACAGCGAGTTCGGCGACCTCATCGAGGACTCCGAGGCGGTCGTCCCGGCCGACGCGGTCAGCTTCACGCTCCTGCAGGAGCAGCTCCACTCCGTGCTCGACACGCTCAGCGAGCGCGAGGCCGGCGTGGTCTCGATGCGCTTCGGTCTCACCGACGGCCAGCCCAAGACGCTGGACGAGATCGGCAAGGTCTACGGCGTGACCCGCGAGCGGATCCGCCAGATCGAGTCCAAGACGATGTCGAAGCTGCGTCACCCCTCCCGTTCCCAGGTCCTGCGGGACTACCTCGACTAGCCTCCGCCAGGCCCGGCCGCACGTGCCGCGGGGTCGGACCCCACTGCGGGGTCTGGCCCCGCGGCACGTGCGGGTGTGAGCCGTTCTCCGGATGCGGAAGTCGCCCGCATGGCTCACCCTGGGGTGAGGCGGGGGGCGATCGCAGGTCCAGGGAGGCCCTGTGTGCCTGTTTCCCGGCATGCGGGATTCTCCGTGCCCCCGGGGCACACCGCCGTCCGCCGCACCCGCTCGTGCCCGGATACGGCAAACGGGCGGTCGCCCCGTGAGGGGCGCCCGCCCGTGGCGTCCGGCCCTGGGCCGGTCCGAGCTCGTCGGATGGGGACGCGTTTGCCGCCGCTCAGCAGGTCAGTGCTCGCCGTCACCCGCCGTCGAGGGGGTGGCGTTGAGCCGCTCGGTCTCGTCCTGTATCTCCGCAGCGATCTTCTTGAGTTCCGGCTCGAACTTGCGGCCGTGGTGGGCGCAGAACAGCAGCTCTCCACCGCTGACGAGCACAACACGCAGGTATGCCTGGGCACCGCAGCGGTCGCAGCGGTCAGCGGCCGTCAGCGGGCTCGCGGGGGTCAGAACAGTAGTCACGTCGCCTCTTCTCTAGCTCGACGAGCTGTCGTACCAGGGTCAACATCCAACCAGGCCGAAAACGTTCCCGCTCGTGGCTTTTCCTCGAAAATCTCTGTGTGAGGTGGCTGACATGTTGCCGGTTGGCGGCGAATGAGCCGATTACAGAGATGTGTTGATCTTTGCCGTCTTCGTGTTGTGTGTTCGGTTGTCTCCTCCGGCGCCGGCCTCGCCGGTGTCGTTCCAGAGGACGTGCCCGGAGCCTAGATGGTTCATGCCCGGAAGGGAACGTGATGTACACGTCACCCGAGCGAATTATCGAACGCTTGGACGATGCTGGTTTAGCATGGGCCTTCTCCTGGGTGGCTTCACCTGGGCTCTCCATGGCCTCGGTACCCTCTGACCCGCAAGACAGCCATCCCCAGCGAAATTCAGCGAGGAGCGAACCGCGTGACCGCCGAGACTCCCCTGGCCTCCGGCAGGGGAAACCCCATGCCGTCCACCGCCCTGCTCACGGGCGCGGACCGTGACGGTTCCAACTACACCGCGCGGCACCTGCTCGTCCTCGAAGGGCTGGAGGCGGTGCGCAAGCGGCCCGGCATGTACATCGGCTCCACCGACAGTCGCGGCCTGATGCACTGCCTCTGGGAGATCATCGACAACTCGGTCGACGAGGCGCTCGGAGGTCACTGCGACCACATCGAGGTCGTCCTCCGGGAGGACGGTTCCGTCGAGGTGCAGGACAACGGCCGCGGCATCCCCGTCGATATCGAGCCCAAGACGGGACTGTCGGGCGTCGAGGTCGTGATGACCAAGCTGCACGCCGGCGGAAAGTTCGGCGGCGGCTCCTACGCGGCCTCCGGCGGCCTGCACGGCGTCGGCGCGTCCGTTGTCAACGCCCTGTCCGCCCGCCTCGACGTCGAGGTCGACCGCGACGGTCGCACGCACGCGGTCAGCTTCCGGCGCGGTGTTCCGGGCATCTTCACCGAGTCCGGTCCGGACGCCCCCTTCGACCCCACGAGCGGCCTGCGCAAGGACAGGAAGATCCCCAAGGCCAGTACCGGCACCCGGGTGCGGTACTGGGCCGACCGGCAGATCTTCCTCAAGGACGCCAGGCTCTCCCTGGACAACCTGCACGCCCGCGCACGCCAGACGGCCTTCCTGGTGCCCGGTCTGACGATCGTCGTCCGCGACGAGCGCGGGCTCGACGGCGCGCCGCCCGCGAAGGAGGTCTTCCACTACGACGGCGGCATCAGTGAGTTCTGCGAGTACCTCGCACCGGACCGGCCGCTGTGCGACGTGCTGCGCCTGACGGGCCAGGGCACCTTCAAGGAGACCGTCCCCGTCCTGGACGAGCGCGGCCATATGATCCCCACCGAGGTCACCCGCGAGCTCGGCGTTGACATCGCGCTGCGCTGGGGGACCGGCTACGACACCACGGTCAGGTCGTTCGTCAACATCATCGCCACCCCCAAGGGCGGCACCCACGTCGCCGGCTTCGAGCGCGCGGTCGCCCGCACGGTGAACGAGGTGCTGCGCTCCACCAAGCTGCTGCGCGTCGCCGAGGACGATGTCGTCAAGGACGACGCCCTGGAAGGCATGACGGCGGTGGTCACCGTGCGGCTGGCCGAGCCGCAGTTCGAGGGCCAGACCAAGGAGGTGCTGGGCACCTCGGCCGCCTCCCGGATCGTCGCCCAGGTGGTCTCCAGGGAGCTCAAGGCGTTCTTGACCTCCACCAAGCGCGACGACAGGCAGCAGGCCCGCTCGGTGCTGGAGAAGGCCGTGGCCGCGGCCCGCACCCGTATCGCCGCCCGCCAGCACAAGGAGGCCCAGCGCCGCAAGACCGCACTGGAGTCCTCCGCCCTGCCGGCCAAGCTCGCCGACTGCCGCAGCGACGACGTCGAGCGCAGCGAGCTGTTCATCGTCGAGGGCGACTCCGCACTGGGCACCGCCAAGCTCGCCCGGAACTCCGAGTTCCAGGCACTGCTGCCGATCCGCGGCAAGATCCTCAACGTCCAGAAGTCGTCCGTCTCCGACATGCTGAAGAACGCCGAGTGCGGTGCGATCATCCAGGTCATAGGGGCGGGATCCGGCCGGACGTTCGACATCGACCAGGCCCGTTACGGCAAGGTCATCTTCCTGGCCGACGCCGATGTCGACGGCGCGCACATCCGCTGTCTGCTGCTGACCCTCTTCCAGCGCTACATGCGGCCGATGGTCGAGCAGGGCAGGGTCTTCTCGGCGGTGCCGCCGCTGCACCGGATCGAGTTGATCAATCCCCGGCGGGGCCGGGCGAAGTACATCTACACCTACTCCGACAACGAGCTGCGCCAGACCCTGCTGGAGCTGCAGGGCAAGGGGATCCGCTTCAAGGACTCCATCCAGCGATACAAGGGCCTGGGCGAGATGGACGCCGACCAGCTCGCGGAGACCACGATGGATCCGCGTCACCGCACTCTGCGCCGCATCAACATCAGCGATCTGGAGGCCGCGGAGAAGACCTTCGACCTGCTGATGGGCAACGAGGTCGCGCCGCGCAAGGAGTTCATCACCACCTCCGCCGCCACGCTCGACCGGTCCAGGATCGACGTCTGATCCGAGCCGCTCCGGGGCAGGCCTCGTACCGCCTTCGCCGCGCCCGCCCCCGGCCTGCCCGGGGGCGGGCGCGGTTCTTTTGGTGCCGGACGGATGAACCCTCCCCCGGAAGGGTGAAAAGTCCGGAACGCCCCTCCATCGGGCCCGGGACCCTGCCCATTCTGGGGCATGCGGATCGACGACCCCTGGTACGACCCCCTCGCCTCCGGCTGGGAGAAGGATCGCGGAGCCACCGCGGCGCCCTTCCCCCGGCCGCCCGGCCCCGGTACGGTGCCGGCTTCCGCCGCTCGTGCCCGCGGGACCGCCTGCCGGGGAACGCGCCGCCGTCTCCTGCTGTCTGCCGTGGCCGCCCTCCTCGTCTGTCATCTGGCCTATCTGGTCGCGGTCACCGCCGCGCCCGCGGTGGTGGCCCGGACACCGGGCGGCCCCGTCACGGTGGATACGGCCGCCGGGCTCGCGCAGCTCACCGCTGTCTGTCTGCTGGCCCGGGCGTACGCCCGGCACACGCGACCGCACCGCAACGGGCACGGGGCGGCCCGCGGGCCCGGCGGATGCGGCCGCGATCCGTGCCGCGCGGCGGGCGCGGAGGTCCCGGGGAGGGCGGGCCGGACCCGGTGACCGGAGCACGTCCCGGCCCCGGGGTATCAGAGCGGAGTCACGCCCACGGCCGTCACGCGGGGCTGTACGGCGGGGGTGGCGCCGCAGCTCGCGATCACGGGTGGGACCTCGGTGTCCTCGGTGACCGTCACGCGCCAGGAGCGGCCGTCGGTGTGGGCCACCGTGACGTTCCACCGCGGGGCGGCCCCCGCGGTCCCGGTGACCGCCAGGGCGTCCGCGCGCGCCTCGCCCGTCAGCTCGCGGACCGCCAGATCGGCGGCCTGGCCCGGCCGCCCCCAGGCGGAACGGCCCCGGCATCCGTCGGTGACGATCCGGCCGCGCCGCAACCCGTCCAGCACGCCCTTGACGGCGTGGCCTCCCAGCCTGCCGTACGCGTAGCCGTACGGCAGTGCCAGCAGGGTGGGGGCGAAGCGGTGGCCGCCGATGTGGGTGGCCTCCCACACCTCGCAGGCGCCGGAGGCCGCCAGCTCCTCGGCCAGCGGGCGGCCCAGTACGGCGCAGCAGCGGTCGCGCCTGCCGTTGGTGCACACCAGAGCCAGGGGATCGCCGCGGTACGGCTCCCACAGCCCGCCGTGGTCGCCCGCGCCGAGCCGGGCCATGGCCTCAGCGCCGAGGCCGCGCAGCTCGTCCGGGCCGGTGAGCAGAGCGGTGCGCACCCAGGACCGGCCGGGGAGGGTGTGGGCGAGATAGACACGGCGGAGCGTGGGCCCGTGGCGGTCCGGGTGACGGCCGGGGCGGCGGATCAGCGCGACCCGCACGCCGGTGCCGTCGGCGGCCCGCTCCAGCGCGCGGCCGAGTACCGGATCGAGGCGGCTGCCGGTGAGGGCCCTGGCCCCCCACGGGCCGGGCTGTTCGACCAGCAGCCACGTCGGGGCGGTCGCGGCGGTGGCTGCCGGCGGTTCGGCCAGAACTCGGGAGGCGGTCGAACAGGTGCTCACACAGGGGAGCCTAACCGCTCCCGTCCGGGGATTCCCGCCGGCGGACGGTGGCCGGCCCCGCCCGGCCCCGCCCGGCCCCGCCCGGCCCCGGCCGGTGCCGGGCGGTCCTGGGCAGGCGCGGCCTGGCATGCCCGCACACATGGGCGGGGTCGGGGACGGGGAGGTCGTCGGCTAGCATCGGCAGCCGTTCCGGTACGGCCGCCACCCGCACGATGGAGGCACGAGCTTGGTCAGGAAGCGGATCCCGGTCGTCGTCCTCGCCGGCTTCCTCGGATCGGGGAAGACCACCCTCCTCAACCATCTCCTCGCCCACAGCGGCGGCACCCGCATCGGTGTGATCGTCAACGACTTCGGCAGCATCGAGATCGACGCCATGTCGGTGGCCGGACAGGTCGACTCGATGATCTCCCTGGGCAACGGCTGTCTGTGCTGCGCCGTCGACACCAGTGACCTGGACACCATGCTGGAGCGCCTCGCACGGCCCTCGGCCCGTATCGACGTCATCGTGGTGGAGGCCAGCGGCCTCGCGGAGCCGGAGACCCTGATTCGCATGATCCTCTCCAGCGACGAGGAGAACATCGTCTACGGCGGGCTGGTGGAGGTTGTCGACGCCGCGGAGTTCGAGGGCACCCGGGCCAGGCATCCGGAGCTCGAACGGCATGTGGCGATGGCCGATCTGGTGGTGCTCAACAAGGCGGACCGGGCCGGGGAGGAGGAGCTGTCCGCCCTGACCGGAGAGCTGCGGAGGATGGGCCGGGGCGTGCCCGTCGTACGCGCCCTGCACGGACGTGTCGACCCGGAACTGCTCTTCGATCCGCGTCCCCGCGACGACGGGACACAGGGCATGCGGCAGCTCTCCTTCGAGGACGTGTGGGCCGAGATGCGCGAAGCCGGGCACGGATGCGGCGAGGGGCACGACGAGCACCTCCACGCCGCCTACCAGAGCGTGGAGTTCACCACCGGCGGGCCGGTGGACCCGCGTCGGCTCATGGATTTCCTGGACGACAGGTCCGAAGGCCTGTACCGGATCAAGGGGTTCGTCCACTTCGGTGTGCCCGGTCACCGGGAGAAGTACGGGCTGCACGCGGTCGGCCGCTTCCTGCGCTTCAACCCCGGGCCGTGGGGGAGCGGCGAGCCGCGCCTGACGCGGCTCGTGCTGATCGGCTCCGGCATCGACGCCGAAGCGGTGCGCGGGGAGCTGGCCTCCTGTGTGGCCGTCGGCTCGCCCGAGGAGGCCGGCCCCGACAGCATGTGGGGCGTCCTGCGCTACGTACGGCCCTGAGCACGCCGCCCCGCGGGGCGGCGGCCCGGCCCGTACCGCGGGGCCCGGGACGCCGCACCCGAACACGTCACACCGGTCCGGCGACCACCGAGACGGGCTTGGCCAGCGGGGTGCCCGAGCCGTCGCGGCGCGGGTCCGGCTCCGGCAGGTCCACCGGCGAGCCCTTGGCGTCCGCCGCGCGAGCGGGGACGGCTCCGGCCCAGGCGAAGGCCAGATGGTCCTCACCCTTGAGGAAGCGCTGGCAGCGTACCCCGCCCGTGGCCCGGCCCTTGCGCGGATACTGGTCGAACGGCGTCAGTTTGGCCGTCTCCACCCCGTCGGCCGGCGTGCCGTGCGAGCCCGCGACCGTGAAGACCACCGCGTCGGCGGCCGGGTCGACGGCGGTGAAGGAGATCACCTTCGCCCCCTGACCCAGCTTGACGCCCGCGACGCCGCCGGCCGGCCGCCCCTGCGGCCTGACCTGCCCGGCGGGGAAGCGCAGCAGCTGAGCCTCGTCGGTGATGAAGACCAGGTCCTCCTCGCCGGTACGCAGCTCCACCGCGCCGACGATCCGGTCACCCTCCTTGAGGGTGATGACCTCCAGTTCCCCCTTGTTGGACGGGTAGTCGGGCACCACCCGTTTGACCACGCCCTGCTCCGTGCCCAGCGCCAGCCCCGGTGAGGACTCGTCCAGGGTGGTGAGGCACGCCAGCTCCTCGCCCTCCTTCAGGGAGAGGAACTCCGTGAACCGGGCGCCGCCCGCCAGGTTCGGCGCGGAGTTCTCCGGAAGCTGCGGCAGGTCGATGACCGAGATCCGCAGCAGGCGTCCCGCGGAGGTCACAGCCCCCACTTCGCCCCGGGCCGTCGCGGGAACGGCCGATACCACCACGTCGTGCTTGCGGCGTGTGGCGGAGGAGTCGAGGACCGGCTCCCCGCCCGCGGTGCGGGCCAGCAGACCGGTGGAGGACAGCAGCACCCGGCACGGGTCGTCCGCCACCTGGAGCGGCACGGCCGCCGCCGGAGTGTCCGCCGAGGACAGCAGCTCGGTGCGGCGCGGAGTGCCGTACTTCCTGGCGACCGCGGACAGCTCCGAGGAGACCAGCTTGCGCAGCTCCGCGTCGGACTCCAGGATGCGGGTCAGCTCCTCGATCTCGGCGTTCAGCCGGTCGCGCTCGGAGTCCAGCTCGACGCGGTCGAATTTCGTCAGCCTGCGCAGCGGGGTGTCGAGGATGTACTGCGTCTGCACCTCGGACAGGCCGAACCGGTCGATCAGCGACTCCTTGGCCTGCGCGGCGTTCTCGCTGGAGCGGATGATCCGGATGACCTCGTCGATGTCGACCAGTGCCACCAGCAGGCCCTCGACCAGGTGCAGCCGGTCGCGCCGCTTGCCGCGCCGGAACTCGCTGCGCCGCCGCACCACGGTGAAGCGGTGGTCGACGTAGACCTCCAGCAGCTCCTTCAGGCCCAGCGTCAGCGGCTGGCCGTCGACCAGGGCCACGTTGTTGATGCCGAAGGACTCCTCCATCGGCGTCAGCTTGTAGAGCTGCTCCAGCACGGCCTCGGGGTTGAAGCCGTTCTTGATCTCGATGACCAGCCGCAGCCCGTGCTCGCGGTCGGTGAGATCCTTGACGTCGGCGATGCCCTGGACCTTCTTGCCGTTGACCAGGTCCTTGATCTTGGAGATGACCTTCTCCGGGCCGACGTTGAAGGGCAGCTCGGTGACGACCAGGCCCTTGCGCCGCGCGGTCACGTCCTCCACGGAGACCGTGGCGCGGATCTTGAAGGTGCCGCGCCCCTTGGCGTAGGCGTCCTTGATGCCCTGCAGCCCGACGATCCGGCCACCGGTGGGCAGGTCCGGGCCCGGCACGAAACGCATCAGCGTCTCCAGGTCCGCGCCCGGGTGCTTGATCAGGTGCCGGGCGGCGGCGATCACCTCGCCCAGGTTGTGCGGGGGCATGTTGGTGGCCATCCCGACCGCGATGCCGGAGGCGCCGTTGACCAGCAGGTTCGGATAGGCCGAGGGCAGTACGGCAGGCTCGGACTCGCTGCCGTCGTAGTTGGGCGTGAAGTCGACGGTGTCCTCGTCGATCGACTCGACCATCAGCCCGGCCGCCGGGGCGGAGCGGCACTCGGTGTACCGCATGGCGGCGGGCGGGTCGTCGTTGCCCAGCGAGCCGAAGTTGCCGTGCCCGTCCACCAGCGGCAGCCGCATGGAGAAGGACTGGGCCAGACGCACCAGTGCGTCGTAGATGGGGCTGTCGCCGTGCGGGTGGAGTTTGCCCATCACCTCGCCGACCACGCGCGCGCACTTGACGTATCCGCGCTCCGGCCGCAGCCCCATCTCGTGCATCTGGTAGAGAATCCGCCGGTGGACCGGCTTGAGCCCGTCGCGTGCGTCGGGCAGGGCGCGCGAGTAGATGACCGAGTAGGCGTACTCCAGGAAGGAGCCCTGCATCTCGTCGACGACGTCGATGTCGAGGACACGCTCCTCGAACTCTCCCCCGGGTGGCGGGGTCTTCGTGCTGCGGCGGGCCATCGCGGCTGCGACTCCTTCTTGCGTACTGCGGACTGTGTCCCGTGCGGGGCAGGGACGGACGGGCACCATTGTGGACCTCGGCACCGACGGTCCGGCCCCCGCCCCGAACCGTACGGGAACTTCGCGCTTTGTCCGGCCGCTTGCATACAGTGACCACACACGCGTTGTCAGGACGCGGTCCGCGATCGCGATCGAAGGGACTCTCTGCCCATGGCTCACACGGCCTCCCCTCCGCCCACCGCCGGCGGCCTGACGGCGACCGAGCACCGGCTGGCCAACGGCCTGCGCGTGGTGCTCTCCGAGGACCACCAGACCCCGGTCGCCGCGGTCTGCCTCTGGTACGACGTCGGATCGCGCCACGAGGTCGCCGGGCGCACGGGTCTGGCGCACCTCTTCGAGCACCTGATGTTCCAGGGATCGGCACAGGTGAAGGGGAACGGTCATTTCGAACTGGTGCAGGGGGCGGGCGGCTCGCTCAACGGCACCACCAGCTTCGAGCGCACCAACTACTTCGAGACGATGCCCGCCCACCAGCTGGAGCTGGCGCTGTGGCTGGAGGCCGACCGCATGGGGTCGCTGCTGGCCGCCCTGGACGAGGAGTCCATGGAGAACCAGCGCGACGTGGTGAAGAACGAGCGCCGCCAGCGGTACGACAACGTGCCCTACGGCACGGCGTTCGAGAGGCTGACGGCGATGGTCTACCCGGAGGGCCATCCCTACCACCACACCCCGATCGGCTCCATGGCGGATCTGGACGCCGCCTCGCTGGAGGACGCGCGGGACTTCTTCCGCACCTACTACGCGCCGAACAACGCCGTGCTGGCGGTCGTCGGCGACATCGACCCGGAGCGCACCCTCGCCTGGGCCGAGATGTACTTCGGCTCCATCCCCTCCCACGAGGGCAAGCGTCCGCCGCGCGACGGCTCTCTGCCGGAGGTCATCGGCGAGGAGGTCAAGCAGGTCCTCCACGAGGAGGTGCCGTCCCGGGCGATGATGGCCGCCTACCGGCTGCCGCACGACGGTACCCGCGAGGCGGACGCCGCCGACCTGGCGCTGACGGTGCTCGGCGGCGGCGAGTCCTCCCGCCTGCAGACCCGTCTGGTCCGCCGCGACCGCACCGCCGTCACCGCCGGCTTCGGCATGCTGCGACTGGCGGGGGCGCCCTCGATGGGGTGGCTGGACGTGAAGGCCTCCGGCGACGCAGAGATCGCCGACATCGAGCGGGCGGTCGACGAGGAGCTGGCCCGCTTCGCCGAGGAGGGGCCGACCCCGGCGGAGATGGAGCGCGCCCAGGCGCTGCTGGAGCGCGAGTGGCTGGACCGGCTGGCCACGGTCGGCGGCCGTGCCGATGAGCTGTGCCGCTACGCGGTGCTGTTCGGCGACCCCCAGCTCGCCCTGACGGCGGTGGAGCGCGTGCTCCAGGTCACCGCCGACGAGGTGCGCGAGGTGGCCGCGGCCCGGCTGCGCCCCGACAACCGCGCGGTACTGATCTACGAACCCACCCAGGCGACCGCCCCCGACACCGCGGCCGATGTCTCCGAGGGCGCCACCGTCTCCGGGACCGGTACCGCCGCCGACACCCACGACCAGGAGGCCGCCCAGTGAGCGACGCCACGGCCCAGAACGGAATGTCGATGGAGTTCCACCCCCAGCCCCGTGGCGGCGAGCCCAGGCCGTGGGCGTTCCCCGCCCCCGAGCGCGGCGAGCTGCCCAACGGGCTGACCGTGCTGCGCTGCCACCGCCCCGGTCAGAAGGTCGTGGCCGTCGAGGTCAACCTCGTCGCGCCGCTGGAGGCCGAGCCCCGTGACCGGGAGGGCGTGGCCGGGATCATGGCCCGGGCGCTGAGCGAGGGCACCGACCGGCACAGCGCCGAGGAGTTCGCCGCGGAGCTGGAGCGGTGCGGCGCCACCCTGGACGCGCACGCCGACCACCCCGGCGTACGGGTCTCCCTGGAGGTCCCGGCCTCCCGCCTGACCAGGGCGCTGGGCCTGCTCGCCGACGCGCTGCGCGCCCCCGCCTTCCCCGAGGGCGAGGTCGAGAGGCTGGTGCGCAATCGCCTGGACGAGATCCCGCACGAGCTGGCCAACCCCGCCCGCCGGGCGGCCATCGCGCTGTCGAAGGAGCTGTTCCCGGCCGACTCCCGGCTCTCGCGCCCCCGCCAGGGAGCCGAGGAGACCATCAGAAACATCGACGCCGAGGCGGTGCGCGCCTTCTACGCGGAGCATGTGAGGCCCTCGACGGCCACGGCCGTGGTGGTGGGCGATTTCACCGGAGTGGACCTGGACAAGGCGCTGACCGAGACCCTCGGCGGCTGGAAGGGCGCGGTCGCCGGGCCCCGACCGGTCCCGCCGATCACCGCGGACGACACCGGCCGGGTGATCGTCGTGGACCGGCCCGGAGCGGTGCAGACCCAGCTGCTCATCGGCCGGATCGGCCCCGACCGGCACGACCGGGTCTGGCCCGCCCAGGTGCTCGGTACGTACTGCCTGGGCGGCACGCTCACCTCCCGCCTGGACCGGGTACTGCGTGAGGAGAAGGGCTACACCTACGGCGTACGGGCCTTCGCCCAGGTGCTGCGCTCCTCTCCCGAGGGCACCGGCGCCTCGATGCTGGCGGTCAACGGCTCGGTGGCCACCGATGTGACGGGTCCCGCACTGGAGGATCTGTGGCGCGTGCTGCGCACCCTGGCGGAGGAGGGTCTCACCGACGCCGAGCGTGACACGGCCGTGCAGAACCTGGTGGGGGTGGCCCCGCTGCGCTACGAGACGTCGGCGGCCGTGGCCGGCACCCTCGCCGACCAGGTGGAGCAGCACCTTCCCGACGACTACCAGGCGAAGCTGTACGCCCGCCTCGCCGGGACCGGCACGGTGGAGGCGACGTCGGCGGCCGTGGCGGCCTTCCCCGCGGACCGTCTGGTGACGGTGCTGGTGGGAGACGCGTCACAGATCGCCGACACGGTGCGTGACCTGGGTATCGGGAAGGTGACGGTCGTCACGGACCAGTGACTCCCGGCCGCCCTGCGGCGGCCAGGGCCGTGCCGGCCAGGGTTCACCCCGCTCGCCGCCCTGGCCGAAAGCCCGGGCAGGACGACTGCACGCGGCTTCCGGCCGCCTGGCGATGGCACGCACCCGGGGGAGCCTCGCCACCGGGCAAACCCTGGCCGACGCGGCACTGGCAACGGAAGGCCCTTGGTGGGGTTGCCCCACCAAGGGCCTTCCGTATGTCCGGTTTTAGGTCGTTCCGGTGGGCGCTTCATGTGGCATGACCTACAGAAGGCGTTTTTTGCTTGCTCGCTCAATTCTGTCCGTTTAGCGTCGATCTCGCTGGCCGTCAGAAGCGACCGCGACCGCGGCCGACGGCAGCGATCGCCGAGTCCCCCGAACGGGGGAGCCGGGGACCCACCCTCCCGCCCCTCACGCGCGGGAGCGGTCCTCTTCCGAGGCACCTGGGGTGAATCGGGCCGTACGCCCGTAGGAGACCTTCCTGCTCCGAACCCGACAGCTAACCCGGTAGGCGAGAAGGAAGGAAAGGAGCACGCCACCCATGGCGTTCACCCGTGCCGCCGCGCAGCTCGCCGAGAAGCTGACCGGAAAGCTCACCGGGCTCACCGAGAGCCTCACCGAGAAGCACCACCTCTCCAGCCGCTCCATGCGCACCCGCGTGGGTCTGGCCGGAGCCGCCGCCCTGACCGTCACCGGCGTGGTCGGCGCCGCCGCCACTCCCGCGATCGCCGCTCCGGACGAGGGCTCGGGGGCCTACGCCCTGGGCTTCGTCCAGGCCATGGCCGTCGGTGACACGATCGCCGACGACGTCAAGGCCCAGGCCCAGGCCCAGCAGCGTGTCGCCGACGCTGCCGAGAAGGCCGCCGAGAAGCGCGAGGCCGCCGCCGCGAAGGCCGCGGAGGAGAAGGCCGCCGAGAAGCGCGAGGCCGCCGCCGCGAAGGCCGCCGAGAAGCGCGCGAACGAGCGTGCCGACCGCTCCGCCGAGCGCCGTTCGGCCAGCGGCTACGTCGACCCGGTCGCGGGAGTGGACACCACCACCACCTACAAGCAGGCCGGCGCCTCATGGTCCTCCGGCAAGCACAGCGGCATCGACTTCCCCGCCGCAACCGGCACCCCGGTGCGGTCCGTCGGTCCGGGGACCGTGGTGACGGTCGGCTGGGGCGGCGCGTACGGCAACCAGGTCGTCATTCGCCACGACGACGGCAAGTACACCCAGTACGCCCACCTGTCCGCCACGAAGGTCTCGGCAGGCCAGAAGGTCGGTGGCGGCCAGCGGATCGGCGCGGTCGGCTCCACCGGCAACAGCACCGGCCCGCACCTGCACTTCGAGGCCCGCGACGGCGCCTACTACGGCTCGGACTTCAACCCGATCACCTACCTGGCCGGCAAGGGCGTCGACGTCTGAGACGTCTGACCGACCCCGCTCCGCGGGGCGGGGTCGGTCAGACACGCCGATTACGCGCCGACATCCGCCGCGCGACCCGCGAGGTCGCGCGGCGGATGTTTTCACGCCTGTTTCCCGGTGGGCATCGGAAAAAGCGTGGCGGTGGAATACAGTTCGACTCTGCGGTACTTCTGGAAAATGGAGACGGCGGCGGAGGTCGGCCCATGCGCATTTCCGCGCACATGGTGTGCAGCGCGGTCCGTGACGACATCGTCTCCGGGGTTTTCCCGCCCGGGTCCCGGCTCGCCGAGGAGCTTCTCGCCAGGCGCTACGGCGTCTCGCGCGTCCCGGTGCGCGAGGCTCTGCGGACGCTGGAGGCGGAGGGCTTTGTCACCTCCCGCCGCCACGCGGGAGCCTGCGTCGCCCGGCCCACCGAGCAGGAGGCCGCCGACCTGCTCGACATCCGGGCCCTGCTGGAGCCGCTGGGCGCCGCGCGGGCCGCCCGGCGGCGCACCGAGGCGCAGCTGAGGGTCCTGCGCGGACTGGTCCGCCTGGGCCTGCAGCACGCGGAGAGCGGCAGGCTGGCCGATCTGAGGCCTCTGGAGGACTGGTACCACGAGACGCTGGCCCGGGCGTCGGGCAGTCCCAGTCTGGCCTCGCTGCTCACACAGCTGCGCCGCAAGATCACCTGGGTGTACGCCGTGGAACCGCCGTTGCGCGCGGTCACCGTGTGGCGTGAGCGCGGCGCCGTCGTGGACGCCGTCGCGCGCGGCGACGCGGAACGGGCGCGCGCCCTGGCGAGCGAGCACGTGGAGCGCTCCGTAGCGGTGCGCCGCGAGCAGCGGCCGCTGGCCGCGCGTGAAGACCGCCGGAAAGTACCGGTGAGGAGCACGAAACACGCCGTAAACACATCGTGTGACAATTTGTAACAGGAATTGTGTACACAGAGCGGGAATACGCGGAGAATACGCGGGGAACGCCTGCCCGGAATGCTCCGGTTCCGGTTGAGGAAAAGGCTGTGGGCGCCCGCTCCACAGCCTTTCCGGCGGTCGCCCGCCGGTGGTTTCCGTCGCGTTCTCGTGCCGGGTCCGTGTCCAGTGCCGCACGCGGGCCCGGCCGGCCCCTCCGGGCCGGGTGGCTCAGACGGCTCCGGGCAGCTCGTCCAGCCCCTCGGAGACCAGCTTCGCCAGCCGGTCCAGAGCGGCGTCGGCGCCATCGGCGCCGGAGGCCAGCACGATCTCCTGGCCGCCCTCCACTCCCAGTCCCAGCACCGAGAGCACCGAGGCGGCGTTGACCGGTTCGCCGCCCGGTCCGGCCACGGTGACAGGGACGCCCGAGGAGGCCGCGGCGCGGACGAAGACCGCGGCGGGGCGGGCGTGCAGGCCCTCGGGCCAGCCGACGGTGACACGGCGCTCTGCCATGGTGTTGCCCTTCGAGGTCGAAACGGGTCGGATCGGCGGGCCCGGGGCTCAGCCCGGCCCGGCCCGGCCCAGCTTCGCACAGACGGACGCCCGGGAAAGGGAGCCGACGCCTCCGCGATCCAGGGGCCGGTGACTAGGCTGAGCCCCATGCGGACGCCGAGCGAGCCTGCCTACCCCGCCCACTGGGAAGCCGACGTGGTGCTGCGCGACGGCGGCACGGCCCGGGTCCGCCCCATCACGGCCGAGGACGCCGAGCGCCTGGTCAGGTTCTACGAGCAGGTCTCCGACCAGTCGAAGTACTACCGCTTCTTCGCCCCCTACCCCCGTCTCTCCGACCGGGACGTGCGCCGCTTCACCCACCATGACTACGTCGACCGGGTCGGCCTGGCCGCCATCGTCGGCGGCGAGTTCATCGCCACCGTCCGATACGACCGCATAGACGCCACCGGCCGTCCCGCCTCCCCGCCCGCGGACGAGGCCGAGGTCGCCTTCCTCGTCCGCGACGACCATCAGGGCCGCGGGGTCGGCTCCGCCCTGCTGGAGCACATCGCCGCCTGCGCCCGTGAGCGCGGGGTGCGCCGCTTCGTCGCCGAGGTGCTGCCCGCCAACACGAAGATGGTCAAGGTCTTCACGGACGCCGGCTACTCCCAGAAGCGCAGCTTCGAGGACGGCACGGTCCACCTCACCTTCGGCATCACACCGACCGAGCAGTCCCTGGCGGTCATGCGGGCCCGCGAGCAGCGGGCCGAGGGCCGTTCCGTGCAGCGGCTGCTCTCCCCCGGCGTGGTCGCCGTCATCGGCGCCAGCCGCAGCCCGGGCGGGGCCGGGCGCACGGTCCTGGAGAGCCTGCGCGCGGCCGGCTTCACCGGCCGAGTCCACGCCGTCAACCGCGCGCTGGAGGAGGGACGTGCCGAGATCGACTCGGTGCCCGCCCACCGCTCGGTGCGCGACATCCCCGAGCCCGTTGACCTCGCCGTCGTCGCCGTCCCCGCCCGGGAGGTGCCCGGAGTGGTCGACGAGTGCGGGAGGCGGGGCGTGCAGGGGCTGGTGGTCCTCTCCGCCGACTTCGGCCGCGACGCGCAGCGCGAACTGGTGCGGCGGGCCCGCTCGTACGGGATGCGGATCATCGGGCCCAACGCCCTCGGACTGATCAACACCGCCCCGGACGTCCGGCTCAACGCCACCCTCTCGCCCGAGACGCCCGAACGCGGCCGCGTCGGACTGTTCACCCAGTCCGGGGCCATCGGCATCGCCGTGCTCGCCGGGCTGCACCGCCGCGGCCGGGGGGTCGGCGGCGTCTCCACCTTCGTCTCGGCCGGCAACCGCGCCGACGTCTCCGGCAACGACGTGCTCCAGTACTGGGACGACGACACCGATACCGATGTCGTCCTGATGTACCTGGAGTCCTTCGGCAACCCCAGGAAGTTCAACCGCCTGGCCCGGCGCACCGCCGCCCGCAAGCCGATCGTCGTGGTCAAGGGCGCCCGCCACAACGCCAGCGCCCCGCCGCCCGGCCACGCCGTCCCGGCCGGCCGCACCCCCGACGCCACGGTCTCCTCGCTGCTGCGGCAGGCCGGGGTCATCCGCGTCGACACCGTCACCGAACTCGTCGACGCCGGTGTGCTGCTGGCCACCCAGCCGCTGCCCGCCGGCCCGCGGGTGGGCATCCTGGGCAACGCCGAGTCGCTGTGCCTGCTCACCTACGACACCTGCCTGGCCCGGGGTCTGCGCCCGCAGCCCGTCACCGACCTGACCACCGAGGCCACCCCCGGGGACTTCGGACGGACCCTGGCGGCCGCCCTCGCCGATCCGGCCACCGACGCCGTCGTGGTCACCGCCATCCCCTGGGTGGACGGCAGCCACGGTGCGGGGGACGCGGCCCTGCTGGCCGAGTCGCTGGCCCGGGCGCTGCGCGAGTCGGCAGGCACCGCGGACGCCGGTGGGGACGACGCCGGTGGGGACGGTGATGGGGACGGCTCCCCGGACACCGCGGGAGCCGCGAACGCCCCGGCCAAGCCGGTGGTCGTGGTCCATCTGGCCATCGAGGGCCTGGACGCCGCCCTCGCCGAACACCGCCTGCCCGCCTACCCCGCCCCCGAGCGCGCCGTGGGCGCCCTGTCGGAGGCGGTCCGCTACGCGCAGTGGCGGCGGGAGTCGGCCGAACCCGGCAGGGTGCCCGAGTACGACGACATCGACGAGGCGGCCGCCGCCGCCCTGCTGACCCGGGTACGCGAACCGGACCGCGGCACACTCCGCAGCACCCCCCTGAGCGGTGAGGAGACGGCCGGACTGCTGGGGCACTACGGCGTGTCGGTGCAGCCCGTCCTGCCCGCGCCCGCCGCCCGCGCCGCCCGCGTCGCCGCGAAGAGGCTGGGCTACCCCGTGGCCCTGAAGACCACCGCCCCCCACCTGCGCCACCGCCCCGACCTGGGGGGCGTACGGCTGGACATCGGCAGCGAGGCCGGACTGCGGCGCGCCTACGCCAGGATGACCGAGCAACTGGGCGAGCCCGCCGAGCTGCGGCCCGTCATCCAGGCCATGGCGCCCCGCGGCGTGGACACCGTGGTGAAGGCCACCGTCGACCCCGCCATCGGCGCGGTGCTCTCCTTCGGGCTGGCCGGTCCGCCCTCGGAACTGCTGGGCGATGTCGCCCACCGGCTCGTCCCCGTCACCGACCGGGACGCGGCCGAGCTGGTCCGTTCCATCCGCTCCGCGCCCGTGCTGTTCGGCTGGCGCGGCGCCCAGCCGGTGGACACCGGCGCCCTGGAGGAGCTGCTGCTGCGCGTCTCCCGGCTGGTCGAGGACCATCCCGAGGTCGTCTCCGTCGACCTGGAGCCGGTGGTCGTCGCCGCCCGCGGGCTGACCGTCCTGGACGCGGCCGTCCGCGTCGCCGAACCGCCCGCGCCCTCCGGCACGGCCCACCCCGCCTGGGCCGACCTCGGCCCCCGACGCCTGCCCGCGTACTGACCTGCCCCGGTCCCCGTAGGATGGGCCGCATGGCGAAGACCGGTACGACGACCCAGGGGCTGCGCACGGCCATCGAGCGCAGCGGCTACTACCCGGCTCTCGTGGCCGAGGCGGTCGAGACCGCCGTGGGCGGCGAGCCCGTCTCCTCGTACGTGGTCCATCAGGAGACGACCTTCGACTCCAACGAGGTCCGCCGCCACGTCACGGTGCTGGTGCTCACCGACACCCGGTTCATCGTCAGCCACACCGACGAGCAGCCCGCCGACGGCACCTCCCCCTCGCCGTACGCCACCACCTCCACCGAGTCGGTGAAGCTGGAGCGGATCTCCTCGGTCGTCCTCAGCCGCGTCGTCGCCAACCCCGAGTCGTACACCCCCGGCACCCTGCCGCGCGAGGTCGTCCTCACCATCGGCTGGGGCGCCGTCTCCCGCCTCGACATGGAGCCCGCCAACTGCGGCGACCCCAACTGCGAGGCCGACCACGGCTACACCGGCTCTCTGACCGCCGACGACCTCTCGCTGCGGGTCAGCGAGGCCGGCGACGGACCGGACACCGTCCGCCAGGCGCTCGCCTTCGCGCAGGCGCTGTCCGAGGCCACCGCGGCGACCGCCGGCGCCCGCTGATGGTCCAGTCCCTCCCGCACGACCCGGCCGCCCACGACCCGGCCCCCCTGAACCCGCGCACCGCGCCCGTGCCGCGCTACGGCGGCGCCTCGCTGGCCGACCTGCTGCCCGCCGTCGCCGCCGGACAGGGCGTGCCCGGACTGTCCTCGGGCCTGGAGCTGGAGCCTGCCGACCGCGTGTGCGTCTTCCTGGTGGACGGCATGGGCTGGGAACTGCTGGCCGCCCACCCCGACGAGGCCCCCTTCCTGGCCTCCCTGCTGAGCACTTCCCGCGGCGGCGCCGGACAGCCCCTCACCGCGGGCTTCCCCTCCACCACCGCCACCTCGCTCGCCTCCGTGGGCACCGGCCTGGTGCCCGGCGCCCACGGACTGCCCGGCTACGCCGTGCTCGACCCGGACACCGGGGAGTTGATGAACCAACTGCGCTGGCAGCCGTGGACCGACCCGTACCGGTGGCAGCCGTACCCCACCGTCTTCCAGCTCGCCGACGCCGCCGGCGTCACCACCTGCCAGGTCACCGCCCCGCACTTCGAGCACACCCCGCTCACGAAGATCGCCCTGTCGGGAGGTTCCTTCCTGGGCCGGCTGTCGGCCGAGGACCGCATGGACCTCGCCGCCGAGCGGCTGGGCTCGGCCGGCCGCACGCTGGTCTACACGTACTACGCCGAACTCGACGGCAGCGGCCACCGCCACGGCGTGGACTCCGACGACTGGCGCGGCCGGCTGATGTACGTCGACCGCCTCGCCCAGCGCCTGGCCGAGCAGCTCCCGCCGCGCTCCGCGCTCTACATCACCGCCGACCACGGCATGGTGGACGTCCCGAAGGACCCGGATGCCCGCTACGACTTCGACCACGACTGGGAGCTGCGCGCGGGCGTCGCACGGCTGGGGGGCGAGGGCCGGGCCCGCCATCTGTACGCCGTGCCCGGCGCGGCCGGCGACGTCCACGCCGTCTGGCGCGAGGTCCTGGCGGACCGGGCGTGGGTGGCCACCCGGGACGAGGCGATCGAGCTGGGCTGGTTCGGTCCGGAGGTCGACGACCGGGTGCGCGGCCGGATCGGCGACGTGGTGGCCGCGATGAGCGACACGGCCGCCGTCGTCGCCACCGAGACCGAGCCCAACGAGTCCGAACTGATCGGCATGCACGGCTCGATGACACCCGCCGAGCAGCTGGTCCCCCTGCTGGAGGTCCGCACATAGCCCGGCGCCGCCAGGTCCGCCGGATCCGCCCACGGCCGCGCGCGCCGGTTCGCCGCGCGCACTGCCCGCACCACCCACGCCGACCGCCGAAAGGTTCCGCCTCCCCATGCCCGAACTGGTCTTCTTCGCCGGAACGATGGATTGCGGGAAGAGCACCCTCGCACTCCAGATCCAGCACAACCGCTCGGCGCGGGGACTGTCAGGGATGATCTTCACCCGTGACGACCGGGCGGGGGAGGGGCGGCTCTCCTCACGGCTGGGCCTGGTCACCGAGGCCGTCGAGGCCGGTGACGGCTTCGACTTCCACGCCCACCTGGTCAAGCACCTGACGGCGGGCGGGCGCACGGACTACGTGATCGCGGACGAGGCGCAGTTCCTCGCCCCCGGCCAGATCGACCAGCTTGCCTGCGTCGTCGACGACCTGGGCATCGACGTCTTCGCCTTCGGCATCACCACGGACTTCCGCACCAGGCTCTTCCCGGGCTCGCAGCGGCTGATCGAGCTGGCCGACCGGATCGAGTCCCTCCAGGTCGAGGCGTTGTGCTGGTGCGGCGCCCGCGCCACCCACAACGCCCGCACGGTCGGCGGCCGGATGGTCGTCGAGGGCGCCCAGATCGTCGTCGGGGATGTCGCCGGCGCGCGGAGCGCCGCCGGGGAGGACATCGGCTACGAGGTGCTGTGCCGCCGCCACTACCGGCGCCGACTCACCGCCGCCGTGTCCCGGGCGGGGGCGCTGTCCCCGGACGTACTGCCCGTGGACGGTGCGGACGCCCCCGCCCCGCACCGCGGCTGAGCCCTCCTCACGGGAGGTCCGCCGAAGGGGGCTTCACGAACCCCGGCAGCCCGTGTGGATCAGCGCGAAGGGCGCGCCCTCACGGTCGGCGACCCGCGCCGTCCGCCCGTACGGGGCGTCGTGCGGCGGGAGCAGGACGCGCCCGCCCAGTTCGGCCGCCCGGCGCGCCGCCGCGTCGGTGTCGGCCACCTCGACGTACATCAGCCAGTGCGAGCCGCGGTCGTGCGGGAGTCCGTCCCCGACGCCGCGGACGCCGCCGATGATCCGGCCGTGCGCCGTCAGGGTCAGGCGGTCCGGTTCCGCGTCCGCACCGCCGGTGCCGTCCGCGCCCGGACGCTCCCCGGCGGGCTCGCTCTCCAGGCCGAACACCGTCTGGTAGAACTTCTCGACCGCCGACGCCCGGTGAGTGACCAGCTCGTTCCACACCACCGTGCCCGGACCGCCGCCCATGCGGGCTCCGGGCCGCGTGTCCGTCTGCCGTATCCCGAAGGACGCCCCGGCCGGGTCCGCCGCGATCGCCACGCGCATCGTCCCCTCCATGTCCAGCGGCCCCACCCCGACCGTCCCACCGCACAGCCGCACCAGCTCCGCCGCCTTGTCGGCGTCGTCGGCGGACAGGTAGGGAAGCCAGGCGGGCAGGCACTGTCTGCCCCGCGGCATCTGACCGATGCACGCGACCTCGCGCCCGTCGAGCAGCGCGCGGAAGTGCGAACCGGCCGACCCCGGCCCCGGGCCCTGCCGGTACTCCCAGCCGAGCAACTCGTGGTAGAACTCCTGGCTCGCCGCCGGGTCGTGGGCCAGCAGACTCAGCCAGGAGGGGGTGCCCGGAGCGTGTCGTGCCGCTGCCTCGGTCATCTGTTCACTTCTCTCCTCGGGACCGTCGTCGATGCGGTCGTCCGGTGATCTTCCGTGTACTGTCGGTTCCCATGGTCTCATCCGGCATCCGTACCCCGTGCGGGTCCGGCCCGCCCGCCGAGGGGCGAGGCGGTCCTCCGGAGGAGAGCGGCGGGCGTACCGCCCCCGGTCTCCCGCTCCCGGTCCGCAGCCCGACACGGACGGGCCGGGCCGGACGGCGGTGAGGACATACGGGAACGGCCGCGCGAGGATACGGCCATGGCAGTCATCGTCTCTCCTACCCAACTCGCGCGCGAACTCACCGGATCGCCTTCCTCGCCGCCTACCCCGCCCACGCTGCTCGATGTCCGCTGGGAGCTGACCGGCCCCTCCCGGCGCCCGGACTACGAGGCGGCGCACCTGCCCGGAGCCGTGTACATCGACATGGACACCGAGCTGGCCGGCCCGGTGGAGGAGGGGACGGGCCGTCACCCGCTCCCGGATCCGGAGGCGTTCGGAGCGGCCATGCGCCGTGCCGGGGTCCGCCGGGGACACCCCGTGGTGGTCTACGACGGCGGTATGGGCTGGGCGGCGGCTCGTGCCTGGTGGCTGCTGCGCTGGGCCGGGCACGAGGACGTACGGGTGCTGGACGGCGGCCTCGCGGCCTGGGAGGGCCCCCTGACCGGGGAGGTGCCGCAGCCGCCCGAGGGCGACTTCGTCCCCCGGCCGGGCTCGCTTCCCGTGCTCGACGCCGAGGGTGCGGCGGCCCTGGCCCGCACCGGGGTGCTGCTCGACGCCCGTGCGGGCGAGCGCTACCGCGGCGAGGTCGAGCCGATCGACCGCGTCGCCGGGCACATCCCGGGCGCCGTGTCGGCCCCGACCACCGGGAACGTTTCCCGGGAAGTCCCCTACGCCTTCCGGCCCGCAGCCGAACTGGCCGCCCGCTTCGCCGGGCTGGGCATCGACGCGGACACCGAGGTCGGCGTCTACTGCGGTTCGGGGGTCTCCGCGGCCCACGAGATCCTGGCACTGGCGATCGCGGGCATCGACGCCGTGCTGTACCCGGGCTCCTGGTCGCAGTGGTCCGCCGACCCCTCCCGCCCGGTGGCCACGGGCCCAGGACCGGGCTGAGGACCGGGGCGTCGCACACGCCCGGGGCGGCGGGGCGGCCGGGGCCCGCCGCCCCGGGCCTATTCCTGCTTCTTGCGGCGCGTGCCGAAGACGATCTCGTCCCAGCTGGGGACCGCGGCGCGGCGCCCCGGGCGGACGCCGTCCGCCTCGGCCTGGCGGTCGGTGTTGCCCGTGAGCCGGTCGCGGTGACCCGCCACCGAGCGCGGCATGAGCACATCGGCGTAGGCCGCCCCGGCGCTCGCCGCGGGAGCGGGTGGCTCCACCGCCTCCGGCTCCTCGGCCTCGTCCTCCGGCACGCTGTCGGGCGAGGGGGACTGCTCCGGTACCACCAGGTCGCCGCGGAAGCTGGGCACTGCCTCCAGCAGGCTGGTCAGCGAGTCACGCTCGCCGCCCCCGTCCTGGCCCGCGGCCTCCGGCAGCTCGGAGTCGGGGGCGTCGGAGCGCTCCGCCCGGTCGAAGCGGTCGCGCGGCAGCCGCGCGATGCGCGGCACGAACGGGAAGCTCGGCTCGGGAGTGTCGTCGCTCTCGCCGATCAGCGCCCGCGCCTCGTCGTCCACGGCCTGCACCAGCCGTCGCGGCGGGTCGTACGTCCAGCTCGCCGAGTGCGGCTCGCCGGCCACCCGGTAGACGAGCAGCACCTCCCAGGTGCCGTCGTCCCGGCGCCAGGAGTCCCACTGCGCCGTGTCCCTGTCGGCGCCGCGCAGCATCAGTCGCTCGGCCACGGCCTCGCCGAGTTGCGGGCCGGTGCTCTCGCCGGGGCGGCGCACCGGCGTCTTGCGGGCCCGCTCGGCCATGAACGCGCGCTCGGCGAGCACCGGTCCCTCGAACCGCCGTACGCGGTCCACGGGGATGCCGGCGAGCTGGGCGACCTCCTCGGCGGTGGCTCCGGCCCGTATGCGGGCCTGGATGTCGCGGGGGCGCAGATGGCTCTCGACCTCGATCTCGATCTGGCCGAGCCTGGCACGGTCGTTGCGGACGGCGGCCCGCAGCCGCTCATCGATCGGGAGTGTGTACTCCGTGTTGTCGGCAGCCTTGAGCACCAGCCGTGTGCCGTCGTTGCTGACGGCCACGACACGCAGTTCGGGCATGGGAACCTCCCGGGTGGTGCCTGCCGACGTCACGTGCGTCGCTGCTCCCGCTAGACGAGTGTGGCGTGCCCGGGCGCAGCCTGCCACAACCTTGCCGACCTGCCCGGCGTGTCGGGCCCGCGCCCTGATCCGTCACTATGGCACGGTTGCCTGGTGAACACGGAGAGTGACCTGGGTGGTGACTGCCCGTGGTACCGGCTGACCGGGGCCAGGGTCAGGGCTCGCCACACTACTCCATTGGTGCAACGCCGTTGGGTCGGCACGCCGCCCAAGTTCTCACAGCACCGGGAGGTTGAACACCACGCCGGTCGTAAAAAGACGGCATCGAAAGTGTCGATCTTCACGGAATCCGCCGAAACGGAACCATCACCTTGGCCGGAAACCGCCCCGCGGGGGCGGAGAGGAGGATACGCGCGATCCGGCCCGGAGGGGGACGGACGGGGCGGCGGGCTGACGGCGGACCGACGGCGGTGGGGCGGCGCCCGGCTCAGTCGCCCAGCACCCGCCGCAGGTGGTCGTTGCCGAACACCCGGTCCGGGTCGAGGCGGTCGCGCAGTGCGGTGAACTCGGTGAAGCGCGGGTAGACCTCGGCCAGGTAACCGGCGTCGCGGCTGTGCAGCTTCCCCCAGTGGGGACGGCCGCCGTGCGCGACCATGATCTGCTCGGCGGCCGTGAAGTACCGCTCGTGCGGGGTGCCCCGGTACACGTGCGTCGCGATGTAGGCGGTGTCGCGGCCCGCGGCCGTGGACAGCGCGATGTCGTCGGCGGGCGCGACGCGCACCTCGACGGGGAAGTTCACCCGCAGCCCCGACCGGTCGACCGCCGCACGCAGTTCGCGCAGCGCCTCCACCGCGGCCGCCCGTGGCAGGGCGTACTCCATCTCCACGAAGCGCACCCGGCGCGGCGAGGTGAACACCTTGTAGGGGATGTCGGTGTAGGCGCGGGCTGACGGGGCGCGGCCGGCGATCCACGCGATGCCGGGGACGGCGGCGGGAAAGGCACGGCCCACCGAGCAGGCGGCCCGGAAGACGCCGTTGGAGAGGAACTCGTCCTCCAGCCAGCCGCCCAGGCGCGGCAGCGGGTCGGCCGGACCGTCGCTGCGGTTGTTGCGCTTGGTGACGCAGCGGTCGGTGTGCGGGAACCAGTAGAACTCGAAGTGCTCGTTGCCGCGCACCAGGTGGTCGAAGTCCTCCAGCACCGCGTCCAGGCGCATGGGCTCCTCGCGCGCGGTCAGCAGGAACAGCGGCTCCACGGCGAAGGTGATCTCGGTGATCACCCCCAGCGCGCCCAGACCGATGCGGGCCGCCGCGAAGACGTCCCGGTTCTCGCCGGTCCCGCCCCCCGAGCACCGCAGGACCGACCCGTCGGCCAGGACCATCTCCAGCGCGCGGATCTGGGCGGCGAGCGAACCGGAGTCGCGTCCTGTGCCGTGGGTGCCGGTGCCGACCGCGCCGGAGACGGTCTGCTCCATGATGTCGCCCATGTTGGTCAGGGACAGCCCCTCGGCCGCCAGCTCCTCGTTGAGCTGCTTCAGCGGCGTCCCGGCGGCCACCGTCACCGTCCCTGCCCGGCGGTCGATCCGGCGGACGCCGGTGAGGCGGTCGGGGCGTATCAGCACCCCCTCGGTGGCGGCCACGGGCGTGAACGAGTGCCCGGTGCCGGCGGCCTTGACCGTCAGGCCGTCCTCGGCGGCGCGGCGCACCACCTCGGCGAGCGCCTCGGTCGTGGAGGGCGCCGAGGTCCGCAGCGGACGGGCGGTGGCGTTGCCCGCCCAGTTGCGCCAGGTCGGCGGTGCGGGCCGCCTCGTACGCCGTGCTGTGTGCGTGGTCATCGCTGACGGCCCTCCCCAGGGCTGGCGTACCGCGCGGACGGTGGACCCCGCCGGCCGGAGGGGGATCATACTCATGCAGGCCGTTTCCGGACCCACCGCGGGTCCGGGCCGTGGGTCCCGCGGCCGGATGGCAGGATCGAGACATGCCCGACGCAACTGACGCCCGTCCTTACGACGCCCTGCTGCTGCTGTCCTTCGGAGGACCGGAGGGTCCCGACGACGTGGTGCCGTTCCTGGAGAACGTCACCCGCGGAAGGGGGATCCCGCGGGAGAGGCTGGAGGAGGTCGGGCAGCACTACTACCTGTTCGGCGGCGTCAGTCCGATCAACGCCCAGAACCGCGAACTGCTCGCCGCCCTGCGCGAGGACTTCGCCGCGAAAGGACTGGACCTGCCCGTCTACTGGGGCAACCGGAACTGGGCGCCGTACCTGGCCGACACCCTGCGCGAGATGGTCCTTGACGGCCACCGCCGGATCCTGGTGCTGGCCACCAGCGCGTACGCCTCGTACTCCGGCTGCCGCCAGTACCGGGAGAACCTCGCCGAGGCCCTGGCCGCCCTGGAGGCCGAGGGGCTCCCGGTGCCGCGGGTGGACAAGCTGCGGCACTACTTCAACCACCCCGGCTTCGTCCGCCCTGTGACCGACGGGGTGCTCAACGCCCTCGCGGAGCTGCCCGGGGACGTCCGGGCGGGGGCGCACCTGGTCTTCACCACCCACTCCATCCCACTCTCCCAGTCCGAGACCTCCGGGCCGGACGGCGGCGCCTACGTCGCTCAGCACCTGGACGTGGCGCGGGTGATCGCCGGCGCGGTGCGCGAGGAGACCGGGGTGGACAGGCCCTGGGAGCTGGTCTACCAGTCCCGCAGTGGCGCCCCCCACGTCCCCTGGCTGGAGCCGGATGTCTGCGACCACCTGGAGGCGCTGCACGAGCGGGGCGCGCCGGCCGCGGTGATGATCCCGGTCGGGTTCGTCTCGGACCACATGGAGGTCCTGTACGACCTCGACACCGAGGCGATGGCCAAGGCCGGGGAGCTGGGTCTGCCGGCGGCGCGGTCGGCCACCGTCGGCGCCGACCCGCGCTTCGCCGCGGCCGTGCGCGACCTGGTGACCGAGCGCGCCGCCGCCGAGCGCGGTGAGCACCCCGAGCGCTGCGCGCTGGGCGCGCTGGGGCCCAGCCATGACGTGTGCCCGGTGGGCTGCTGCCCGGCCCGTACGCCGAAGCCCGCCGCCGCGGGTGCCGACAGCCCGTATGCCTGACACCCGCCCGACGCCCCGACGCCCCACGCCGCAGAGGAGAACCGTGACCGACGCCGCAAGCCCCGCCGGGACCCCAGCCGACAACGCCGCCGACGGGGCTGCCGACAACCCGGTGGGAACCTCCGCCGGGACCGGAGCGGGGACCGGCCGTGCGACCGCCGCCGTGGCGGACCCGCTCAGGAGGGAACTCCTGGGCCTCGCGCTGGAGGCCGCCCGCCGGGCGGGCGCGCTGCTGAGCGAGGGCCGCCCCGCCGACCTGGGGGTGGCCGCGACCAAGAGCAGCCCCGTCGACGTCGTCACCGAGATGGACCTCGCCTCCGAGAAACTGATCACCGGTTTCCTGTCCGACCACCGCCCCGGGGACGGCTTTCTGGGGGAGGAGGGAGCCTCCGCGGAAGGCGACAGCGGGGTGCGCTGGGTGATCGACCCGATCGACGGCACGGTGAACTATCTCTACGGGCAGCCCGCCTGGGCCGTCTCGATCGCCGCCGAGCACCGGGGCGAGACGGTCGTCGGCGTGGTCCACGTCCCGCCGCGCGGCGAGACGTACCACGCGGTGCTGGGCGAGGGCGCCTGGCTGAACGGGGAGCGGGTGTGCTGCCGGCCCTCGCCGCCGCTGGAGCGGGCGCTGATCGGCACCGGTTTCAACTACGTCGCCGAGCGCCGCAGAGCCCAGGCCGAGGTGGCCCGCCGCCTGCTGCCGAAGGTCCGCGACATCCGCCGTTCCGGTTCGGCCGCCATCGACCTGTGCGACGTGGGCGGCGGGCGGCTGGACGGCTTCTACGAGCGGGGGCTGCACCCCTGGGACTTCGCGGCGGGCGATCTGGTCGCCCGCGAGGCGGGCGCCCTCACCGGCGGGCGGCCCGGCTCCCCGCCGACGGGCGAACTGACGGTGGCCGCCTCCCCTGAGGTCTTCGGCGCGCTCCAGCCGCTGCTGGAGGAACTGGGCGCCTGGCACGAGTGAACGGGTTCGGGCCCGGGCAGCAGGGATACCGGCCCTCCCCGCGCCGGGGGGGGGGGGGGGGGGGGGGGGGGGGGGGGGGGGGGGGGGGGGGGGGGGGGGGGGGGGGGGGGGGGGGGGGGGGGGGGGGGGGGGGGGC
>NZ_JAJFAU010000001.1:123151-143978 GCF_022614595.1 Streptomyces sp. CNQ085
CCCCCCCCCCCCCCCCCCCCCCCCCCCCCCCCCCCCCCCCCCCCCCCCCCCCCCCCCCCCCCCCCCCCCCCCCCCCCCCCCCCCCCCCCCCCCCCCCCCCCCCCCCCCCCGCGGCCGGTCAGACGCCGGTGGGGGCGCCGACCTCCACGCCGTACTCGGCGGCCAGACGGCGCAGATCCTCGAGCTCGGCCTGCTCGACGTCCACCAGGAAGTCGTCGCCCGACTCACGAGCGCGGATCAGGTCGGACTCCGTGGTCCGTATGCGCTGCAGAATGCCTGCGGTGAACGCGTCCATGGTGCGCCCCCTCGTCGTGGGTCGTCGGCACGGGGGTGTGCCGGGGGTGGGGCGATCACGGAGTGTTCCCCGAGCGGTCGGCCGACGGCCCTTCCCGGGCTGGAAGAGGGGCCTGGACATGCCGTCTACAGGGCGTGATCGCGGGTGTACTGCCGTCCTCCCCATCTCAAACCTCAGAGAAACCTCAAGGGGGACGAAAATTCGGTGAATGGCCGGGACGGAAGTCCCTTACGGCCCGTTTACCGAGGTCGCGGGCATGATGGACATGATGGAACGGGACGGGGCGCGCCCCGTTCACCGGGCCGGGAGCTGTCCCCTTCCCGGTTCCGCGCCGTTCCGGCGCCGTCCGCGGACCGCCGGGACGCTCCCCGGCTCCGCGAACCGAAGGAAGGACGTCACCCGTGCGCGTACTCGTCGTCGAGGACGAGCGGCTGCTCGCCGATGCCGTGGCCACCGGACTGCGCCGGGAGGCCATGGCCGTCGACGTGGTCTACGACGGCGCCGCCGCCCTCGAACGCGTCGGGGTCAACGACTACGACGTGGTGGTGCTCGACCGCGATCTGCCGCTGGTCCACGGCGATGACGTGTGCCGCGAGATCATCCGGCTGGGTCTGCCCACCCGGGTGCTGATGCTCACCGCCTCCGGCGACGTCAGCGACCGTGTGGAGGGCCTGGAGCTGGGCGCGGACGACTACCTGCCCAAGCCCTTCGCCTTCAGCGAGCTGACCGCCCGGGTGCGGGCGCTCGGCCGCCGCAGCACCGCGCCCCTGCCGCCGGTGCTGGAGCGTTCCGGCATCCGGCTGGACCCCAACCGCCGCGAGGTCTCCCGCGACGGCCGGCAGGTGCAGCTGGCCCCCAAGGAGTTCGCGGTGCTGGAGGTGCTCATGCGGGGCGATGGATCGGTGGTCTCCGCCGAGCAGCTCCTGGAGAAGGCCTGGGACGAGAACACCGACCCTTTCACCAACGTCGTACGGGTCACCGTGATGACCCTGCGCCGCAAGCTCGGCGAGCCGCCGGTGATCGTCACCGTGCCCGGCTCCGGATACCGCGTCTGAGCCCCCCATGACACCCAGCACGCCCGGTACCCCCGGCCCCCCGCCCCAGCCCCCGGCGACCCCGCCCAAGCCCACCTGGGACCCCTTCCAGCCGGGCCGCTCCCACCCGTGGCTGCGGCCCACCATCCGCATACGCCTGACCCTGCTGTACGGCGGGATGTTCCTGATCGCCGGGATGGTGCTGCTGGCGATCATCTACCTGCTGGCGGCCCAGGCGCTGAAGGACGGCAGCCACCTGCCCTTCCAGATCATCGGCGTGCGGGACCAGACCACCGACGCCGTCTGCAGCCTGCCCAGCCGGGCGGACGGCGGGGAGCTGACCCCCCAGGAGCTGACCGCCGCCGTCCAGCAGTGCATGGAGAACCAGCGGCAGGTGGCACTGGAAGTCCTGCTCAACCGCTCCCTGCTGGCCCTGCTGGGACTGGCCGTGGCCGCCTTCGCCTTCGGCTACGTCATGGCCGGCCGGGTGCTCTCGCCGCTGGAGCGCATCACGCGCACGGCCCAGCGGGTCGCCGGCTCCGACCTGCACCGCCGCATCGAGCTGGACGGACCGGACGACGAGCTCAAGGAGCTGGCCGACACTTTCGACCAGATGCTGGACCGGCTGGACCGGGCCTTCACCGCCCAGCAGCGTTTCGTCGCCAACGCCTCGCACGAGCTGCGTACCCCGCTGGCGATCAACCGCACCCTGCTGGAGGTCCAGCTGTCCGACCCAGGGGCCTCGCCCGAACTGGTCCAGCTCGGCAAGACGCTGCTCGCCACGAACGAGCGCAGCGAGCAGCTGGTGGAGGGCCTGCTGCTGCTCGCTCGCAGCGAGAACGAGATCGTCGACCGCAAGCCCGTGGACCTGGCCGAGGTCGCCTCCCAGGCCGTGGAGCAGGCGCGCGGAGAGGCCCAGGAGCGGGGCGTGGAGCTGCTGAGCGTGTGCCGGCCCGCGTACACGCAGGGCAGCGGGGTCCTGCTGGAGCGGGTCGCCCTCAACCTGGTGCAGAACGCCGTGCGCTACAACGTGCCCCGCGACGGCTGGGTCTCGGTGGACACCCGGGCCCAGCCGGGCCAGGCGGTGCTGGTGGTGGAGAACACCGGACCGGTGGTCCCGGCGTACGAGGTGGACAACCTCTTCGAGCCCTTCCGGCGCCTGCGCACCGAGCGCACCGGCAGCGACAGGGGCGTCGGCCTGGGGTTGTCGATCGTACGGTCCGTGGTGCGGGTCCACGGTGGTGCGGTCACGGCCAGGCCGCGGGAGGAGGGCGGCCTGGTGGTGCGGGTCACCCTCCCCGTGTGACACCGCGGGCGCGGAACGGGGCGAGCGGGTCGGCGGAGCGATCGTGGAATACCACCGCCACGCCCGGCGTTATGCGGCGAAATCCGGGAATTCCTCCACCACTCTTCCTGGTTGTGATCGATCACACACGCGATTTTTCGGTCACACGTGTACGGTGCCCCAAGCCCTGTCGAAAAATGCCGGAAAATCCATGTTTTCGCAGGTTGTAATCGCGGGAAAGAGGGGAGGCGGTGCGCGCAAAGCGGACATGAGGGCCATCCGTGGCCCTCGGTTGACGGCCGACCCGGTCACCCCATCAGGGGCGCGGTTGGGTGTCGATTGAGTAACAGGGCTTGATGTGAGGCAAAATCTCCGCCTCAGGTCGGGCACAAGTCCGGCCTCTCGCGCGTTACGTGCGCTGGAGACACCACAGACACCCAGAGGGGGAGAGCGACATGGCGACCGACTACGACACTCCACGCAAGACCGATGACGACGTCAACGAGGACAGCATCGAGGAGCTGAAGGCCCGGCGGAACGACAAGTCAGCCGCGACCGTCGATGTCGACGAGTTCGAGCAGGCCGAGGGCCTGGAGCTGCCCGGAGCGGACCTCTCCAACGAAGAGCTGTCGGTGCGGGTGCTGCCCCGCCAGGCCGACGAGTTCACCTGCATGAGCTGCTTCCTTGTCCACCACCGCTCGCAGCTGGCGGCGGAGAAGAACGGCCACCCCATCTGCCGCGACTGCGCGGCCTGAGCCGGACCGGCTGATGACGGCCGAGAAAGCACGCGACGCCGAGCGGGGCCAGGACGGGGAGGCCTCGCTCGCGCCCGTACACGGGTCCGCGCCCGCAACCGCCTTCGGCCGCGGGCTGCGGCTGTTCCGCCCGCGCCGTCCGGTCGGCGCGGACCGCGTGGCCGGCGCGGACGCGCCGGATGGTCGGAGTCCGCGGGAGCCGCGCGAGCGCGGCACGGTCAGAGCCTTTCTGGCGGTGGTGGCCGACCGCATCGTCGACCTCGCTCCCCGGATCCCGGTGAGGGACCTGGCCACGCTCCGCCGGCAGTTCCCGGGCCTGGGGCCCGAGGAGATGGCCGACAGGCTGATATCGGGGGCCGTGAAGGGCAGCGCGACCGTCGGCGCCGGGGTGGGCGCCTCGGCGATGCTGCCCGTGCCGCCGGCGATGCCCGCCGAACTGGCCGCCGAGGTCGTCGGTGTGGCCGCGGTGGAACTCAAGCTCATCGCCGAGCTGCACGAGGTCTACGGACTGCGCCCGCCCGGCAACGCCCGGGAACGGGCCACCGTGTACCTGGCGGAGTGGACCCAGGAACGCGGGATAGAGCTGGCCGTCCCCGCGACGTTCGGCGCGGCCTTCGGCAGCCACATGAGACGACGGCTGCGCCAGACCCTTCTCAAGCGCACCATGCGCAACCTCCCCAACCTCACGCCCTTCATGATCGGCGCGGCGGTGGGAGCCCTGGTGAACCGGCGCGACACCAGGAAGCTGGCGGAGACGATCCGCGGTGATCTGAGGAGGAGGCGTATCCCCTGGGACGCCGTCCCCCTGGAGGACCGCCCGGGAAAGGTCATCCCCTCCCGGCCCGGACGGACCCCGGAGCACGCCTCCGGCGAGGACGGCTGACGGCCCGCCGCTCTCCCCGGCCCCTCCGCCGCCCCGGGCGCGGCCGCTTCGGACGGATCCCGGCCGCACGGCGCGCGGCTACCGGCGCGTGGCCTCCAGAGCGTCGGCCAGTGCCCGCGGTCGCCGTGTGGACAAGTACAGGTAGGGAGTGGGGTCCGCTGGGTCGGTGACCTCCACGCGCAGCGCCGTCGGCACATAGCCGCGCAGCAGCATGTACGCACGGGGGTCGGCGCGGTGGGTGCGCCAGGCGCGGGCCTCCTCCTCGTCCAGGACGTGCGCCTCGCCCAGCGCGGAGACCGGCACCCGGGCGTCCCCCGCGACCAGCGAGTCCGCGAGCACGCGGATACGGGCCGAGCCGTAGGCGCTCACCGCGATCGCGCCCAGTGCCGCACCCGCCACCAGACCGCCCAGCAGGGGCACAAAACCCAGAGGAAACAGGATCAGGCCCAGGGCGACCCCGGACAGGGCGGCGATCAGCCACCAGGTGCGCGGCGCGGTCAGCCGCTCGTCGTACAGCACGCCGGGAGGAAGCATGTCCCCAGCTTGGCACGCCCGCGACCGGCTCACCGACCCGGCGGTAAGGTCAGCATCCGTGAGTGCCACCAAGACATCCCTGACCCCGCCGGACGACGCCGTTCCCCCGGTGCGTCACCCCGAAGCCCCTGCCCCCGGAGAACCGTTGGGCGCCCACTACGCACAGTGCTTCGGCTGCGGCGCCGAACAGCCCCACGGGCTGCACATCGACGCCCGGGCGGGCGAGGGGGTCAGCGTCACAGCCGAGTTCACCGTCCGCCCCGAGCACCAGGGCGCACCCGGTCTCGCCCACGGCGGACTGCTGTCCACCGCCATGGACGAGATCCTGGGCTCCCTGAACTGGCTGATGCACACCATCTCGGTCACCGGGCGCCTGGAGACCGACTTCCTCCAGCCCGTCCCCGTGGACTCCGTGCTGCACCTGGCGGCGCGTGTCACCGCCCGGCACGGACGCAAGATCTACTGCACCGCCACCGGGCGCGTCGGCGGCCCCGACGGCCCTCTCGCGGTGCGCGCGGACGCCCTCTTCGTCGAGGTCAGGGTCGAGCACTTCGTCGACCACGGCCGCAAGGACGAGATCGAGGCCGCGATGGCCGACCCCGACACCGTCCGCCGGGCCCGTGCCTTCGAGGTGAACCCGTGAGCCGCGCCGGTCTGCCCGGGCGCGACCCCGTCGAGGTGCTGATCCGCCGCCTCGACCCCGAGGTGCCGCTGCCCGCCTACGCCCACCCCGGCGACGCGGGCTGTGATCTGGTCACCACCGAGGCGGCCGAACTGGCCCCGGGCCGGAGGGCCGTTCTGCCCACGGGGGTTTCCATCGCACTGCCCGACGGGTACGCCGCCTTCGTGCATCCGCGCTCCGGTCTGGCGGCCCGCTGCGGGGTCTGCCTCGTGAATGCCCCCGGAACCGTGGATGCCGGGTACCGTGGAGAGATCAGGGTGATCGTGGCCAACCTGGATCCGCGCGAGAGCGTGCGGTTCGAGCGGTTCGACCGCATCGCCCAGCTCGTCGTCCAGCAAGTCGAGAAGGTGCGCTTCCACGAGGTGGGGGAACTGCCGGGATCGGCGCGAGCGGCGGGGGGCTTCGGCTCCACTGGAGGCCACGCCGCACAGGACGGCACCGCACGGGACCACGCTGCACAGCACAACCATTACGCTGCGGTCGAGGCCGACGAGGCTGCCGACCTGAAGGGACAGTGACGTGTTCGGACGTCGTCGCAAGAAGAAGGTAGGGCCCGAGGGCGCCTCGGACGAGTTCGAGACGGAACGGTCCGACGAGAGCACCGACGCGTCGGACGGGTCCGCCGACGACACCGGCGGCGAGCAGACCCGGGTCAAACTCCCCCCGGCCCCACGGCCGGACGGCCCCTGGGATGTGAGCGAGCTCCACGCCCCGGGCGAGGGCCGGGTCGACCTGGGCGGCATGTTCGTGCCCGGGGTGCAGGGCATGGAGCTGCGGGTGGAGGTCGCCGGTGACGCCATCGTCGCCGCGACGATCGTGCTCAAGGACAGCGCCGTCCAGCTCCAGGCGTTCGCCGCACCCAAGCGCGAGGGCATCTGGGACGAGGTGCGCGAGGAGATCGCCTCGGGCATCACCCAGAAGGGCGGGATCATCGACGAGGTCGAGGGCCCGCTGGGCTGGGAGTTGCGCGCGCAGGTGCCGGTCAGGCTGCCCGACGGCAACAGCGGTATGCAGGTCGTGCGCTTCGTCGGTGTGGACGGTCCCCGCTGGTTCCTGCGCGGTGTCATCTCCGGCCAGGGCGCGGTGCAGCCGCAGGCCGCCGGGCTGCTGGAGCAGATCTTCCGCGACACGGTCGTGGTGCGCGGGGACTCCCCGATGGCGCCCCGCGACCCGATCGTCCTCAAGCTCCCCGACGACGCGCAGATGGTGCCCGACGGCGGTGTCCAGCAGGAGCAGGCGCAGGAGGGCTCCCGCTTCGCCGGCGGCATCGACAAGCTCCAGCGCGGCCCGGAGATCACCGAGGTCCGCTGACCCGGTCCGGACGGAGCCCTGCCGTCGCGCACGGCGGCAGGGCCGTGCGGTGCCGCCCGGCGATCCCCTGACACCGGGCGGCGGACCGTGCCACCGTGAGCCCACGCCGGGAATCCGCGGGACCTGTGGGGACCTGTGGGGACCGGGGGAGACCATGCCCATGAACGGGACCGGCCGCCGGAAGTTGTGGATGTACGTCGTCGGGGTCGTCACAACGGTGGCGCCGGCGACCGTGGGCATCTTCACCATCCGGCAGATCGTCGGCGGCAGCAGCAACGACGGCAGCCGGGTCGGCGTACCCGGCCAGGGCGAGTGAGACCCCGGGCCGTGCCGCGGACCGGACTGGCCGCGGCCTGCCTGCTGCCGTTGTGCCTGGTCCCGGCCGGCTGCACCGGTTGCGGCGACTCGGCCGTCCGCGGTGATGACAACGGACGCAACGTCCTCGGCGGCGGGAGCTCCGGGGAGGCGCGGGAGGACGTACCGGGCGGCCTGACCGGGGCTCTCGGCGGCAAGAGGGACGGCGGTGGATCCGAAGCGGCGCCCGGGACCGTCCGCGTCTCGTGGACGTCCTGATCGGTGACGGCTTCGACCTGGAGCACAAGCCGCCGGGAGGGCCCTGTCGGCGCGTCGGCGTCGCCCGCGCACTGGCCGTCCGTCCGGCGCTGCTGGTCGCCGACGAGTCCACCGAGCTGCTCGGCGCCGGTGAGGCGGCCGGGGTGCTGGAGCTGCTGCACACCGCCGTCCGCGCCCGTGGCGCCACCGCGCTGGTCGCCACCGGCTACCCCTGGCTGCTCTCCCGCTGCGACCGTGTCCTGGAGCTGCGCGACGGGCGGCTGCGCGAGACCGGCCCGGAACTCCGTCCACCGCGGGCCCGGCCGTGATCCGCGAGCCGTGATCCGCGAGCGCGGGGCGCGCAACGGGCCGCCGGGGCCGCCGCTGTGCCGGGAGGCCCGGCGGGCGCGGGGACACGGGGGACACGGGGGAGGAGCCTTCGGTCACATCCGGTTCCGGGGCCCTCAGGGGCATTACGGGGGGTGACGGGCGCGGGTAGGCTGGCGGTATGAGTGGCGTTACCCGACTCGAGAGGCAGGGCGGTCGGCTGCGGCGCCTCCTCGGGCGTCTGGCCTCCTCCCAGGAGGACCTGCTCTCCGCCGAACTGAGGCAGGACACCGAGGAGAGCGGCTGCACCCGCATCTGCGACTGCGGCGACCGGCAGATCGTCACGGTGACCGGTACGCTGCGCACGGTGACGCAGCGCCCCAGGGCGGGCGTGCCCGCCCTGGAGGCGGAGCTGTTCGACGGATCCGCCCCGCTGGACGTCGTGTGGCTCGGCCGCCGGTCCATCGCGGGCATAGAACCGGGCCGCAGGCTGATCGCCCACGGGCGGATCGCGATGAACCGCGGCCGCCCGGTGCTGTTCAACCCCAAGTACGAGCTGCGACCCATCGGACGGGACAGCGGACAGGAGTAGCGGGTGACCTCTCTCGACAAGCCGGCCGCCGGCGCGGACGGGCCCGGGCCCGGCACGCCCGGTCCGACGGTCACGGACAAGGCGCTGATGGAGGCGTTCGGCGGAGTGCGCGGCATGGTGGACACCACCGTGCCCGGGCTGGTCTTCGTGCTGGTCTACACGATCAGGCGGGACATCCACCTCGCGGCCGTCGCCGCCCTGGGGCTGAGCGTCCTGCTCGCGCTGGCCCGCCTGGCGCGGCGGGAGACCCTCAAGCACGCCTTCAGCGGCGTCTTCGGGGTCGGGATCGGCGCGGTCTTCGCGATGATGTCGGGCGACGCCAAGAACTTCTACCTGCCGGGGATGCTCTACACCCTGGGGCTGGCGGTCGCCTACTGCCTCTCGGCGATGGTGCGTTTCCCGCTGATCGGGGTGCTGCTCGGGCCGCTGATGCGCGAGAACCTCTCCTGGCGCACCCGCAACCCCGGACGCCTGGCGGCCTACACCAAGGCGACCTGGGCCTGGGGCATCGTCCTGCTGGCCAAGTCGGCCATCCTCTTCCCGATCTACTTCTGGGGCGACGCCACCCAGCTCGGCTGGGTGAAGGTGGCGCTCGGTATCCCGCCGCTGCTGCTGTGCGTCTACCTGACCTACGTCTTCCTGGCCAAGGCCCCGCCGCCGATCGACGTGATCGCGGAGCTGGAGGCGGAGGAGGCCGCGGAGGCGGAACGGAAGAAGGAGCGGGAACGCGAGCGCGTGGCGGGCGAGGCGCGGACGGACTCCTGAGCCCTTCACGGCCCCGGGGCGGCCGTACGGCGAGGGCGGCGGGGTCCGCCGCCCCTTAGGCTCCGTCCTCCGGCCCCCCTCCCGTCTCCCGCCGCGCCGACAGCAGCTCCTCCAACTGTTCCTCGCGGGACTGGGCGGCGACGAACAGCAGCTCGTCGCCCGGCTCCAGGGAGTCCTCGGGACCCGGGGTGAGGACCCTGCTGCCGCGGATTATCGTCACCAGTGCGGTGTCCTCGGGCCACCGCACGTCGCCCACCCGCGTGCCGGCCAGCGCCGACTCGGGGGGCAGGGTCAGCTCGACCAGGTTGGCGTCGCCCTGGCTGAAACGCAGCAGCCGCACCAGGTCGCCGACGCTGACGGCCTCCTCGACCAGCGCGGACATCAGCCGCGGGGTCGAGACTGCCACGTCGATCCCCCAGGACTCGTTGAACAGCCACTCGTTCTTGGGGTGGTTCACCCGGGCCACGACCCTCGGCACGGCGTACTCCGTCTTGGCCAGCAGGGAGACCACGAGATTGACCTTGTCGTCGCCCGTCGCGGCGATCACGACGTTGCAGCGCTGGAGCGCGGCCTCGTCCAGCGAGGTGATCTCGCAGGCGTCGGCCAGCAGCCACTCGGCCTGCGGCACCTGCTCCACCGAGATGGCGCCGGGCGTCTTGTCGATCAGCAGCACCTCGTGGCCGTTCTCCAGCAGTTCCCCGGCGATGGAGCGGCCCACCGCGCCGGCCCCGGCGATCGCGACCCTCATCGTGTCTCTCCCTCGGGGCCCCGCGAGAACGCGGCCTCCACGTCGCCGACCCGGTCGCAGCGCATCATCACATGCACCAGATCGCCCTCCTGGATCACCGTGTCGGAGGTGGGCAGCATCGCCTCGCCCAGCCTGGTGATGAAGGCGACCCGGGTGCCCGTCTCCTGCTGGAGGCGGCTCACCCGGTGCCCGACCCAGGCGGTGGAGGCGTGTACCTCGGCGAGCTGGACACCGCCGGTCGGGTCCAGCCACAGCGGCTCCGCCCCCGAGGGCAGGAGCCGCCGCAGCATCTGGTCGGCCGTCCAGCGGACCGTGGCGACGGTCGGGATCCCCAGCCGCTGGTAGACCTCGGCGCGGCGGGGGTCGTAGATGCGGGCGGCCACGTTCTCCACGCCGAACATCTCGCGGGCCACACGGGCCGCGATGATGTTGGAGTTGTCGCCGCTGCTGACGGCGGCGAACGCCCCGGCCTCCTCTATGCCGGCCTCGCGCAGGGTGTCGCGGTCGAAGCCGATCCCCTCCACCCGGCGCCCGCCGAAGGACGAGCCCAGGCGGCGGAAGGCCGTCTCGTCCCGGTCGATGATCGCAACCGTGTGACCCCGTTGCTCCAGGGTCCGTGCGAGCGCGGCGCCCACGCGTCCGCAGCCCATGATGACGATGTGCATGAGGCCGCTACCCCGTGCCTTCCTGTGCCGTGACGACCCGGGCCCGCATCGTGCGTCGTCCTTCCCGCCCCGACCGGGGCACCTGCCGATCCGTTCTGCGCCGTAACGCTACCCGGCGTCCGGCGCGGGGCGCCCCTCCCGCTCCCCTCCGGGCCGTGTCACCGTTCCGTCGCGGCGGCCGAGCGTGCTGGGCCACCACACCGCCGGGCCGATGTCCCTGGCTAGGGCCGGGACGAGCAGGGAGCGTACGAGAACGGTGTCCATGAGTACGCCGAAGGCGACGATGAAGGCGATCTGCACCAGGAAGGACAGCGGGATCACCACCAGCGCCGCGAAGGTGGCGGCCAGCACCACCCCGGCCGAGGTGATCACTCCGCCGGTGGCGGTCAGGCCCTTGAGCACGCCCATCCGGTTGCCGTGGAGCAGGGTCTCCTCGCGGACCCTGGTCATCAGGAAGATGTTGTAGTCCACTCCGAGGGCGACCAGGAACACGAATCCGTACAGCGGGATGGAGGGGTCGGTGCCGCTGTAGCCGAGGAGGCCCTCGAAGACCAGGGCGGCGATGCCCAGGGTGGCCAGGAAGTTCAGGGCCACGGTCGCCACCAGCAGCACGGGCATCACCACCGACCGCAGCAGTCCGATCAGGATGACCAGGATGATCGCCAGGACGACGGGGATGATCAGCGCGCGGTCCTCCCGGGCGGTCTCACGGGTGTCGAGCTGCTGGGCGGTGTAACCGCCGACCAGGGCGTCGGCGCCGTCCACGGCGTGCACCCGCTCCCGCAGCCGCTCGACGGCCTCCAGGGCCGCGTCGGAGTCGGTTCCGGCCGACAGGGTGGCCTGAACGCTCACCCGGCCGTCGACGACCAGCGGCTCGCCCTCGCCGGGACGGCCCGAGGCGGTGACCGGAGCGGCCGAGACCACGCCCTCGGTGTCCTGCGCGGCGGCGGTGACCTCCCGCACCCGGTCGGCGTCAGCGATGATCACGGCGGGGTTTCCGGAGCCACCGGGGAAGTGCTCGTCGAGCTTCTCCTGGGCGGTGACGGACTGGGCCCCGCCGACGAAGATCTCCTTGGTCGGCACGCCGGTGGACGACAGGGCCGGGAAGAACGCCGCGGCGATGGCCAGGCCCGCCAGCGACACCGCCCACACCCGGCGCGGAGAGCGGTCCACCAGGGCCGCCACCCGGCCCCACACTCCCCGGGCGGCCGACGGGTCGGAGGGGTCAGCGGGCGGCTTGGGGCGGGCGGGCCAGTAAGCGGACCGGCCGAGCACCGCGAGCACCGCGGGCAGGAAGGTCAGGGCGCTGAGTATCGCGCAGGCGATGCCGATGGCGCCGACCGGGCCCAGGGCCTGGTTGTTGCGCAGATCGCTCAGCAGCAGGGCCAGCAGGCCCAGGGCGACGGTGGAGCCGCTGGCGACGATGGCTCCCAGGGAACGGCGCAGCGCGGTCCGGGCGGCGCCCAGGCGGTCGCCGCGGTGGGCGAGCTCCTCGCGGAAGCGGGCCGACAACAGCAGCCCGTAGTCGGTGGCGGCGCCGATGACCAGGATGAACAGGATGCCCTGCACCTGGCCGTCCACCCGTACGACGTCCCGTTCGGCCAGGAGGTAGACGATCGCGGTGGCCAGTGAGAGGGCGAAGACCGAGCCGAGGATGATCGCCAGCGGCAGCAGTACGCTGCGGTAGACCAGCAACAGGATCAGCAGAACCACGCTGAGCGCCACGCCCAGCAGCAGCCCGTCGATCCCGGCGAACGCCTCGGACAGGTCGGCCCGGGTGGCGGCCGGGCCCGCGACGTAGGCCCCGGCGCCCTCCACCTGCCCGGCGGTCTCCAGGATGGCGTCGACGACGTCGCCCATCCCCTCGTCGAGGTCGGAGGAGAGCGGCAGGACGGCCTGCAGGGCCTCGCCGTCCTGGGAGGACTGCACGGGCGAGGGACGGCCGGCGACGCCGGGGGCCCGGGCGAGCTCGGCCAGCGCCTGCTCGGCCTGCTGCCGCTGGCCGGCGTCGATGCCGCCGTCGTCGGCCTCCCAGACGATGATGGCGGGTACGGTCTCGGAGGTCTGGAAGTCCTCCTGCGCCTCGATCACCCTGGTCGACTCGGCGCTCTCGGGCAGGAAGGATGCCTGGTCGTTGGTCGAGACCTCGCTGATCTTCCCGGCGTACGGGCCGAAGGCGCCGCCCACCGCCAGCCAGACGACGATCAGTGCGGCGGGCACCAGCCACCTGAGGACACGTGGTGTGGGTTTCATGGACTCCCCTGAGCCGAAGGACGTGGGCACCGCCTGCGCGGACATAAATCTTTCTCGTTGAGAAGCTTTACAATCGAGACTGTATATCGTGGGGGAGTGCGTGACTCAGACGACCCCGCCGGCGGCCCCGCCGACGCCTCCAACGAGCCCCCCGCCGACCCCGCCGGCGATCCGACCGGGCTCCAGGCGTTCGCCGTGCTGCTGCGCCGCATGAACGGCGAGTTCAGCCGTATGGCGCACGACTTCGCCCAGTCCCAGGGCCTGCACCCCACCGATGTCCAGGCTCTGGTGGAGATCCTGGACGGCGATCGGGAGGGGCCCGTCACCCCCGGGCTGCTGCGCGAACGCCTCCGGCTCACCTCCGGCGCGGTCACCGCCTGCCTGGACCGCCTGGAGCGCGCGGGCCACATCCGGCGCACCCGGGACTCGGCCGACCGCAGAATCGTCCACCTCCACTACGCCTCCCGGGGCCGGGAGGTGGCCCGCGAGTACTTCCGCCCTCTCGCGCACGCCACCGACATTGTGCGGCAGCGCTTCAGCGACGCCGAGCTCCGCTCCGTCGTGCGCTTCCTGGCAGCCATGAACGAGGAGCTGGCCGCGCTGCGCCACCACCCGGACGGAGACCCGCCCCGGAGGTGACCGCGCGCCGCCGCCCGACGCCCGCGGCCCCCGCCTCGGCCGCCGAGGCGATGTTGCGCGCCATTCCGCCGAACACCACCGCGTGGAACGGCGAAACGCCCCACCAGTACGCCTGCCCCAGCAGTCCGTGCGGGTGGAAGAGCGCCCGCTGCCGGTAGACGGTTCTCCCGTCCGGGCCCCGGTCCACCCTCAGCTCCAGCCAGGCCAGCCCTGGCAGGCGCATCTCCGCCCGCAGCCGCAGCAGCCGCCCCGGCTTGATCTCCTCAACCCGCCAGAAGTCCAGTGAGTCGCCCGCCCGCAGCCGCTCGGCGTCCCGCCGTCCCCGCTGCAGTCCGATCCCGCCCACCAGCCGGTCCAGCCAGCCGCGCACCGCCCAGGCCAGCGGTGCGGAGTACCAGCCGTTCTCACCGCCGATGCCCTCGATCACCCGCCACAGCGCCTGCGGCGAGGCGGCGACGGTGCGCTCGCGCTCGTCGGTGTAGAGGCTGCCGCCCGCCCAGTTCGGGTCGGTGGGCAGCGGATCGCTGGGCGCGCCGGGGATGGACGCCGAGGACCACCGGGTGGCCACCTCCGCGTTCTTGATCCGCTTCAGCGCCAGCCGCAGAGCCTGGTCCAGACCCTGTAGACCGCCGGGCGGGTCGGGGACGTGGCGGGCGATGTCGTGCTCGGCGCAGACCACCTCGTGCCGCAGCGACTCCGCCAGCGGCCGGGCCAGTGCGCGCGGGACGGGAGTGATCAGGCCGATCCAGTGGCTGGACAGGGTGGGGGAGAGCACCGGTACCGGGACGATGACCCGCCTGGGCAGCCTGGCCACCGCGGCATAGCGCTGCATCATGTCGTGGTAGGTGAGGATCTCCGGGCCTCCGATGTCGAAGGTCCGGTTCACCTCGGGCGGCAGCGACGCGCACCCGACCAGATAGCGCAGCGCGTCGCGCACCGCGATCGGCTGGAGCCGGGTGCGCACCCAGCTCGGGGCGACCATCAGCGGCAGCCGCTCGGTCAGATAGCGCAGCATCTCGAACGACGCCGAACCCGAACCGATGATCACCGCCGCCCGCAGCACGGCCGTCGGCACGCCCGAGTCCAGCAGCAGCCGCCCCACCTCGGCGCGGGAACGCAGATGCGGGGAGAGGTCCTCCTCGGGCACACCGACCGGGGTCAGCCCGCCCAGGTAGACGATCCGGCCCACCCCGGCCGCCCGCGCCTGCTCGCCGAAGATCCGCGCAGCCTCGCGGTCGGTGCTCTCGAAGCGGGAGCCGCCGCCCATGGAGTGCACCAGGTAGTAGGCGACGTCCATGCCCTCCATGGCCGCGCGCACCGACGCGGCGTCGGTGACGTCACCGCGCACCACCTCCGTCCGCCCCACCCAGGGATGGTCGCGCAGCTTGGCCGGGGTGCGGGCCAGGCAGCGCACGGTGTGGCCCGCCGCCAGCAGCTCGGGCACCAGCCGACCGCCGATGTAGCCGGTGGCCCCGGTGACCATGCAGCGCGGCGGCCGGCCCGCAGGCCCTCCCTCCTGCCCGCCCGTGCTCCCGTCCCCGCCGGTACCGCCGGTACGGTCCCTGCCGCCGTCGCCGCCGTCCATCTCCTGGCCCGTCCTCTCCGTCATACGGCCATGCTTGGCCCCGCCTTCCCCTCCCGCAACTCGCGGGGGAGCCGTCCGGGGAGCGCCTTCCCGCCGTGACCTGCCGCACTCGGGTCCGGCGGCGGTTGGGTGGGCCGGGGAGGGGAGGCTTACGATCCTCTGCGTGTCCAAGCTGACCGACGTGTCCAAACGGATCCTGATCGGCAGTGCGCTGCGCAGCGACCGGCTCACCCAGACGCTCCTGCCCAAGCGCATCGCCCTCCCGGTCTTCGCCTCCGACCCCCTGTCGTCGGTCGCGTACGCGCCGGGCGAGGTCCTGATGGTGCTCTCCATCGCCGGGTTCTCCGCCTACCGCTTCGGGCCGTGGATCACCCTCGCCGTTGTCGTGCTCCTGTTCGTGGTGGTGGCGTCGTACCGGCAGAACGTCCGCGCCTACCCCTCCGGCGGCGGCGACTACGAGGTCACCACCGTCAACCTGGGTCCCCGCGCAGGCCTCGCCGTGGCAGGCGCCCTGCTGGTGGACTACGTCCTGACGGTGGCCGTGTCGGTCGCCGCCGGGGTGGAGAACCTCGCCTCGGCCGTCCCGTTCGTCTCCGAGAACAAGACCGGTACGGCGGTGGCGGTCATCGCGCTGCTGACCGTGCTGAACCTGCGCGGCGTGCGCGAGTCCGGCACGATATTCGCCGCCCCCACCTACCTCTTCGTCGCCTGCGTCCTGGGCACCATCGCCTGGGGCGCCTTCCGCGGCCTGGTCCTGGGTGACGAGATGTCGGCCCCCAGCGCCGTATACGAGGTCAGCGCCGAAACCGCGGAACTGACCGGCTTCGCCCTGCTCTTCCTGCTCCTGCGGGCCTTCTCCTCCGGCTGCGCCGCTCTCACCGGCGTCGGCGCCATCAGCAACGGCGTCCCCGCCTTCCGCCGCCCCAAGAGCCGCAACGCCGCGACCACCCTGGCGCTGATGGGCGGCCTGGCCGCCGCCATGTTCGGCGGCATCGTCGCCCTGGCCCTGGCCACCGGCGTGAAGATGTCCGAGACGCCCGCCACCGACATCCTCATCGACGGCCGCCCCGCCGGCCCCGACTACCACCAGGACCCGGTCATCGCCCAGGTCTCCGCGGCCGTCTTCGGCAATGGCTCGCTCCCTTTCCTCCTGGTCGCCGCGGCCACCGCGCTCATCCTCTTCCTGGCCGCCAACACCGCCTACAACGGCTTCCCCGTGCTCGGCTCGATCCTCGCCCAGGACCGCTACCTGCCCCGCCAGCTGCACACCCGCGGCGACCGGCTGGCCTTCTCCAACGGCATCGTGCTGCTGGCGGTCTTCGCGGGCGTGCTCGTCTACGTCTACGACGCCGACTCCACCCGGCTGATCCAGCTCTACATCGTCGGCGTCTTCGTCTCCTTCACCTTCAGCCAGACCGGCATGGTCCGGCACTGGAACCGCCACCTCGCCAGGGAGACCGAACCCGCCGCCCGCCGCCGGATGAAGCGCTCCCGCGCCATCAACGCCTTCGGCGCCTTCTTCACCGGCCTGGTCCTGGCGGTGGTGCTGGTCACCAAGTTCAGCCACGGCGCCTGGGTCGCCCTCATCGGCATGGCGCTCTTCTACGCGATGATGACCGTCATCCGCCGCCACTACGACCGGGTCTCCGAGGAGCTGGCGCTGCCGGCCGAGGCCGGGCGGGAGGAGATGGCCAGGCCCTCGCGGGTGCACTCCATCGTCCTGGTCTCCAAGGTTCACCGGCCGACGCTGCGGGCGCTGGCATACGCCAAGATGATGCGCTCCGACGTCCTGGAGGCCCTCAGCGTCAACGTCGACCCCGAGGAGACCCGCGCCCTGTTCGAGGAGTGGAACCGGCGCGGCATCGACATCCCGCTGAAGACCCTGGACTCCCCCTACCGCGAGGTCACCCGGCCGGTCGTGGAGTACGTCAAGGACCTGCGCCGCAGCAGCCCGCGTGCCGTGGTCAGCGTCTACATCCCCGAATACGTCGTCGGCCACTGGTACGGGCAGCTCCTGCACAACCAGAGTGCCCTGCGCCTCAAGGGCCGCCTGCTGTTCACCCCCGGCGTGATGGTCACCTCCGTGCCGTACCAGCTGGAGTCCTCCGAGCGAGCCCGGCTGAGGGCGCGCAGGCGCTCCGAGTGGAGCGCGCCGGGCGCGGTGCGCCGCGGCCCCGCAGGGCCTGCCCGGGCCGCGGACCGGGGTGAGGGCGACGGGCGGGAGGAGTGACCCGGGCGGACCGGTAGGCTGGAGGACTGCCGTCCATGCGCCCCGCCGTCCGTTGGAGCCGTTCCCCATGCCCCCCGCAACACCCCCCGCCGCGTCCCCTGGAACCGCACCGTCGCTGGTGGGCCGGGAGTACGAGGTCGAGATCGGTCCGGTCGCGCACGGCGGCCACTGCATCGCCCGCACCGAGGAGGGGCGGGTGCTGTTCGTGCGTCACACCCTGCCCGGCGAGCGGGTCGTCGCGAAGGTGACCGAGGGCCGGGAGGACTCCCGCTTCCTGCGCGCCGACGCCGTCGAAATCCTGGAGCCGTCCAAGGATCGCGTCGAGGCGCCCTGTCCCTTCGCCGGCCCCGGTCTGTGCGGCGGTTGCGACTGGCAGCACGCCGCCCCCGGAGCCCAGCGGCGGCTGAAGGCATCCGTCGTCGCCGAGCAGCTGACGCGGCTGGCGGGGCTCACGGCCGAGGACGCCGGCTGGGACGGCACCGTCGAGCCCGCACCCGGGGACAAGGTGCCCAAGGGCGAGGTCCCGGGCTGGCGCACCCGCGTTCACTACAGCGTGGACGACGAGGGCCGCGCTGGGCTGCTGCGCCACCGCTCCCACGAGGTGCAGCCGATCGACCGCTGTCTGATCGCCGCTCCCGGGGTGAGCGAACTGGGCGTCGAGAAGCGCCGGTGGCCGCAGATCGCCACCGTCGACGCGACCGCCGCCACCGGCTCCGGCGACCGCCAGGTCCAGCTCACCCCCCGTCCTGGCGGACGCCTGCCCCTGGTGGAGCTGGACCGCCCGGTGTCGGTGCTGCGGGGCGAGGAGCCCTGCGGGCGTGGCGCGGAACGCGGTGGCGAGCGGGCCGTGCACCGGGTGCACGGCCGCCCCTTCGTCCGCGAGCGCGCCGTCGGCCGCACCTGGAGGATCAGCGCGGGCGGTTTCTGGCAGGTCCACCCCAAGGCCGCCGAACTGCTGGTCGAGGCGGTGATGACCGGCCTGACGCCGCGCAGAGGCGAGATGGCCCTCGACCTGTACTGCGGCGCCGGACTGTTCGCGGGCGCCCTGGCCGAGCGCGTCGGGGAGAAGGGCGCGGTGCTCGGTATCGAGTCCTCCAAGCGCGCGGTGGAGGACGCCCGCCACAACCTCGCCGACCTTGACCGTGTCCGCGTCGAGCGCGGCAATGTCGAGCAGGTCCTGCCGCGCACCGGCATCACCGAGGCCGACATCGTCGTCCTCGACCCGCCCCGCTCCGGCGCCGGGCGCAAGACGGTGCGGCAGGTGGCCTCCCTCGGCCCGCGCCGGATCGCCTACGTCGCCTGCGACCCGGCCGCCCTCGCCCGCGACCTGGCCTACTTCCGCGAAGAGGGATACGTTCCGCACTTCCTGCGGGCCTTCGACCTGTTCCCGATGACCCACCACGTGGAGTGCGTCGCCATCCTCAAGCCCGCGCCGAAGCGCTCCTGACCTGCGGTTTTGTTGCTGTGGTGGGTTGCTCGACCCGTTTCCCTCCGTGCACCGGGTTCGAGCGGACGGATCACTCTTGGAGCTCGCTGACCTGCGGATTCGTGAGCGAGGTGCCTGCACCGGCGGCGCCTTCAGAGGGGCGTTCAGAGATTCGTGACGCTCGGATGACGCTCGAAGCGGAAGTCTCTGCCGCACCGCCGCAGGCGATGCGAGTGACCATTGCGGCCCCACTTTCCCTGGAGGCCGAGAACGCGGCCTGACCGCACCACTTTGATACCGGTCAGGTATCATCTCTGTATGGCGATGACTCTCCGACTCCCCGACGACCTTGACGCGAAGCTCACCGAGCGGGCTTGCCGGGAGGGCCGCAGCAAGCAGGAACTTGCCATTGAGGCCATCCGTGACGCTCAGAACCGGGCCGAGCTGAAGGTTGACGACGTCTTGGCCGAGCTCATGGACAGCGATGCAGAGATCCTGGACTACTTGAAGTGACCGGCGTCCGCTACGTCCAGATCGACGAGATCCTGGCCATCGCCAGCGCGGTCAACGGGACCGACCACAGTGTGCGTGACCTGGGCCTTCTGGTGTCGGCGACCGAGCGTCCCCGGACGAACGTGTTCGGGGCCGAGTTGTATCCCACGCTGCACGAGAAGGCTGCGGCACTGCTGCACTCCGTCGCCCGCAATCACGCGCTGATCGACGGCAACAAGCGCACCGCCTGGCTCGCCATGCGTGTCTTCCTGCGCTTCAACGGCGTCAGCGCCAGTACTGTCCCGCCGCCCGTCCCCGTTGCCGGCCCGTTCGTCGAGGACGTCGCGCAGGACAACATCGATGTACCGGCCATTGCCAAGCGCCTCTCGATCTGGTTCCCCGTTTCCTGACGTTCGGCATCGTGTGGTGCGGGGCGAAAGGAGGCCCCTCGGGCGCACCTGCTCTCCGGACTCCGGGCTCTTGGCCTACCGGAGCAGATGACGTCGTCGGCGACGGTCGCGCCGTGCACAGGCGCTGGCCGCAGAAGGTGTGCGCTGCCGTGGTACATGTGCTACTCATGGTACATGTCTATGAAGCGAACCAATGTCTACGCCGATCCGGAAGATCTCGCGATCATCAAGGAGGCCGCGAAGCGGCGCGGCGTCAGCGAGGCCGAGATCATCCGCCAGGGCATCCACCTGGCGGCCATGGCCAACCGTGTCTGGGACGAGCCTCTCTTCTCCCGTACTTTCCGGGGGGCGGGTCGTACTCCCGGCAAGAGCGAGGTGCGTGACATCGTCGCCGACGCCGTGAGGCGCGAGACCGGGTCCGGGACCGTCGCGTGATCATCGTCATCGCGGACACTTCTGGGCTCCTCGCGGCGCTCGACTCCGCCCGTCCTGAGCATCACGCGTCGAACGAGGCGATCATGGCCGCGGGACTCCTGGTGATGTCCCCACTGCTGCTCGCGGAGATCGACCACGTCGCCACGCGCGAGCTCGGCCGTGAAGCGGCGCTCAGCGCGGTCGACGACATCCGGCATTGGACGCGTCGAGGCCGTGTCGCCCTGCCCGAGATCACGGAAGAACATCTGGGTGTCGCCCAGTCGGTGCGTGCCCGGTATCGCGACCTGGACCTCGCGGATGCGGTGAACGTGGCTCTCGCCGCCGAGTACGACACCGATGTCGTCCTCACGCTCGACCGTCGCGATTTCCGGGCTGTGCGCCCGCTGGGCCGGTACAAGGCGTTCCGGGTCCTGCCCGACGACCTTCCGGTCTGACGCCGGGGCTGCCTGGCCGTGTCGTCGATCCCGTGGGCCACGACGCTCGTTTGACGCTCACGGTGCCCGTGGCCTCCCAGGAGGGTAGGAAAACCCGTCTGGCCCGCGTTTTCTCGGGCGCGGTTCCGGCCGAGGTTTTTCCGATGACCCACCACGTGGAGTGCGTGGCCATCCTCAAGCCCGCGCCGAAGCGCTCCTGACCTGCGGTTTCACCGAGCCGGGAACCACGTTCGACCTGTTTCCGACCATCCATCGTGTGGAACGGTCGCTCCACTCACGAAAGCGACCTGACCTGCGGTTCTTCAGCGAAGCGGCCCTCGTGCCCACTGCGGTACGAGGGCCTCGCCCGGAATCCTGACGCCATTCACGTCGCCTCCGCGAAGAGGACCCAGCCCGGAACAGTGGAACCCGGCGCCATCCCGAGGCGACACCCGGGCCCTCGGGATGCCCGCCATCAGCCACCGAAAACGTGAGGGTCCGCCGACTCCGTCGGCG
>NZ_JAJFAU010000001.1:143988-145220 GCF_022614595.1 Streptomyces sp. CNQ085
AGCGCTGTGCGCGGGTCCTGCGGTCGCGGACGCGGACGGCGGACCCTCACGAAAGATCGAGGCTCTGACCGATTCTCCGTAAACCCCGGGGCTTGACAGCTGCGGCGCGTCCCTGCTCAGGGCATCTGCCAGCTGTGCGGGGCGCAGAAGGGACGGGGACGCCAGGAGGTGGTGCCGGGGGTGGACGCCTGCGCGTCGGAGCCGGCCCGGATGGCACGGCTGAGCAGCAGGCCCGCGAGGGCGGCCAGTTCCTCGTCCGTGGCCTGGCCTTTCTTGATACGGATGGGGGGCGGGGGGGTGAGCATGGGGCCTCCGTCACTGGGGCGGGTTGCCGTGCTTGCGGGCGGGCAGGTCGGCGTGCTTGGTGCGGAGCATGGCCAGGGCTCCGATGAGGACGCCGCGGGTGTCGGCGGGGTCGATGACGTCGTCGACCAGGCCGCGCTCGGCCGCGTAGTAGGGGTGCATCAGCTCGGACCGGTACTCCTTGACCAGCTCCGCCCGGGTGGCCTCGGGATCGTCGGAGGCGGCGATCCGCCGCCGGAAGATCACCCCCGCCGCTCCTTCGGCGCCCATCACCGCGATCTCGTTGGTCGGCCAGGCGTAGGTCAGGTCCGCGCCGATGGACTGGGAGTCCATGACGATGTACGCACCGCCGTAGGCCTTGCGCAGCACCAGCGAGATCCGCGGCACGGTGGCGTTGCAGTACGCGTACAGCAGCTTCGCGCCGTGCCGGATGATTCCGCCGTGCTCCTGGTCCACTCCCGGCAGGAAGCCGGGCACGTCCAGCAGGGTGACGATGGGGATGTTGAACGCGTCGCACATCTGCACGAAGCGGGCGGCCTTCTCGGAGGCGTGGATGTCCAGCACGCCGGCCAGCTGCTGGGGCTGGTTGGCGACGACGCCCACCACCTGCCCGTCCATCCGGGCCAGCGCGCAGACGATGTTGGTGGCCCAGCGCTCGTGGACCTCCAGCAGCTCGCCGTCGTCGACGATCTCCTCGATCACCGCGCGCATGTCGTAGGGACGGTTGCCGTCGGCCGGCACCAGGTCCAGCAGGGAGTCGCAGCGCCGGTCGGCCGGATCGGCGCACTCGGTGCGCGGCGGGTTCTCCCGGTTGTTGGACGGCAGCAGCGACAGCAGGTAGCGGACCTCCTCCAGACAGGTGGTCTCGTCGTCGTAGGCGAAGTGCGCCACACCGGAGGTGGCCGCGTGCACGTCCGCCCCGCCCAGCC
>NZ_JAJFAU010000002.1:0-7043 GCF_022614595.1 Streptomyces sp. CNQ085
CAGGACGGCCACACCAACATCGCAGCCGCCCTCCGCCACACCGCCCGAAACCACCTGCGGTCCCTCACCGCCCTCGGCCTGGCATGACGAACCCGGACACAAGATCACTTCTCAAAGACCCTGGGGCGGCCGGTCCGGCCGCCCCCTCGAACCGGGAGGTCCCGGCCGCCGTCTCGCGCCAGCGGTGGCCGGGGTCTCCCCCGTACCGCCCTTCAGCGCTTCGGCCCTGTGTACGCGTCTCTGCCGCCTACTGACGGAGTCGAGACCGCGGGCCCTGGTCGGCGAGGGCGAAGACGCACTTCCGTGTGGCGAGGTCGTACGTGCTCGCGAGCGTGTACTCGGAACCTTCTGGATAGGGGCAATCGAAGATTCGTTCACCTTAAAGCGTGAAGCTTCCCAAGCGGTGGGCGCTTTGGAAAATAAGGCAATGTGCCCCGGGTGGGATTCGAACCCACGCTGTCGGTGGTTTGAGCACCGTGTCTCTCGCCGCTGGACTACCGGGGCTTCCTTCAAAACGAAGGCTAGCGGACGACCGCCGTACCTCAAACATACAGGAGGTAGGTAGGCTCTTGTGGTCCACCTGGCCGGAAAACGAGGAGCCCAGTGAGCACCGCGGACACCCCTGAGCCCATCAGCGCCGACGGCGGCGCCGACAGCACGGCCGGCGCGGCCGGCGAGCGGGCGCACGTGCCTCCGGAGACGACGCGGGTCGTCATCGCCGAGGACGAGGCGCTGATCCGCCTGGACCTCAAGGAGATGCTGGAGGAGGAGGGTTACAGCGTCGTCGGCGAGGCCGGGGACGGGCAGCGGGCCGTGGACCTGGCGCGGGAGCACCGGCCGGATCTGGTGATCATGGACGTGAAGATGCCCGTGCTCGACGGGATCTCGGCGGCCGAGAGGATCGCCGAGGAGTCGATCGCCCCGGTGCTGATGCTGACCGCGTTCTCGCAGCGCGAACTGGTGGAGCGGGCGCGGGACGCGGGCGCGATGGCGTATCTGGTGAAGCCGTTCAGCAAGAGCGATGTGGTGCCCGCCATCGAGATGGCGGTGTCGCGGTTCAGTGAGATGAGGGTACTGAGCCGTGAGGTCGCCGACCTGGCGCAGCGGCTGGAGACGCGGAAGCTGGTGGACCGGGCCAAGGGGGTGCTGCAGACGCAGTACGGGCTGACCGAGCCGGCCGCGTTCCGGTGGATCCAGAAGACCTCGATGGACCGCCGGCTGTCGATGCGGCAGGTGGCCGAGGCCGTGATCCAGGACGCGGAGGAGAAGAAGCGGCAGCGGTGACGACCGGGTGGGTCCGCGTCCGGCGCCGGTCCCGCGTGAGCCGGGGGTGTTGGCGGGAGGGTGGGGGCCGGATCTTCGTGCGGGCCGGGTGCGGTGGCGGGGATTCACGGTCCGTGATCCGGGAATTCACGAGTCCGACCCCTGATGATCTTTCCCTTTCTGTCCGTTCTCCGGTAAGGAGTGTTCTGTTTCCGGCGCATGGCGCAGGTCACAGGGAGATCACATCTGCCGCTCTCACCTATCTGGTCTGCTTCTGGGGCAATAGATTCCGGGCCACGCCGCACGTATGTACGTGCGGACCGCGACGCCGGAACGGTACGGCGATCGTCGTGATCTGAGCAGGCTCCAGGGGGTTCCACGTGCTCAACAAGACCATCGTCAAGCTGGCCATTCCCATGGCCGTCGGCGCGTTCGCGCTGACCGGTTGCGGCGGAGGGGACAGCGGCAGCGGCGACGCGTACAAGATCGCCTTCCAGGGCCCGCTCTCCGGCGACAACGTGCAGCTCGGCCAGAACATGGAGAACGGCATCAAGCTGGCGATCGACCAGGCGAACGCCGAGGGCGACCTCGGGTTCGAGGTCGAGTACGTGCCGGCCGACGACCAGGGTCTGCCGGACAAGGCGACGACCGCCGCGCAGAAGGCGATCGACGACGAGGACGTCGTCGCGGTGATCGGCCCGGCGTTCTCGGGCCCGGCGGACACCGCCGCCGAGATCTACGGGGCCGCGGGCCTGGTGGCGCTGTCGTCGTCGGCGACGCGTCCGGACCTGACGACCAAGGGATACGAGACGTTCCTGCGCGCGGTGCCGAACGACAGCGCCCAGGGCGCCGGGATGGCGAAGTACCTGGCGAACAAGGCCAAGGCCGAGAAGGTCGTGGTGGTCGACGACAAGACCGACTACGGCATCGGTCTGGCGGATGTCGCGGAGGAGAACCTGAAGGCCGCCGGTGTCGAGGTGGTGCGTCAGAGCGTTCCGCAGAAGACGCCGGACTACAGCGCCGCGGCGAAGAACGTCACCAAGAACAAGCCGGACGCCCTGATCTACGCGGGTTACTACCAGGACGCGGGCCCGTTCGCCAAGAAGCTCAAGGAGGCGGGCTTCGACGGTGTGGCGATGTCGGGTGACGGCACCAACGACGCGCAGTTCATACAGCTGGCGGGCGACGCCTCGGACGGCTGGCTGCTGACCTGCCCGTGCACGGACGCCACCAAGGAGGACGCGACGAAGAAGTTCGCCGCGGACTACGAGAAGGAGTTCAAGCAGACTCCGGGCACGTACTCGGCCGAGTCGTACGACGCCGCGATGATGATCATCGAGGAGGTCAAGAAGCTCCACGAGGACGGCGGTGTCGAGCGCCAGGCGCTGGTGGACGCTCTGCGCGCGGCGAAGTACAAGGGTCTGACGAAGGAGTTCTCCTTCGACGACAAGGGCGAGTTCACCAACCAGACCATCTACCTGTACCAGGTCAAGGGCGAGGGCATCGAGTACCAGGGCAGCATCGACGAGCTGGCCGGCTGAACCGGCCGACGCTTCCGGCCGGCCGGCGCGGTGGATTCGCTCCCGCGCCGGCCGGCGTGACACCGGCGGGCACCGCCTTCGTGCCGGGCGTCCGCTTCCGTGATCCTCGCGCCGCCCGTTCCCCGAGTGCTGAACGCACGGCCGGGCGGCGCATTCCCACAAGGAAGACAGTTCGATGTCCCTCAGTGAGTTCTGGGACTTCCTCGTCCTAGGGGTGGTGCTCGGCAGTCTCTACGCCGTCATCGCCATCGGCTACACGCTGGTGTACGGCGTGCTCCAGCTTTTGAACTTCGCGCACAGCGAGGTCTTCATGTTCGGCGGTTACGGCGGCCTGCTGGCCCTGACCGCTCTGATTCCCGAGTCGACGCCCTCCGGCATGGGCTCGGTCGCCTACGTCCTGATCGGCATGCTGGCGGGCGCGGCGCTGGGCGGCGCGGTGGCCTTCGGTCTGGAACGGGTGGCGTACCGGCCGTTGCGCAGGCACCGCGCGCCGCGCCTGGTGTTCCTGATCACCGCGATCGGCGCCTCGTTCTTCCTGTACAACCTGGCGGGCAAGCTGTTCGGCCGCAATCCGCTGCCGATGCCGTCGATGTACGAGAACAAGAAGGTGCTGAGCGTCTTCGGCGCCGAGCTGACGGTCACGCAGGTGCTGATCCTGGTGTCGGCGGTGGCGATGATGGTCGGCCTGGACTACGTGGTGAACCGTACGAAGATGGGTTCGGGTATCCGCGCGGTGGCGCAGGACCCGGAGGTCGCGTCGCTGATGGGTGTGAACATCGACAAGGTGGTGTCCCGGACGTTCGTGCTCGGCGGTCTGCTGGGCGGTGCGGCCGGCTTCCTGTTCGGCACCAACAGCCAGGTCTGGTACACGATGGGCTTCCTGCCCGGTATCACGGCCTTCGCGGCGGCGGTGCTGGGTGGCATCGGCAATGTGCGCGGCGCGATGCTGGGCGGTCTGGTACTGGGCGTGGTGGAGACCATGACGGTGGGCCTGTGGGGGGATGACTGGCGTTACGTCGGTGCCTTCGTGGTGCTGGTGCTGGTGCTGATGGTCCGTCCGACCGGCATCCTCGGCGAGCGTGTGGGGAGGACGGCGTGAGCGTCAAGACCTCGACTGCGAACGGGGCCGGGCAGGACCCGCCGAAGAGCGCCACGGCGCCGCTGTCGGCGGCGGCCCGGCTGCGAAGGGTGCGCTGGTACCAGGAGCCGCGCTGGCGGCGGCTGGGCGCCCTGCTGGCGCTGGCGGTGACGCTCAGGCTGATGACGGGCGAGGAGGGCACCACCCAGGATCTGTTCCTGGCAGTGCGCGAGGACTTCACCGGTGTCGGTCTGTTGATCTGGCTGGCGATCGCGGTGGCGGTCTGGGCGGTGCGGGAGTTCCTCACCGACCAGACCTCCCGTGCGGTGGAGGGTACGAGGAAGGTCTCCGCCGGCCCGCTGGAGCGGGCCCGGCAGGTGTGGTCCGCCGACAAGCGGGTCCGTATGGGCGTGCTGACGGCCGTGCTGGCGCTGGTGGTGTTCGGGCCGCTGGGGGTCGAGCGGTACTGGCAGCAGGTGCTGGTGGACCAGATCGCGATCTTCGTGCTGCTGGCGATCGGCCTGAACGTGGTGATCGGCTGGGCGGGTCTGCTGGACCTGGGCTTCATCGCGTTCTTCGCGATCGGCGCGTACAGCGCGGCGTACTGGACGGGGGCGCTGCCGGTCCAGCCGCCGGTGGCGCTGAACAACTTCCTGGTGCTGCCGATCGCGGTGCTGACCTGTCTGGTGGCGGGGGTGATCCTGGGCGCTCCGACGCTGCGGTTGCGGGGCGACTACCTGGCGATCGTGACGCTGGGATTCCACGAGATCGTCTACCTGATGGCGAAGAACGCCGACGGGGTGACGGAGGGCGCGCGCGGTGTGAAGGTCGAGCGGTTCAGTGTCGACCTGGGCTTCTTCTCCTACGAGTGGAAGCTGGACCCGATGCCGTACTACTGGCTGCTGGTCGTCTTCATCGTGCTGGCCATCTTCCTGTTCCTGCGGCTGGAACACTCCAAGGTGGGCCGGGCGTGGACGGCGATCCGCGAGGACGAGGTGGCCGCGGCGGCCACGGGTGTGCCCACGGTGCGCTACAAGCTGATGGCGTTCGCGATCGGCGCGTCGACCTCCGGCGTGGCCGGGGTGGCGTACGCGAGCAAGGCCGGGTACTTCAACCCGGAGAACTTCGCGATCCTGCTGTCGATCCTGGTGCTGGCCTACGTCATCTTCGGCGGCATGGGGTCGATCCCCGGGGTGCTGTTCGGTGCCGCGTTCCTGGTGTGGCTGCCGGAGTACCTGCGCGAGTGGGTGGATCCCAAGGACCGCTACATGTACCTGGGTGCTCTCCTCGTCATCATGATGATCTACCGGCCGCAGGGCGTGCTGCCCTCCCGTCGCCGCAAGCGCGAGCTGCGGATGGCGGAGGCGGGGGTCGGCGGAGCCGACGCGACCGGCCCGGCGGAAGGCAGGCAGCCGTGACCACCGAGACGGTGAAGAAGGAGCAGTGGCCGGCGGGCGGTTCGGCCGGCGCCGGTGAGCTGGTGCTGGAGACGTCGGGCGTGACGCTGCGGTTCGGCGGCCTGACCAGTCTGGACAACGTCGAGCTGCGGATGCGGCGCGGTGAGGTGCTGGCGGTCATCGGGCCCAACGGCGCGGGCAAGACCTCGCTGTTCAACTCGCTGACGGGCGCGTACGTGCCGCAGGAGGGGCGGATCGTCTTCCGTCCGCGCGAGGGCGGCGAGCGCTCGCTGCTCGGCGCCAAGCCGCATGTGGTCAGCCAGTGGGGTCTGGCGCGTACGTTCCAGAACATCCGGCTGTTCGGGGCGCTGACGGCGCTGGAGAACGTCAAGATCGCGGCGGAGACGCGGCTGAAGGCCGGCCCGGTGTCGATCATGCTGGGGCTGCCGAACGCGCGTAAGGCCGAGCGGGCCAGCGACCGCCGGGCGCACGAGGTGCTGTCGTACGTCGGTCTGCTGGGGAAGATGAACGAGCTGGCGGGGTCGCTGAGCTACGGCGACCAGCGGCGGCTGGAGATCGCGCGGGCGCTGGCGACGGATCCTGAGGTGCTGCTGCTGGACGAGCCGGCGGCGGGCACCAACCCGACGGAGAAGCTGGAGCTGGAGGACCTGATCCGGCGGATCAACACCGAGCTGGGTGTGAGCGTGCTGCTGATCGAGCACGACATGCGGCTGGTGATGTCGGTGGCGGACCGGGTGATGGTGCTCAACTTCGGCAAGAAGATCGCCGAGGGAGCCCCGTCGCAGGTGCAGCGGGATCCGGCGGTGATCGAGGCGTACCTGGGCGCGGTGTCCGAGGACGCCGGGCCGGAGGACGCCGGGACCGGGGCCGGGACGACGCCGCATCGGGACATCGAGGAGCGTAAGTGAGCGTCACCACGGATCTGAAGAAGGAGCCGCAGGGCGGCGAGCCGGCCGCCCCGGTGGTGCTGGAACTGCGTGATCTGCGGGTGTTCTACGGTGCCATCGAGGCGCTCAAGGGTGTCAACCTCACGGTCCGCCGCGGGGAGGTGGTCGCGCTGCTCGGCGCCAACGGCGCGGGCAAGACGACCACGCTGCGGACGGCGTCGGGGGTGATCGCGCCGCGCGAGGGGCAGGTGCTGCTGCACGGGGAGCGGATCGACGGCATCAAGTCGCACGATCTGGTCCACTTCGGCATCGGCCATGTGCCCGAGGGGCGCGGGGTGTTCCCGAGGATGACGGTCCGGGAGAACCTCCAGATGGGGGCGTACCGGTTCAAGTCGGTGGACAAGGCCGACATGGACCGGGTGTTCACGCTGTTCCCGAGGCTGGGGGAGCGCAAGAGCCAGCTGGGCGGGACGCTGTCGGGCGGTGAGCAGCAGATGCTGGCGATCGGCCGCGCCCTGATGGGCAAGCCTCAGGTGCTGCTGCTGGACGAGCCGTCGATGGGTCTGGCGCCGTTGATCGTCCAGCAGATCTTCGAGATCGTCAAGGAGATCAACGAGCAGGGCACCACGGTGCTGCTGGTGGAGCAGAACGCCGCCCAGGCGCTCAAGATGGCCGACCGCGGCTATGTGCTGGAGACCGGTGCGGTGGCGATGGAGGGCGAGGCGTCCGGGCTGCTGTCGGACCCGCGGGTGCGGGCGGCTTATCTGGGCGAGGGCGCCTGACGGCTCCCCTCATCGAGTACGGCGGCGGGGGGGGGGGGGGGGGGGGGGGGGGGGGGGGGGGGGGGGGGGGGGGG
>NZ_JAJFAU010000002.1:7053-47553 GCF_022614595.1 Streptomyces sp. CNQ085
CCCCCCCCCCCCCCCCCCCCCCCCCCCCCCCCCCCCCCCCCCCCCCCCCCCGTTCCGTCCCCGGCAGTCCGGGTGGGTCAGTCGCGATAGGCGCCCTCGGGCGCTTCGCGCAGCAGACAGGTGAGCCGGGCGCTGCACACGCGGCGCTCCCGTTCGTCGGTGACGGCGATCTCGTAGGTGGTGGTGGACCGGCCGCGGTGGACGGGGGTGGCGGTGCCGGTGACGGTGCCGGAGGTCAGCCCGCGGTGGTGGGTGCAGTTGAGGTCCACGCCGACGGCGATCTTGGTGGGGCCGCCGTGCAGCATGGCGCCGACGGAGCCGAGGGTCTCGGCCAGCACGGCCGAGGCGCCGCCGTGCAGCAGTCCGTAGGGCTGGGTGTTGCCCTCGACGGGGAGGGTGCCGACGACCTTCCCGGGGGCGGCGTGGGTGATGACCAGGCCCATGCGCTCGCCGAGGCGTCCGGCGGAGAACAGGGCGGGCAGGTCTATGCCGAGCCCGGCCCACTGGTCGAGGATCCCCTGGGGGAAGACGGTGCTGGTCGGCTCGCCCATGGGCGTGTGGCTCCGATCGTCGTGCCGGGGCCGGTGGGGCACGGCCGTGCGGCGGGTGATGGGTGTGCTCTACATCGTCTTACTTATCAGAGGATCCGTCGGGCTCCGGGGCGGGAGTGAGGCGGATCACCACGGACTTGCTGGCGGGGGTGTTGCTGGTCTCGGCGGTGGCGTCGAGGGGGACCAGGACGTTGGTCTCGGGGAAGTAGGCGGCGGCGCAGCCGCGGGCGGTGGGGTAGTGGACGACGCGGAAGCCGGGGGCGGTGCGCTCGCGGCCGTCGTCCCATTCGCTGGTCAGGTCGGCGCAGGAGCCGTCGGGCAGGCCCAGGTCCGCGGCGTCGCCGGGGTGGACGAGGACCACGCGGCGGCCCCCCTCGATGCCGCGGTAGTGGTCGTCGAGGCCGTAGACGGTGGTGTTGTACTGGTCGTGGGAGCGCAGGGTCTGCAGCAGCAGACGGCCGGGCGGCAGGTGCGGCCAGGCCAGCGGCGCGGCGGTGAAGTTGGCCCTGCCGGTGGCGGTGGGGAAGCGGCGCTCGTCGCGCGGGGCGTGGGGCAGAGTGAAGCCGCCGGGGCGGGTGACGCGGGCGTTGAAATCGGCGAAGCCGGGGACGGTGCGGGCGATGCGGTCGCGGATCGCGGCATAGTCGGCCTCGAACTCCTCCCAGGGCACGGGGTGGGCGGGGCCCAGGACGCGGCGGGCCAGCCGGCAGACGACGGCGGGCTCGGACAGCAGGTGCTCGCTCGCGGGGGCGAGGCGTCCGCGGGAGGCGTGGACGACGCCCATGGAGTCCTCGACGGTGACGAACTGCTCCCCGGAGGCCCGCACGTCGCGCTCGGTGCGGCCGAGGACGGGCAGGATCAGGGCGCGGGTGCCGGTGACGCAGTGGGAGCGGTTGAGCTTGGTGGACACGTGCACGGTCAGCCGGGCCCGCCGCATCGCGGCCTCGGTCACCTCGGTGTCGGGGGAGGCGGCGACGAAGTTGCCGCCGAGGGCGAAGAACACCTTCGCCCTCCCGTCGCGCAGGGCGCGGACGGCGTTCACCACGTCCAGGCCGTGCTCGCGCGGCATGGGGACGCCGAACTCCCCCTCCATCGCGTCCAGCAGGGCCTTGGAGGGCTTCTCGACGATGCCCATGGTGCGGTCGCCCTGGACGTTGCTGTGGCCGCGCACCGGGCAGACCCCGGCGCCGGGGCGGCCGACGGCGCCGCGCAGCAGCAGGAGGTTGACGATCTCGCGGATGGTGGGCACGGCGTGCCGGTGCTGGGTCAGGCCCATGGCCCAGCACACCACGGTGCGCTCCGAGGCCAGCACCAGTTCGGCGGCGCGGTCGATGTCGGCCGGGGCGAGCCCGGTGGCGCGCAGCACGTCGGCGGGGTCGGTGGCTCGGGCCGCGGCGGCGAACTCCTCGTAACCGTGGGTGTGTTCGCGGACGAAGGACTGGTCCACCCCGTCCTCGGCCTCCAGCACCCGGCGGCACAGCTCGCGGAAGAGCACCTGGTCGCCGCCGATGCGGATCTGCAGGAACAGGTCGGTCAGCGGCGTGCCGGGGCCGGTCAGGCCGCGCAGGGTCTGCGGGTTGTCGAACCGCTCCAGACCGGCCTCGGGCAGCGGGTTGACGGTGATGATCCGTGCGCCGCCCCGCTTGGCCCTCTCCAGCGCGGAGAGCATGCGCGGGTGGTTGGTGCCCGGGTTCTGCCCGGCGACGATGATCAGATCGGCGCGGTGGAGGTCCTCCAGGAGCACGCTGCCCTTGCCGACGCCGAGGGTCTCGGTCAGGGCGGCGCCGGAGGACTCGTGGCACAGGTTGGAGCAGTCGGGCAGGTTGTTGGTGCCCAGGCAGCGGGCGAGGAGCTGGTAGAGGAAGGCGGCCTCGTTGCTCGTGCGGCCGGAGGTGTAGAAGACGGCCTCGTCGGGCGAGTCCAGGGCGCGCAGTTCGCCGGCGACGATGTCGAGGGCCTCGTCCCAGCCGATCGGCTCGTAGTGGCCGGATCCCTCGGCCAGGTACATCGGACGGGTGAGGCGGCCCTGCTGCCCCAGCCAGTACCCGGAGCGCGCCGCCAGGTCGGCCACGGGGTGCTCGGCGAAGAACGCGGGGGTCACCCGCCGCAGCGTGGCCTCCTCGGCGACGGCCTTGGCGCCGTTCTCGCAGAACTCCGCGGTGTGCCGCCGCTCCGGCTCGGGCCAGGCGCAGCCGGGGCAGTCGAAGCCGTCCTCCTGGTTGACCCTCAGCAGGGTCAGCGCGGTGCGCCGCACCCCCATCTGCTCCCCGGCCGCGCGCAGGGACCGGGCGACGGCGGGCAGCCCGGCGGCACGGCGGCGCGGGGGACCGGTCCGGGGGGCGTCCTGGACGGGGTCGACGGCAGGCGGCTTGCGCTTCATGGCCGCAGATCCTGCCACGCTCCACCGGGACGCGACAGTGGCTCCAGGACGGCCCGTGAACCGGTGTCGGTGGTGCGTGGCAGGATCGGTGCGTGGCCAAGAATGCATCGAAAGCGACCGCAGCGAACTCCTCCGATCCGCCCGAGCCCCAGGACAGGCGTCTGCTCCTGCTGGACGGGCACTCCCTCGCCTACCGAGCGTTCTTCGCTCTGCCCGAGGAGAACTTCTCCACCACCACCGGGCAGCCGACGAATGCGATCTACGGGTTCGCCTCGATGCTGGCGAACACGCTGCGTGACGAGGACCCCACCCATCTGGCGGTCGCCTTCGACGTGTCGCGCACGACCTGGCGCACCGAGGAGTTCACCGAGTACAAGGCGAACCGTTCCAAGTCGCCGGAGGGCTTCAAGGGGCAGGTGGAGCTGATCGGCGAACTGCTGGACGCGATGGGCGTGCGGCGGTTCGCGGTGGAGGGCTTCGAGGCGGACGACGTCATCGCCACCCTGGCCACGCAGGCGGTGGCCGAGGGGTTCCACGTCTCGATCGTCACCGGCGACCGCGACTCCTTCCAGCTCGTCAACGACGCGACGACGGTTCTGTACCCCACGCGGGGTGTGTCGGAGCTGACCCGTTTCACCCCCGGGAAGGTGGAGGAGAAGTACGGCCTGACCCCCGAGCAGTACCCGGACTTCGCGGCCCTGCGCGGCGACCCGTCGGACAACCTGCCCGGTATTCCCGGGGTGGGCGAGAAGACGGCCGCGAAGTGGATCAGGCAGTTCGGCTCCCTGGCCGAGCTGCTGGAGCGCGCCGACGAGGTCAAGGGCAAGGTCGGGGAGAAGCTGCGCGACCATCTGGACAGCGTCCGGCTCAACCGGCGGCTGACGGCGCTGGTGTGCGACGTGGAGCTGCCGGCCGGCCCGTCGGACCTGGTGCGGGCGCCGTACGACCGGGGGGCGCTGGATGTGGTGCTGGACGCCCTGGAGTTCCGCAACACCGGCTTCCGCGACCGGTTGTACGCGGTCGACCCGGGCGCGTCCGGCCGGGAGGAGGCGGCCCCGGCGGACGGCGTGGAGGTCGACGGTGTGGTCGCCGGCGCGGGGGAGCTGGCACCCTGGCTGGCCGAGCACGCCGCCTTTGGAGCCGATCCGCTGGGCGTGACCACCGTCGACAGCTGGAAGCTGGGCTCGGGCGGCGTCGCCGAGATCGCCCTGGCCACCGGGCGGGGCCCGGCCGTGTGGTTCGACCCGGCCCGGCTGGACGAGGCCGACGAGCGGGCGTTCGCGGCGTGGATCGCCGACCGGGACCGGCCGAAGGTGATGCACGACGCCAAGGCGGTGATGCGGGTCTTCGCCGAGCACGGCTGGAGTGTCGCCGGTGTCACGATGGACACCGCGCTGGCCGCCTACCTGGTGCAGCCGGGCCGCCGCTCGTTCGCCCTGGAGGCGTTGTCGGTGGAGTTCCTGGGCCGGGAGCCGGCCCGGCCCGCCGAGAGCAGCGGGCAGCTGGCGCTGGGTGCGGACGAGGAGGCCGAGGCGGACGCGCTGATGGCCCGTGCCCGCACCGTCGTGGACCTGGGCGGAGCGCTGACCGGGCGGCTGGCGGAGGTCGGCGCGTCCGGTCTGCTCCAGGACATCGAACTGCCGACCTCGGGCCTGCTGGCGCGGATGGAGCGGGCAGGCATCGCCGCGGACCGCGAGTGGCTGGGCCGTATGGAGCAGCAGTTCGCCGCGGCGGTCCAGCAGGCGGTGCGCGAGGCGCACGCCGCGGTGGGACACGAGTTCAACCTCGGTTCGCCCAAGCAGCTGCAGGAGGTGCTCTTCGGCGAGCTGGGCCTGCCGAAGACGAAGCGGACCAAGACCGGCTACACCACGGACGCCGACGCGCTGACCTGGCTGGCGACGCAGACCGAGCACGAGCTGCCGGTGGTCATGCTGCGCTACCGCGAGCAGTCCAGGCTGCGCACCACCGTCGAGGGTCTGATCAAGACGATCGCCGCCGACGGCCGCATCCACACCACGTTCAACCAGACGGTCGCCGCCACCGGCCGGCTGTCCTCGACCGACCCCAACCTGCAGAACATCCCGGTGCGCACCGACGAGGGCCGGGCCATCCGGCGGGGCTTCGTGGTCGGCGAGGGTTACGAGTCGCTGCTGACGGCCGACTACAGCCAGATCGAACTGCGGGTCATGGCCCACCTGTCGGAGGACGAGGGCCTGATCGAGGCTTTCACCTCCGGCGAGGACCTGCACACCACCGCCGCCTCCCAGGTCTTCGAGGTCCCCAAGGAGCGGGTGGACCCGGAGATGCGCCGCAAGATCAAGGCCATGTCCTACGGGCTGGCCTACGGGCTGTCGGCCTTCGGCCTGTCGCAGCAGCTCGGCATCACCGCCGACGAGGCGCGCAGGCTGATGGACGCCTACTTCGAGCGTTTCGGCGGGGTGCGCGACTACCTGCACCGGGTGGTGGAGGACGCCCGGGCCACCGGTTACACCTCCACCATCCTGGGCCGCCGCCGCTACCTGCCCGACCTCAACAGCGACAACCGCCAGCGCCGCGAGATGGCCGAGCGGATGGCGCTCAACGCCCCGATCCAGGGCACCGCCGCGGACATCGTGAAGATCGCGATGCTGAAGGTGGACCGGGCGCTGGGCGAGGCGGAGCTGCGCTCGCGCATGCTGCTCCAGGTGCACGACGAGATCGTGCTGGAGGTCGCTCCGGGCGAACGGCAGGTGGTGGAGGAAATGGTGCGCCGTGAGATGGCCGGGGCCGTCCGGCTGAGGGCGCCGCTGGACGTCTCCGTGGGCTCCGGCGAGAACTGGGAGGACGCCGCCCACTGAGGCGGCCGCGGCCGACGGACACCGGAGGCGTTCGCGGGGCGGCCTGCCGCGAGGAAGGGTGGACGGCGGTGAACGTCCGGTGGAACGGTCGTGTGCGTTGCCGCTTCGTCCTCGGGTGTGGTGGATCGGGTGCCGAACTTGCCGTAGTGTCCCGCTCGTCAACCCCTCGCGGGGAGGCGGTGCGGCCGAAGCGTGGACACGCGGCGGGTGCCGGGCGAACCGGACGGGCACAGGACGTACGCAACCGTACAGAGCGCCCGAGGGGCGCCGCACGCGGAAGGTGCGGCGAGGCGGCGCGGGACAACAGCGTGGAGGGTCTGGCAGATGACGGCTCGGCGGCTCGTGGGCAGGGTCCGAAGGGGCGTTACCAGCACCGCGGTGGCGGCGGCGGCGATGGCCGCGCTCACCGCCTCGCAGGGGCCCGGCCTGGAACTGGTGCAGCCTGGTGGCAGGGAGACGGCCGGTTCCCCGGAGAATCCCGACCTCCCCGCGGACGGTGACTCCCCCTACCACACCGATCTTCCGCCGCTGGTCAAGCCGGACAAGCCCGGTTCCTCCAGCGACCTGCCGGACGTCACCGGCCCCGCCGAGTCCGGCATACCCGCCACCGTTCTGGCCGCCTACAAGCGGGCGGAGCGGAGCCTGGGGGAGGAGCGGCCCGGCTGTAATCTTCCCTGGCAACTCCTGGCCGCGATAGGTAAAGTCGAGTCCGGGCAGGCACGTGGCGGAGCCGTGGACGCCCAGGGCACCACCCACAAGCCGATTCTGGGGCCGGCGCTCAACGGTGTGGGCTTCGCGCACATCTCGGACACCGACGGTGGCGCGTACGACGGCGACACCCGTTACGACCGGGCCGTCGGGCCGATGCAGTTCATCCCGTCCACCTGGGCCGGCTGGGGCGCGGACGGCAACGGAGACGGCCGCAAGGACCCGAACAACATCTACGACGCGGCCCTCGCCGCCGGGCGCTATCTGTGTGCGGGCGGCAGGGACCTGTCGGACCCGGCCGACCTGGAACGGGCCATCCTCAGCTACAACCGGTCGCGGGAGTACCTGCGGACGGTGCTGTCCTGGCTGGACTTCTACCGCAAGGGTGTCCACCAGGTTCCCGACGGCGAGGGGGAGCTGCCCGACAGCCCCGGCGCGGGCAACGAGTCGCGGCCGGTCGGCGAGCCTGCGGATGACTCCAACGGATATCCGGGCGACAAGGGTGGCGACGGCGGCGGTGAGAAGGGCGAGGACGAGAAGCCCTCGCCGAAGCCGCCCGTCTCCGAGGAAGGTACGGTCACCCCTCTCCCGCCCGGGGACTCCGAGGAGCCGGGCGACCCGGAGGAGCCGGAGGAGCCGGAGGAGCCCGAGGAGCCGGGCGACCCGGAGGAGCCGGAGGAGCCCGAGGAGCCGGGCGACCCGGAGGAGCCGGAGGAGCCGGAGGAGCCCGAGGAGCCGGGCGACCCCGAGGAACCCGAGGAGCCGGGCGACCCGGAGGAGCCGGAGTGCCCGGTGGACCCGGAGGAGCCCGGCGAGAGCACCGAGGAGCCCGCGGGCTCACCTTCCCAGGCCCCGACCGGGGAGCCGGGCGAGGATCCCGAGGACTCGGAGGAGCCCGAGGACCCCGAGGACCCCGAGGATCCCGAGGACTCGGAGGAGCCCGGAGAGGACGAGGAGAACCCCTGCGGGGACGAGGCCCCCGATGGCTCGGAGAACCCGGACGAGCCCGGGGAGGGTGAGGACGGCAGCGGACAGCGGGACGAGGACCGGCAGGCCCCCGCTCCGACCGCCGACGCCACCGTCCAGGCCCGCCAGGAGGACTGAACCGGCGGCCGCGGCACCGCGGCCGCCGCTCAGCGCCCCCGTCCGGAGGTCCTCCGTACCGCGGCGGTCGTACGCCCGGTCGGTTCCGCGGTCGCCGGATCCTCCGGCCAGGGGTGCTTGGGGTAGCGGCCGCGCAGTTCGGCCCGAACCGACCGGTAGCCGTCGCGCCAGAACGACGCCAGGTCCGCGGTCACGGCCGCCGGCCGCCCCGCGGGCGACAGCAGATGCACCAGCAGCGGCACCCGGCCGCCCGCCAGCCGGGGCGCCTCCCGCCAGCCGAACAACTCCTGGAGCTTGACCGCGAGTACCGGCCGCTCACCGCCGTAGTCCACCCGTATCCTCGAGCCCGAGGGCACCTCGATCCGTTCCGGCGCCAGTTCGTCCAGCCGGGCCGCGTCCCCGGAGGCCCAGGGCAGCAGCGCGTTCAGCAGCCGTCCGGCGTCCGCGCGCTCCAGATCGGCCCGTTGCCGCGCCGGCCCCAGCACCCCGTCCAGCCACTCGTCCGCCCGGCCCAGCAGCGCCTCGTCCGACACATCCGGCCACGGGTCGCCCAGCTCCCGGTGGAGGAACGCCAGCCGCCGCCGCAGTGACCCGGCCTCCCCGGTCCAGCGCAGCAGCCCCAGGCCCTCGCGCCGCAGCCCCTCCAGCAGGGCCGCCCGCACCGGCGCGGGGCCGGGGTCGCGCAGCGGGCGGGAGGACAGTTCGATCGAGCCCAGCCGTTCCACGCGCCGGGCCACCACATCGCGCCGCCCGGCGGACCAGCCAACCTCCTCGGCCTCCGAGTGCAGCGCCCCGGCAGCCTCCCGCGCCGTGCCCTCGTCGACCGCCGCGGCCAGCCGTATCCGCGCGGAGGCGGCTCCCACAGGCCGGTCCGCGACGGCGACCGCCAGCCAGGAGGCGTCGCGCAACGCTGAGCCGGGGGTGAGTTCGGCGCGGGTGCCGGAGGCCATCAGATACGCCCGATCGCCGCGTGAGCGCGCCACCCGTTCGGGGAAGGCCAGCGCCACCACCAGCCCGGCGGCCGTGTCGTCGGCCGCCTCGGCGGAGCCCGCTCCGCCCCGCCCGCCGGGCAGGGAATCCTCCAGCCGGCGCGCCTCCCGGCGCCAGCGGGCGGCGTACGCGTCCCGGCCCCGGCGCGCCACACCGCCGCCACCTCGTCGCCGTACTCCCGCGGCGGCTCCTCGCTCAGCAGCGCCACCACCGCGGCGGCCCGCCGCTTTCCCACCAGGGGGGCGGCGTCCAGGAGGGCGCGCGCCAGCCGGGGGTGCAGGCCCAGCGCGGCCATGGCCTTCCCGCGTTCCGTGGCCCGCCCCCGCGCGTCCACGGCACCGATGGCCCGCAGCACCTCGCGGGCCGCCGCCATCGCGCCCTGCGGAGGCGCGTCGGGCAGCGCCAGCCCGCGTGCGTCCGGGTCACCCCAGCAGGCCGCCCGCAGTGCGAAGGCGGTGAGGTCGGCGACGGCGATCTCGGGGGAGGGGAAGCGCGGCAGCCGCTCGTGCTCGGCCTGAGGCCAGCAGCGGTAGACCACTCCCGGCGCCTCGCGACCGGCCCGCCCGGCGCGCTGCCGGGCCGAGGCCCGCGAGACCCGCACCGTCGCCAGCGCGCTCAGCCCCCGGGCGTGGTCGGTACGCGGTTCGCGGGACAGCCCCGCGTCCACCACCGTCCGCACCCCCGGCACCGTCAGGCTGGACTCGGCCACCGCCGTGGCCAGTACCACCCGCCGCCGCCCGGCCGGACCCGCCAGCACCGCGTCCTGGACGGCGGCCGGAGCCCGACCGTGCACCTGGAGCACCTCGGCGGCGGTCCCGCCGCCCAGCAGGGCGGCCACCCGGGCGATCTCCCCGGTCCCCGGCAGGAAGCACAGCACGTCGCCCTCCTCCTCCCGCAGTGCCCGGCGCACCGTGTCCGCGACGTGCTCCAGCAGGGCCGGGTCCACCCGTGTGCCGTGCGCGGGCCGCACCGGGCGGGCTGGGGGCGCCCACACCACCCGCACCGGATGGGAGGCGCCGGACGCCTCCACCACGGGCGCGTCCAGCAGCCGGGCCCAGGCCCCGGTGTCGGTGGTGGCCGAGGCGGCGACCAGACGCAGCCGTGGCCGCAGCGCGGCGCGTACGTCCAGCAGGAAGGCCGCGGCGGTGTCCGCGTCCAGGTGCCGCTCGTGGCACTCGTCCAGCACCACCGTGTCCACCCCGGGCAGCTCCGGGTCCCGCTGGAGCCGCTGGAGCAGCACACCGGTGGTCACCACCTCCACCAGGCACCCGGAGCCGACCGCCCGCTCCCCGCGCACGGTGAACCCGACCCGCTCACCGACGGCCTCACCCAGCAGCCAGGCCATCCGCCGCGCCGCGGCCCGCACCGCGATCCGGCGCGGTTCGGCGACGAGTACGCGCCGTGCCGGAGCCCCTTCCCCCGGACCGGCGAGCCCGGCCAGGGCGAGCGGCACCAAGGTGGTCTTGCCCGTGCCCGGAGGGGCGCACAGTACGGCCGCCCCGCGCGTGTCGAGGGCCGCCTCCAGCGCGGGCAGGACGGTTCGTACGGGCAGTTGGCGCAGGGTATCGGTCCGCGGGGGCATGCCCCCATCCTCGCAGCGCCCGGAAGACGCCCGGGGAGCCCTGATGGATCACCGGTCCCGTTCGCAGACGAAGATCGCGGTGCCCGGGATCAGCCGGCCGCGCAGCGGCGACCAGCCTCCCCACTCCCGGCGGTTCCACCCGGGCCACTCCGGCTCCACCAGGTCCACCAGGCGGAAGCCGGCGGCGACGAGGTCGCGCACGCGGTCGCCGAGGGTGCGATGGTGCTCGACGTAGACGGCGCGCCCCCGCTCGTCCTGCTCCACGTAGGGGGTGCGGTCGAAGTAGGAGGCGGCGGCCGTCAGCCCCCCCGCCCCCGGTTCGTCGGGGAACGCCCAGCGGATCGGGTGCGTCACGGAGAACACCCACCGGCCGCCCGGCCGCAGGACGCGGCGCACCTCGCGCAGCACCCGCACCGGATCGGCGACGAAGGGCAGCGCACCGTAGGCGGAGCAGGCCAGGTCGAAGGAGCCGTCGGCGAAGGGCAGCGCACCGGCGTCGGCCTGCACCAGGGGGAACGCCGGGGCGGCGCCGTCGATGCGCAGCGCGTGCCGCAACTGCCGGTGCGAGATGTCCAGTGCCACCGGGCGCGCTCCGCGCGCCGCCAGCCAGCGCGAGCACTGCGCCGCCCCCGCGCCGACCTCCAGCACCGTGCGGTCGGCCAGCCGCTCGGCCGGGCCCAGCAGACCGGCCTCCTCCTCGTCCAGGCCTTCCGGGCCCCACACGAAGCGGTCGTCGCCGAGGAAGCCGCCGTGCTCGCGCTGGTACTCGTCGGCGTTCCGGTCCCACCAGCCGCGGCTGGCCCGGCTGCTCTCGGCGGCGTCCGCGTCGCGGCGGGCCGCCTCCGGCTCTGGTTCGCTCTCTCGGTTCATCTCGCCCGTCGTCGTAGCCTTCGGTTCCGGTGCGCGGCCGGAGCGGACCGGAGTGTGAGGAGCCGGAGAGCGCCGGCGGGCCTCCGGGGGAGGCGGAACCGGCCGCGGAACCGGCGACTTGTGCCGGATATGGGGTTAATGCCCCGTGTGTCCTCTTTCGCGCATTGACCCTGCCCGACCGCCCCCGTATGCTACAAGTTGCGCTGCGGGCCTGCGCGCCTCAGACGGAGCAGGTCGCGCTCGCATCTGTTGTATGTCCCCTCGGTTGTCGAGGTGCTCATGGTTTCCTCGGAGATCTTCGGTGGAGCACCTCTCAGGCTGTCCGGCTTCGGCAGTGCGATACGGGCTCTCGGCGTAGCAGTACCTACGACTTCAATGTCCGTACCGGAGCCCTTTTCCACATGACGAGCAGCACCGAGACCACCGTGACCACCCCGCAGGTTGCGGTTAACGACATCGGTTCCGAGGAAGCCTTCCTCGCCGCGATCGACGAGACGATCAAGTACTTCAACGACGGCGACATCGTCGACGGCGTCATCGTGAAGGTCGACCGGGACGAGGTCCTGCTCGACATCGGCTACAAGACCGAAGGCGTCATCCCTTCCCGAGAGCTGTCGATCAAGCACGACGTCGACCCGAACGAGGTCGTCGCCGTCGGTGACGAGATCGAGGCCCTGGTCCTCCAGAAGGAGGACAAGGAGGGCCGCCTGATCCTCTCGAAGAAGCGTGCCCAGTACGAGCGGGCCTGGGGCACCATCGAGAAGATCAAGGAAGAGGACGGCATCGTCACCGGTACCGTCATCGAGGTCGTCAAGGGTGGTCTCATCCTCGACATCGGCCTCCGCGGCTTCCTGCCGGCCTCCCTGGTCGAGATGCGCCGTGTCCGCGACCTCCAGCCGTACGTCGGCAAGGAGCTCGAGGCCAAGATCATCGAGCTGGACAAGAACCGCAACAACGTGGTTCTCTCCCGCCGTGCCTGGCTGGAGCAGACCCAGTCCGAGGTCCGCCAGACCTTCCTCACCACCCTCCAGAAGGGCCAGGTGCGGTCCGGCGTCGTCTCCTCGATCGTCAACTTCGGCGCCTTCGTGGACCTGGGCGGCGTGGACGGTCTGGTCCACGTCTCCGAGCTGTCCTGGAAGCACATCGACCACCCGTCCGAGGTCGTCGAGGTCGGCCAGGAGGTCACGGTCGAGGTCCTGGACGTCGACATGGACCGCGAGCGGGTCTCCCTGTCGCTCAAGGCGACCCAGGAAGACCCGTGGCAGCAGTTCGCCCGGACTCACCAGATCGGCCAGGTCGTGCCCGGCAAGGTCACCAAGCTGGTGCCGTTCGGTGCGTTCGTCCGCGTCGACGAGGGCATCGAGGGCCTGGTCCACATCTCCGAGCTGGCCGAGCGCCACGTGGAGATCCCGGAGCAGGTCGTCCAGGTCAACGACGAGATCTTCGTCAAGGTCATCGACATCGACCTGGAGCGCCGCCGGATCAGCCTCTCGCTGAAGCAGGCCAACGAGTCCTTCGGCGCCGACCCGATGGCGGTCGAGTTCGACCCGACCCTGTACGGCATGGCCGCGTCCTACGACGACCAGGGCAACTACATCTACCCCGAGGGCTTCGACCCGGAGGCCAACGACTGGCTGCCGGGTTACGAGAAGCAGCGCGAGGAGTGGGAGCGCCAGTACGCCGAGGCGCAGCAGCGCTTCGAGCAGCACCAGGCGCAGGTCCTCAAGTCCCGCGAGGCCGACGCCCAGGCCGAGGCCGAGGGTGCCGGCGGCGGTGCCCCGCAGGGTGGCGGCGGCGGCACCGGTGGTGGCGGCGGCTCGTACTCCTCGGAGTCGGGCGACAACTCCGGCGCCCTGGCGTCGGACGAGGCCCTGGCGGCCCTCCGTGAGAAGCTCGCGGGCGGCCAGAGCTGAACCGCAGGCCCACCGCGGTCGGCAGGCCGGCGCGTGGAAACCCGCGGTAGCGCGTGAAGCAGGGCCCCCTCCCCTCCCGGGGAGGGGGCCCTGCGGCATCCTCCCCGGGAGGGGGCGGCCCGGCGCCGGGGAGCCGGCCGAGGACGGCACGATGCGTTGCCGAAGAGGTCTTCTGGTCGCCCGGTCGGGGGAATGCGCATGAGGCTGTGAATGTTGCCGACAGACGGAAGCGACACGGAGGAGCGACGAAAGTGCTGGACCCGCAGGGTTTGTACGCATGGGATCCGACCGGCCTGACGGAGGCCCAGGAGGTCGTCGGCGAGCCGGGCGGCGCCGGGCTCGTCATGCTCTACCACTTCGAGGGCTTCATAGACGCCGGCGAGACAGGCGGGCAGATCGTCGAGGCACTGCTGGACCACGGCCCGCGCACGACCGTCGCCCGCTTCGACGCGGACCGTCTCATCGACTACCGCGCCCGCCGCCCGGTGATGACCTTCCGGCGCGACCACTGGGCGTCCTACGACACCCCCCGGCTGGAGCTGCGGCTCCTGCGGGACGACACCGGCACCCCCTTCCTGCTGCTGGCGGGCCCCGAGCCGGACGTCGAGTGGGAGCGGTTCACGGCCGCCGTACTCGAGATCGTCGAGCGGCTCGGTGTGCGGCTGTCCGTCGGCTTCCACGGCATCCCCATGGGGGTGCCCCACACCCGTCCCGTCGGCCTCACCCCGCACGGCAACCGCCTCGACCTCACCCCCGTACGGGACACCCCCTTCGACGAGGCGCAGGTCCCCGGCAGCGCCGCCTCGCTGCTGGAACTGCGGCTGGCCGAGTCCGGCCACGACGTACTGGGTTTCGCCGCGCACGTCCCGCACTACGTGGCCCGCTCCACCTACCCCGACGCCGCGCTGACCGTGATCGATTCGATCACCGCGGCCACCGGACTGGTGCTGCCGGAGACCACCCGGGCGTTGCGCAAGGACGCGCACCGCGTACAGGAGGAGATCGAGCGGCAGCTCGCGGAGGGGGACGGTGAGCTGATCGCGGTCGTCCGCGGGCTGGAACAGCAGTACGACGCCGTGGCCGGGGCCGAGACACGTGGCAGCCTGGTCGCCGAGCCCGCCGAACTGCCCTCGGCGGAGGAGCTGGGAGAGGTCTTCGAACGTTTCCTGGCCGAGCGCGAGAGCGGGGACGGAGGCGCCGACGACGCGGGAGGCTCCCGGCCCTGACCGGGCCCCGCCCGCGCTCGGATAGGCTGGCGGCAGCCGCCGCGGACGATCCCGCGCGCGGCACACGGCCCCGCCGTCCGGCGCGGGGCGTGGCGCGGGCACGGACACATGTGGAGGCGCGGCCATGCTCTCCGTGGGGCTGACGGGCGGGATCGGCGCGGGCAAGAGCGAGGTCTCGCGGCTGCTCGGCACGTGTGGTGCCGTGATCGTCGACGCCGACCGGATCGCCCGTGAGGTCGTCGAGCCGGGCACCGAGGGGCTGGCCGCGGTGGTCGCCGAGTTCGGCGAGGAGGTCCTCGCCCCGGACGGCACCCTGGACCGGCCCCGGCTCGGCTCGATCGTCTTCAACGACCCGGAGAGGCTGAAGGCGCTCAACGCGATCGTCCATCCTCTGGTCGGGGCGCGCTCGGCCGAACTCCAGCGCGCCGCCGGCGAGGACGCGGTGGTCGTCCACGACGTGCCGCTGCTGACGGAGAACGGTCTCGCGCCCCTGTACGACCTGGTGGTCGTCGTCGACGCCTCCCCGGCCACCCAGCTCGACCGGCTGGTGCGGCTGCGCGGCATGGAGGAGGCCGACGCCCGCGGCCGGATGGCCGCCCAGGCGACGCGCGAGGAGCGGCTGGCGGTCGCGGATGTCGTCATCGACAATGACGGCCCCCTGGAGAAGCTGGAGCCCCGGGTCGCCGAGGTCTGGCGGCGGCTGAGGGAGCGCGCCGGCGGGCGCGCCTGAGGGGGGTGGGCGTCCCGCGGCCGTGGCGCCGTGCTTGGCCGCCTCCCGCTCCGGGAAGAATCCCAGTACCAGGGCGGCAGGGAATACGCCCGTGCGGCGGCGCGTTGCCGTGGCGGTACACCAGGACGTCCCACGGGTGTCCTCGGACGTCCCGTAACGTCCCGGAACAACCCCCGTACCCCGAAGAACCCGTGATCCCGCGGTCAGCACGACGCGGCCGATCCCGGTCGAGGAGGCGTCGACGTGCCCGAGACCACGCCCGAGACCCATGTCATCCAGTACCGCGCCGCGGAGCAGTTGCTGGCCGCCCGCGATCCCAGGGGCGCGCTGAAGCTCCTGGAGTCCGTCGTCACGGCCTTCCCGGAGAAGACGTCCGTCCGCTTGCTGCGCGCCCGTGCTTTCTTCCTCAGCGCCCAGCTGCGCGCCGCCGAGGAGGAGTTCCAGGTCGTTCTGGAGCGCGAGCCGGACAACTCCTTCGCGCACTTCGCCCTCGGTCGCACCCTGGAGCGCGCGGGCCGCGACGAGGAGGCGCTGCGCCACTTCCGCCTGGCGGCGGCGCTGGACCCCCGGCCGGACTTCTGGGAGGCGGCCCGCTTCGGCGACCGCGCCGCCTGACCGCCGTCCTCCGCCCGCCGGGGGAGGGCAGTCGGATGCCGCCCCGGGCGCCGGGGAAGAATGGGCGGTGGGCCCGGCTCCGTCCACAGCGCCGGGCCCACCGCCCACACCCGCCCCGACCCTGGACAGCCCGTGCCGATATCAACCCTCCGCCCGGTCTCCGCCTCCGTTCTCGCGCTGGGCGCCGCCCTGTTCCTGACGGGCTGTGAGTCGGTCGACCTCGAAGTCCCGTCCCCGGGGCCGGAGTCCGGACCGTCCGCCGGACGTGCCGTCAGCCCGCTGGAGAACGAGGAGGGCACCGATCCGGGACTGGCGCCGGTCTCCTCCGCACAGGGCCGTGAGAGGGCCCGCGAGATCGTGTCGGAGCTGGCGACCAAGGGGCGCGGGCCCAGGACGGGCTACAACCGCGACGAGTTCGGCTACGCCTGGATGGACACCGCCGATGGAGTGCCGCTGGCGCGCAACGGCTGCGACACTCGCAACGACCTCCTCGCCCGCGACGGCGAGGAGCTGCGATTCCGCTCCGGCTCCGACTGCGTGGTCATCGCCATGACGCTGGCCGACCCGTACACGGGCAAGGAGATCGCCTGGAGGAAGCAGGACGCCGCCGAGGTGCAGATCGACCATGTGGTGCCGCTGTCGTACGCCTGGCAGATGGGCGCCGCGCGCTGGCCGGAGGACAAGCGCGAGCGGCTCGCCAACGACCCGCTGAACCTGCTGCCGGTCGAGGGCCGCGCCAACTCGGTCAAGGGTGACTCCGGTCCGGCCTCCTGGCTGCCGCCGAACAAGCCGGTCCGCTGCGCCTACGCGGTGCGCTTCGCGCAGGTGGCCCTGGAGTACGAGATGCCGGTGACGGCCGCGGACAAGGAGACGATGCTGCGGCAGTGCGGGGGCTGAGGCCCGCGGCGCGGGAAGGGGGGCCGTGGCGGGCGGTCTGGCGGAGAGGGCCGGTTTTCCCCAGCATGAGGGTGTACCCGACAGCACCCACCGGCACCGTCCCCACCGGGAGGAACCATGAGACGCCCGCCCGTCCCCACGACCGTCCTGGCGTTACTGGCGGCCTTGGCCACCGTGCTCCTGGGCGCCCCCACCGCTTCGGCGGCGCCGACCGCCGTGCGCGGCGGCGACGTACTGTACGACGACCGGGGCCGTTACTGCGTGGTGGCCTTCAACGCCCGCCGCGGTAGTGAGTACCATGGCATTCTCGCGGGCCACTGCATGGGGGCGACGGCCGCCACCTGGTACGCCGACGCGGCGCGGACCGTACCGGTCGGCACCACCGGGGCCGGGAGCTTCCCCGGTGACACCTACGGGGTCATCCGCTACACCAACACTTTGCTGGCCTACCCCGGAGAGGTGAGTCTGGGCGGCGGGGCCGCCCGGGACATCACCGGGGCCGCCTCTCCCCGCGTGGGCCAGTCCGTCTGCCACATGGGCCGGGTCAGCGGGCTGCGCTGCGGCACGGTCAACGCGGTCAACGTCACGGTCAACCACCCCGGCGGCACTCTCCACGGGCTGTTCAGATCCAACGCCTGCTCGGAGGTGGGCGACGAAGGAGGCCCCGCCTTCTCTGGCACCACGGCCCTCGGCATCATCGTGGGTGGCAGCGGCAACTGCGCCTTCGGCGGCGTCACGTACTACCAGCCCGTCACCCAGATCCTGGCCGCGCACGGGCTGACTCTCTACTGAAGCCCTCGGACGCGGCCGTGACCGTCGTACACCGGCAGGCAACCGGCCGGGGGCGAACCGGCCGGCCTTCTCGCAGGAGACCGTCGTCCGCGCGGACGACGCCGCGGGCGGGCGGTGTGCGCGGACGGGTCAGCGGGTCGCGGGCGGCGGCAGGTGACCGCACAGCCGCGGGCAGACGACCATCCGCCCGGCCGCGGTTCCGGACCGCGGGCGTCCGGTGTGTTCCCTCCCGGCAGCCGGACGGCACCGCGTCCGGAGGGGGCGCCGGTGGAGAAGTCCGTTGAGACGGCAGAGCCGGTGCGGGGATCGGGACGGGGAACGAGGGGAAGGCGACACCCTCACACCGTATCGGCCCCGGCCCGCCTCCGGGCGCGCCGGGTGGGGACCCGCGCACCGGCCGAGCGGAGTGCGGGACTTCCGCCGTGCCGGCGGACCGCGTCGGCCGACACGTGGCCGCCCGGAAGAGGCTCGCCGGGACGCACGGTCACGAGACCCTCGCCGTCCACCACGTACCGGAACGACTGCCGGGTCCGCAGGGGCATGCCGGGGGAGGTGGTCTGCCGGACAGTGTTCCCGGAGGCGAAGTTCCCGGAGGCGGAGGGGGCGCTGCGCACGGGCGTGTGCTCCCCGGAATCCGCCGGCCGTGCCGAGGCGCCATGTTCGGCCCGGCCGATCGGACGGTCTGGTGCGAAGGGCCGGTTCCCCTCAGAATCGGGGCACCGGCAATACCTGCCGGTGCCGTCCCATCGGGAGGAATCATGAGACGTCCGTCCGTACCCCCGACCGTTCTGGCGTTACTGGCGCTCCTCGCCGCCGTGCTCCTCGGCGCTCCCGCGGCCTCCGCCGCACCCGCGCCGGCTTCGACCACCGTGGGCAGCGGCAGCCTGCTGTACAGCAGCGACGGCCACCGCTGCAGGGTGTCCCTCAACGCCCGCGGGGGCAGCGAGTACTACGGGCTCGTCCTGGGGCACTGCATGGGGGCGACGGCCTCCACCTGGTACGCCGACGCGGCGTGGACCGTGCCGGTCGGCACCACCGAGGCCAGGAGCTTCCCCGGTGACGACTACGGGATCATTCGTTACACCAACACCTCGCTGTCCTACCCGGGCGGGACGGGGTTCACGGGAGTCTCCAGCCCCTCGGTCGGCCGGAACATCTGCCATCAGGGCTCGGCCACCGGGCCCCGGTGCGGCCGGGTCACCGCGGTCGGCATCACGATCGACTACGGAGGCGGCCCCGTTGACGGACTGTTCGTCTCGAACGTCTGCTCGGATTATTTCGACAGAGGTACCCTCGGGTTCTCGAACACCAGGATCCTCGGCATCATCGTGAGTGGCAGCGGTAGCTGCGACTTCGGCGGCGTCACGTACTACCAGCCCGTCCTCCCGGTCCTGGCCGCGTACGGGCTGAATCTGTACTGAGGCCGGTGGTCCACCGGGAGGAGCGGCTCGGGGCATCCCGTCCGGGCGGGAGCCCCTGGCCCCGGGGCCTGTCCGGACGCACGGGACTTACGCCGCGTCGGCCGGGAGCGGTGCCGGTATCCTGCCTCCGTGGCTGAGGAAGAGGCGGGGGCGGCCGGCGGGCCCGGGGACGTCCCGGGGAACGGGGGGCCGGCCGCGACGACACAGGCGCGGGCGGACGAGGTGGGCGCCGTGCGGACGGCCTACGAGCCCGACCCGGACGGCGACCCCGACCCCGGAGAGATCGTCTGGACCTGGGTGCCGTACGAGGAGATGGACGGACGGGGCAAGGACCGGCCCGTTCTGGTGGTGGCGCGTGAAGCGGCCGGCACCCTGCTCGCCGTCCAGCTCTCCAGCAGACGGCGGGACGGCGAGCACGACTGGGTACCGCTGGGCTCCGGCCCCTGGGACCGCTCCGGGCGGGACTCGTGGGTGGACCTGGACCGGGTGCTGCGTGTTCACCCGCAGGGCATGCGGCGCGAGGCGTGCGCACTGGACAGGGCGAGGTTCAACCGGGTCGTGCACAGCCTCCAGCGGCGGTACGGCTGGCGCTGACCCGGGCGCATACTGGCCCGATACGGCACGACCGACCCACAGTACTGCCGGTGGATCTTCACCGACCCGGCCCGGCAGGGGCCGGAGCCGTGGGACGGCGTGCGCCGGGTGGTGGTCGCGGGGTCGCCACGCCCGCTTGGTCTCCAGCCCGCCGCCGCTCTCCACCGCCCGGTGGCACGGAACCACGATCGGCAGCGGGTTGGACCCCATGGCGGCACCCACAGCGCGGGCCGTGCCCGGCTCACCGACGCGGTCGGCCAGGGCCCTGGTGGCCGCCTCCGTGCCGTACGGCACGGAGGCGCCGGGATCCCGCGGCGGGGCGGGCTGCGGGGCGGTCAGGAGGCGGAGGAGGGGAGCCCCGCCTCCCGGGCCTCTTCCGGCGCTGTCTCCTCCACGCCGTCCCGGACGACGTCCGGGTAGTTGGAGATGATCCCGTCCACGCCCATGGCGGCGACCCGGCGGGCCGCCTCCGCGCTGTTCACCGTCCAGGTGAAGACCTCCAGCGGCTTGCCGTGGGGACCCTTGAGCGCGTGGACCTGCCGTACGTACTCCTCGGTCAGGGTGGTGTGGGGCGGGTTGATCTGGTCGCTGAACCGCGCGTACCGCGGCAGTTCGCCGACGGCGGGGGTGCCCAGGAAGCCGGTTCTGACGGCCGGCGCCTGATCGTGCACGGCCCGCACCGAGTCGGCCCCGAAGCTCTGGATGACCAGCCTGCTCCGTACGTGCCGCTGGTCCAGCCAGCCCTCGCCGCGCAGCTCGCCCAGGATGTCGGCCTCGATGCCCGGGTAGAGCTCGGGCCGCTTGATCTCCAGCAGCAGGTTCTGGCCGGTGCGGTCCAGATGCCGCAGGTACTGCTCCAGGGTGGGCACCCGCTCGCCGGCGTACAGCGGGTCGAACCAGCTTCCCGCGTCCAGCCGGGCGATCTCGGCGGCGGTGAAGTCCGCGACTCTCCAGGGCGCGCGGCCGGGGAAGACCTCCTCGACATCGGTGGTGCGGCTCAGAGTGGCGTCGTGCATCACGACGAGTTCGCCGTCCCTGGTGCGCTGCACGTCGTTCTCCACCCACGTGACGCCCAGGGCGCGGGCGGCGTCGACGGCGGCCAGGGTGTTCTCGGGCGCGTAGCCGGAGGCCCCGCGGTGCGCGACCGGGACGGGGGGCTGCGCCGCCGGAGCGGCGGCCCGCGGGGTGTCCTCCGGTTCGGCCCGGGGAGCGGACTGGGCGGAGGCGGCGGACAGGACGAGCGCGCAGAGGCCGGCGAGTGAACCGGTGACGATGGCAGCGGGGCGCAGGGACACGGGGGACTCCTCACGTCTTCGGTGCGCTGGTCCCAGAAGCATTCCGGCATCGGCGGCCGGTTACATGGGCGGGGAGTGGACAGAACCTGAACGCTTCACGGAAAGTCCCCGCCGGCGGCCGTACGGCCGGGAATCACACACCACCACCGATGTCGGTGGAGGGACGTAACGTGGGGGACATGCGGCCCCAGACCCAGATCGAACGCAGGACGGCGCCCTTCGAGGTCGTCAGCCCCTACCAGCCCAGCGGCGACCAGCCGGCGGCCATCGACGAGCTGGCCGGGCGCGTCACGGCCGGCGAGAAGGACATCGTCCTGCTGGGCGCGACCGGCACCGGCAAGTCGGCGACCACCGCGTGGATGATCGAGAGGCTCCAGCGGCCGACTCTGGTGATGGCGCCGAACAAGACGCTCGCCGCCCAGCTCGCCAACGAGTTCCGTGAGCTCCTGCCCAACAACGCCGTCGAGTACTTCGTGTCGTACTACGACTACTACCAGCCCGAGGCGTACGTCCCGCAGACGGACACCTACATCGAGAAGGACTCCTCCATCAACGAGGAGGTCGAGCGGCTGCGCCACAGTGCGACGAACTCGCTGCTCACCCGGCGCGACGTCGTCGTGGTCGCCTCCGTCTCGTGCATCTACGGCCTGGGCACGCCGCAGGAGTACGCCGACCGGATGGTGTCGCTGAAGGTCGGGGAGGAGATCGACCGGGACACGCTGCTGCGCCGCTTCGTCGACATCCAGTACACCCGCAACGACATGGCGTTCACCCGGGGCACCTTCCGGGTGCGCGGCGACACGGTCGAGATCTTCCCGGTGTACGAGGAGCTGGCCGTCCGCATCGAGATGTTCGGTGACGAGATCGAGGCCCTCTCCACGCTCCATCCGCTCACCGGCGAGGTCGTCTCCGAGGACCGGGAGCTGTTCGTCTTCCCCGCCTCCCACTACGTCGCGGGCCCCGAGCGCATGGAGCGGGCCGTCGCGGGGATCGAGGCGGAACTGGAGGAGACCCTCGTCCGCATGGAGAAGCAGGGCAAGCTGCTGGAGGCGCAGCGGCTGCGGATGCGGACGACCTACGACATCGAGATGATGCGGCAGATCGGCACCTGCTCCGGCATCGAGAACTACTCGCTGCACATCGACGGCCGTGAGAAGGGCTCGGCGCCGCACACTCTGCTCGACTACTTCCCCGACGACTTCCTGCTGGTCATCGACGAGTCCCATGTCACCGTCCCGCAGATCGGCGCCATGTACGAGGGCGACGCCTCGCGGAAGCGGACCCTGGTCGACCACGGTTTCCGGCTGCCGTCCGCGATGGACAACCGGCCACTGAAGTGGGAGGAGTTCCAGGAGCGCATCGGGCAGACGGTCTATCTCTCGGCGACCCCGGGGCAGTACGAGCTGTCGCGTTCCGACAAAGTGGTGGAGCAGATCATCCGCCCCACCGGCCTGGTCGATCCGGAGGTCGTGGTCAAGCCCACCGAGGGCCAGATCGACGACCTGGTGCACGAGATCCGCACCCGCACCGAGAAGGACGAGCGCGTCCTGGTCACCACGCTGACCAAGAAGATGGCCGAGGACCTGACCGACTACTTCCTGGAACTGGGCATCCAGGTCCGCTACCTGCACAGCGACGTGGACACGCTGCGCCGGGTGGAGCTGCTGCGCGAGCTGCGCGCCGGCGAGTACGACGTGCTGGTCGGCATCAACCTGCTGCGCGAGGGACTGGATCTGCCGGAGGTCTCGCTGGTGGCCATCCTCGACGCCGACAAGGAGGGCTTCCTGCGTTCGGGCACCTCCCTGATCCAGACCATCGGCCGCGCGGCGCGCAACGTCTCGGGCCAGGTGCACATGTACGCCGACAAGATCACCCCGTCGATGGCCAGGGCCATCGACGAGACCAACCGTCGCCGGGCCAAGCAGATCGCCTACAACGAGGCGAACGGCATCGACCCGCAGCCCCTGCGCAAGAGGATCGGCGACATCGTGGCGACGATCGCGCGCGAGGAGGTCGACACCCGGGAACTGCTGGACAGCGGCTACCGCAAACCGGGTGCGGGAGAGGAGCGCCGGGCCAAGGCCCCGGTGCCCGACCTCGGCCGTGCGGCCGGCGGAAACGGCGACGGTGCGCGGGGCGGAGGAGGCGGGAGCCGGGGGGCCGACGGTCCCACCGACCGGCCCGCCACGGAACTCGCCGAACTCATCGAGGAGATGACCGAGCGCATGCGGGCCGCGGCGGCCGAGCTGAAGTTCGAGGTGGCCGCCCGGCTGCGTGACGAGGTCGGCGAGCTGAAGAAGGAGCTGCGGCAGATGCGGGAGGCGGGCCTGCGGTGAGACGAGGGCGCCACGGGGCGGCGGGGCAGGGGGAAGTGTTGCAGGAACGACACAAAGCCCGGCCGCCCCGTCCTCGCCGCCGACGGCGGTGCGTAGGGTTCGTGGCGGTCGCCCCGGACGGCGGCCGATCGCAACGGCTGGAAAGAGGGGAACGCACGTGACGGTCAACTTGTCCAAGGGACAGGCGGTCAGCCTGCAGAAGTCCGACGGGGGCACCCTGACCGCGGTGCGGATGGGGCTCGGCTGGCAGGCGGCCCCCCGCCGCGGACTGTTCGGCCGGCGCACCCAGGAGATCGACCTGGACGCCTCGGCGGTGCTCTTCGCCGGTCAGCAGCCGGTGGACGTCGTCTTCTTCCGCCACCTGGTGAGCGACGACGGCTCCGTGCGGCACACCGGTGACAACCTCGTCGGCGGCGCCGGGCAGGGAGGCGACGACGAGGCGATCCTGGTGGACCTCCAGCGGGTTCCGGCCCATATCGACCAGATCGTCTTCACCGTGAACTCCTTCACCGGCCAGACTTTCGCCGAGGTGCAGAACGCCTTCTGCCGGCTGGTGGACGAAACCAACGGTCAGGAGCTGGCGCGCTACACCCTCACCGGCGGCGGCCGGCACACCGCGCAGATCATGGCCAAGGTCCACCGCCAGGGCGAGGGCTGGCAGATGACCGCCCTGGGCACTGAGGCCAACGGCCGCACCTTCCAGGACCTGATGCCCTCGATCACACCCCTCCTGTAGGGCGCGGCGAGGCCGCGGGAGGACCGGGCCGGGCCGGGACGGAGCACAGCGGAACACACGCGGGAGGGGACGCGGCGACGGCGGCGGAAATGGTCCGGGGGCGGAGTCCGGCGCGGCGCGCGAGCCGCCCGCCACGGGTCCGCAGGGCGTCGCCCCGGCGGCGCCGGACCGACCCGCCGCGTCGACCCGGTACAGATGGCGGTGCGCACCCGTGCCGACGACGCGCTCCCGCCGGACGTGAACACCGCCGGGCAGTTGCCCGATCATCCACGGCTTCGACGACCGTGCCGTCACCCGGCTGCGCTACCTCGCGGACGAAGGGCCCTCCGTCGGGGTACATCTGATGATGGTCGCCGACCGGGAGGAGACGCGGGAGGGGAGTACGGCCCCGTGCCCGACCCGCTGTGGCGTTCGCCGCTGAGTGTCATCCCCGTACCCGACGATCACCTCGCCGATCTCCGGGTCGCTCACGCGTGGACGTACGAGCCGCCTCCGCCGCCCCCGGGCAGCCGGACCCTCTCCCGGATACCGGGGCGGGTGGCCCAGGCCCGCCCGCGGCACGGGCGCTGACAGAGCAGGTCCGCACCCTTCGCTTTGCCTTTTCTTGGCGCTGCTTTACTCTTCCTCGAGCGGAGGGGAGTACTCCCGTATGCGGCGTTCCCGTCAGTACGGGCCGGGTGTGACCGGCCCCGGGGCGCCGGCCCGCGGGCCATCGTGCCCCGGGCGGAGGAGACCTCCGGCAACCGGAGCCGGAGGATTCCTGCATGGATGTTTCCACGACCACCTGGGTGCTGACGATCGTCGGTCTGTGCGCCCTCATCGCCGTCGACTTCTTCATCGGCGGACGCAAGCCGCACGAGGTCTCCATGAAGGAGGCCGGCACCTGGACGATCGTCTGGGTCGTCCTGGCGATCCTGTTCGGCGCGGGTCTGTACGCCGTCGGCGAGAGCCGGGCGGCGGGCGAGTTCGCCGCGGGCTACATCACCGAGAAGTCGCTCAGCGTCGACAACCTCTTCGTCTTCGTCCTGATCATGGCGAAGTTCGCGGTGCCCACCATCTACCAGCAGCGCGTGCTGATGGTCGGTGTGCTCATGGCCCTGGTGATGCGCGCGATCTTCATCGCGGCCGGTGCCGCGCTGATCTCCACCTTCTCCTGGGTCTTCTTCATCTTCGGCGGCTTCCTCATCTGGACGGCCTGGAAGCTGGTGCGCGAGGCCCGCGCCGAGGAGCAGGGCCACGAGGAGGAGGCGTACGAGGAGAACCGCCTGCTGAAGCTGGTCGAGCGGCGCTTCCCCTCCACCTCCCGGTACCACGGCACCAAGCTGTTCGTCGTCGAGAACGGCAGGCGGCTGATGACGCCGATGCTGATCGTCATGCTGGCCATCGGCAGCACGGACCTGCTGTTCGCCCTGGACTCCATCCCGGCGATCTTCGGTCTGACCCAGGACCCGTACATCGTCTTCACCGCCAACGCCTTCGCCCTGATGGGCCTGCGCCAGCTCTACTTCCTCATCGGCGGACTCCTCAAGAAGCTGGTGCACCTGTCCTACGGGTTGTCGATCATCCTCGGCTTCATCGGCGTCAAGCTGGTGCTGCACGCCCTCCACGAGCAGGGCGTGCACGTCCCGGAGATCTCCACCCCGGTGTCGCTGGCCGTCATCTGCGGTGTTCTGGTCGTCACCACGATCACCAGCCTGCGCGCCTCCCGGAAACTGGGGCGCGAGGAGGAGCAGGCCGCGCCGCGCGGCTGACCCGGTACGTCCCGAAGCGGCGGTACGGCCGGGCCCCGCGCCCGGCCCTACCGCCGCCGCGCATCAGCGCACCACCACGACCCGCCGCTCCCGCCGCTCGCCGCTCACGGCCACCGCCACGGTCACCGTCCCCGGTCGCAGCCCCGTCAGGGTGCCCGCCACCGGGTCGAGGAGGGCGACACAGCCCGCCCGGGCCCGCGCCCGCCCCGCAGCCTTGGTGCACAGGCCCCGCGAACCGGTCCAGTCCGCGCTCAGCGGCCAGCCCACCGGCACCGTGCGCGTCGCGCTCCCGCCGCCCTGGACGACCGCTGCGGACACCCTCGCCGGTGCACCGCCGACCGGCACGGTCCCGGGCGCGGTAAGGGAGAGTCCGTCCACATGGGGGCGCGTTTGGACCGAGATCCAGTCCTGGCCGGAGCCCTTGTCGATCCCGACCAGGGACCAGCCGCTGAAGCCGCCCTCACCGGCGGGCGCGGCCGGCGCCTTGCCCGCGTTGCCGTTGACCAGGTACGGCACACCGTCCACCCGGGAGGAGTGGAAGACGCCGGCATGCGCCCCGACGAACACCGCTCCCTTGCCGGTGCGGCGGCGGAAGCCGCCGAGCCAGTCCTCCAGGAGGTCCGCCTCCAGCCGGTCGGTCAGCCGGCTGCCCCGCTGCGGGGTCGGATCGCGCGGCGGTACGTGGGCCAGTACCACGACCGAGCCGATCGCGTCGTCCTGCGCGGCGGAGTCCAGGCGCTCGCGCAGCGCCAGGATCTGCTCCCAGCCGCCGCCGCGCAGGGTCAGCGAGGAGGTGTCGAGGGTGATCAGGCGCGTGCCCTCGTGGTCGAAGGAACGGTGGGTGTCGCCGAACTCCGCGCGGAAGTTCCCGATGGAACCGCCCATCACCTCGTGGTTGCCCGGCACGTAGTACCAGGGCACCTCCTCCCCCAGTTCCTCCTCGAGCACCCGGCGGGCGAAGGCGAGGTCCTCGGGCGAGCCCTCGTCCACCCAGTCGCCGTTCACCACGGCGAAGTCGGGCCGGGCCGCCCGCACCTCCCGCAGGGTGCGCCGGGCCATGCGCACCGCTTCGCCGCCCGGATCGCGGGCGACGAACTGGGCGTCGGAGACCACCGCGAACCGCCAGTCGCGCCCGGCCGTGTCCGCGGCCGTCGAGATCAGCGGGTCCCGGTGGGGTCCGGCGGCGGGCAGGTCGACGTCCGGCGGGGTCCGGGCCGTCAGTCCGTCCAGGACGACCTCTCCGCGGTAGAGCTCGCCGGGCCGGGTCTCGGCCAGATAGAACCGCCGGACCTTCAGCGGATGGGTGACGCTCTCGGGCACCTCGAAGATGATTCGTCGCCAGCCGGTCCAGGTGACGTGCGGGCCGCGCAGTATCTGCGAGGTCCCCTCGGCGTCGGTGAGGTGGAGCGAGGGCCATGCGCCGTGGCCGTCGCCCTTCAGCCACAGGGTGAAGCTCTGCGGCTGGCCGGTGACGGGGATCCGCTCCGGGGGGTTGGCGTAGGCGGCGCGGGTCGCGGTGGACCGCGTGAAGTCGTACTCCATCCGCAGTCCGGCGCCCTCGTGCCCGGCGAGGTCGGCGGACAGGGAGCCGGAGGCGCGTGCGGCGCTGAAGGTCCACCGTCCGGCATCGTCGAAGCGCGCCACGTCGCGGTCCGTCAGGCCGATGGTGACGGCCAGGACCGTCTTCTTCCCCGCGACGGTGGCCCGGACCAGCCCGGAGGCGGACCCGCCGCCGCCGGTGGCGGTGACGGTGAAGCCGCCGCGCGGGGGATCGGGGGCGATGCGCAAGAGCGAGCGGTCGTAGTCGAGCGCCACGTCCGAGGGGGCGATGGGGGCGCTGCGCCCCTCGGCGTCGAAGCCGGTGAAGCCGAAGGGGGCCTTGGCACCGGGCCCGGGGAGCCCGACCCGCTCCCGGGTCGGGGCGATCCGCCGCAATGGGCCCAGCACCGTCAGAGCGGCGGAGCCGCGGGCGTGGCCGCGGCGAGCGACGGCCTCGGCCGTTCCCGTCGCGCGGGCGTGGAAGACGCCGTCGCGGTCCACCCGGCCGACCTCGGGGCGGGAGCTGTGCCAGTGGGGCGCCGCATCCGCCGGACGACGCTCCGCCGGCCCGTCCGCCGGCCCGTCCGCCGGGCCGTACGTCTCGTCGTGGCCTGCGGCGGTGAGCGCGCGGGTCAGACCGGGGAAGACCCGCTCCGGGTGGCCGTCGGGGACGTTGTCCGCCGAAGGGGCCTCGGCCGGCTCCGCGGCCGTCTCCACCCAGAAGCCCTCCAGGTTCCCGCTGCCGTCGGGGGCGGTGACGGCCAGCCCGTTGGGGACCTCCCGCTCAAAGCCGTCGGAGGGGCTGTTCTCCACCCGCGGGGCGTCCGAGCCGGGCTCGCGGACGATCAGCGTCGAGGAGCCGCCGCCGTCGAGGTTGAGCGCGTTGTGGGCGCCCAGCCCGTCCATCATCACGGCGAGTTCGGTGAGGGTGACGCCGCCGGACGCGGCCTGGCGGCCGTCCACGGTCAGCACGTGCATCGTGGAGCCGTCCCGGGAGAAGCCCACGGCGGTGCGGGGAGCGGCGGTGTTGTTGGGCTGCCCGTCCCAGTTCCGCGGCTCGCCGTCCTCGACCAGCACGCCGCGTCCGCCGACCGCGGTGCGGGGCGTCTCGCCGCCGTCGGTACGCAGCCCGTACTCCCAGCTCACCGGATCTCCCGGAGCCAGCGCGGCCAGAGCCCTCGCGCCCGCGTCCCGGCCGAGCAGCACGGTTGTGCCCTCGGGCACCGGGCCGCTGCCGGGGGAGTCCTCCACGCCGGTGACCCGGCCCCCGGAGACGGTGACCTCGGTGACCTGTGACGCGCCGTCCATGGCCAGGGCGCGGTCGGCTGCGCCCCACCGCGCGTCGTAGGCACCGATGCCGTCGGCAGGGACGTTCGCGGCGTTGTAGGCGGCCAGCGACTCGGTTCCGCCGGGCAGGGTGAGGACGCCCTCGAAGTACAGACCGAGGACGCGGCCCGCGCCGTCCGCACCGAAACCGGCCGCCTCGTGGACGCCGGGGGCGGGTGAGTGGGTGATCTCGCCGTCGTCCAGGCCCGGGCCGAGCGGGGCGCCGGTCTGTTTGATGTCGAAGAAGTCGGCGTTGAAGGCGGCGATGGTGCGGCGCCCGGGGCCGGGGTCGTGCGCGGCGGCCAGTTCGGAGACGGTGGCGCGGTCGGAGACGGAGCCCGGTGACAGGTAGTCGACCCGCGTGCCGCCGTCGAGATCGACGCTGAGGGCGTCGGCGCGCAGCCACTTGTCCGGCTCCAGCCGGTCGAACGAGGTCAGTGTGGTGCCGGGCGCCACGGGCCGCACAGTGCGGGACAGCTCCATGCCGGTGCCGGTGCCGGTGCCGGTGCGTAGGGGAGGGGAGACCGGAGCGGCGGCCGGGGTGGTGGCGGGGGCGGCGGCGACCGGCGGCGCCAGTCCCAGCCCGAACGCGAGGACGGCGGCGAGAGGGACCGAGGTCCGCCCGGAGACTCTTCTGGCCTGCGACCTTCGCGACACGACATCACCCACGGACACTGCGAGGGAGCACGCGCTTTCTGCGCGTTCAGCGCCACAGGGTGGCAAGGCCGCCCGGTCCGCGCCAGAGGGCGTGCGCGAACATCGCCGGAACAACACGTTTTCCCCGTGCTTCCGCTGGACCGAATGGACGCACGGGGAACGTAGGGGGCGCATCGAGCCGGAATGCCGGGTCCGGACGTGTTCAGCCGCCGGGCCCGGCTGTTCCGGCCGTGTCAGTCGTCGGGTCCGGCGACGAGTCGGCCGCCTCGGACCTCGACCGGGACCGCGGGAAGCGGCGCGTCCGCCGGACCCGCCAGTACCTCGCCGCTGGTGGTGTCGAACAGGCTGCCGTGGCAGGCGCAGTCGGCCTCCAGTTCCTCCACCGAGGTCAGCACGCAGCCCGCGTGGGTGCACACGGCGCTGAACGCCTTGTACTCGCCCTCGGATGCCTGCGAGACCACCAGCTTCTTCTCGCGGTACAGCCGGGCGCCGCCCACGGGGACGGCATCGGCCGCGCCGAGGTCCACGGGCGCGGTCGGGACCGCCGGAGCCCGCCCGCCGCCCCCGCCGGAGCATGCGGTCAGACCGAGGCCCGCGGCCCCGGTGAGGGCCGCGCCGCACAGCACGGTGCGGCGGCCGGGCGAGCCGGGGAGGTCGCCGCTCATGGTCGCACTCTCCTCTCGGCCGCTCACGGCCTCAGCGGCAGGACGTCCTGGAGGAACTTGCCGGTGTGACTCCCGGGCACCACCGCGACGTGCTCCGGGGCGCCCTGGGCGACGACCGTGCCGCCGCCGCTGCCGCCCTCCGGACCCATGTCCACCACCCAGTCCGCGGTCTTGACCACATCGAGGTTGTGCTCGATGACGATCACCGTGTTGCCCTTGTCCACCAGTCCGGACAGCACCTCGATCAGCTTGCTGATGTCCTCGAAGTGCAGGCCGGTGGTCGGCTCGTCCAGGACGTAGACCGTGCGGCCGGTGGAGCGCTTCTGAAGCTCCGAGGCGAGCTTCACGCGCTGCGCCTCACCACCGGAGAGCGTGGTGGCGGGCTGGCCCAGCCGCACGTAGCCGAGGCCGACGTCGTTGAGGGTGCGCAGGTGACGGGCGATGGCGGGCACCGCCTCGAAGAACCCCAGCGCCTCCTCGATCGGCATGTCCAGCACCTCGGCGATGGACTTGCCCTTGTAGTGCACCTCCAGGGTCTCCCGGTTGTAGCGCGCTCCGTGGCAGACCTCGCACGGCACGTACACGTCCGGCAGGAAGTTCATCTCGATCTTGATGGTGCCGTCGCCGGAGCAGTTCTCGCAGCGGCCGCCCTTGACGTTGAAGGAGAAGCGCCCCGGCAGGTAGCCGCGTACCTTCGCCTCCGTCGTCTCCGCGAACAGCCGGCGCACATGGTCGAAGACGCCTGTGTACGTGGCCGGGTTGGAGCGGGGGGTACGGCCGATGGGGGACTGGTCGACGTGCACGACCTTGTCCACGTTCTCGTCGCCCTCCACCCGCACATGCCGGCCCGGCACCGACTTCGCGCCGTTCAGCTCGCGGGCCAGGTGGGTGTAGAGAATGTCGTTGACCAGGGTGGACTTGCCCGATCCGGAGACGCCCGTGACCGCGGTGAGCACTCCCAGCGGGAACGACACGTCGATGTTGCGCAGGTTGTTCTCCTTGGCGCCGCGGACGGTCAGCATCCGCTTGCGGTCCACCGGGCGGCGCTTCTCCGGAGTCGGGATGGCCTTCCGCCCCGACAGGTACTGCCCTGTCACCGACGCCTCGTTGGCCAGCAGCTCCTTCAGCGGGCCGCTGTGCACCACCTCGCCGCCGTGTTCGCCCGCGCCCGGGCCGATGTCCACCACCCAGTCGGAGGTCTTGATGGTGTCCTCGTCGTGCTCGACGACGATCAGGGTGTTGCCCATGTCCCGCAGCCGCACCAGTGTCTCGATCAGCCGGTGGTTGTCGCGCTGGTGCAGGCCGATGGACGGTTCGTCCAGCACGTAGAGCACGCCCACCAGGCCGGAGCCGATCTGGGTCGCCAGCCGGATGCGCTGCGCCTCGCCGCCCGAGAGCGTCCCGGCGGCGCGGTTGAGGGAGAGGTAGTCCAAACCGACGTCGACCAGGAACCGCAGCCGCTCGTTGACTTCCTTCAGGACCCGCTCGGCGATGGCCTTCTCGCGCTCGCTGAGCTCCATGGCGCTCAGGAAGTCGGCGCACTCGCTGATCGACATCGCGGAGATCTCGGCGATCGACCTCCCCTGCACCGTCACGGCCAGGACGATCGGCTTGAGCCGTGTGCCCTCGCAGGAGGGGCAGGGCACCTCGCGCATGTAGCCCTCGAAGCGCTCCCGGCTGGAGTCCGTCTCCGCCTCCGAGTGCCGGCGCCGCACGAACGGGACCGCGCCCTCGAAGGCCGTGGTGTAGGACCGCTCCCGCCCGTAGCGGTTGCGGTAGCGGACCTCGATCTGCGTGCGGTGGCCGTTGAGCAGGGCCTTCCTCGCGCGCTGTGGCAGTCCGCCGAAGGGGATGTCGGTGCGGAACCCGAGCGCGTCGGCCAGGGCGCCGATCAGCCGCCCGAAGTACTCCTTGCTGTGACCGTGCGACCAGGGGTGGATCGCGCCCTCGTCCAGCGACTTGTCCGGGTCGGGGACGACCAGCTCCGGATCCACCTCCATGCGGGTGCCGATACCGCCGCACTCCGGGCAGGCGCCGAAGGGGGAGTTGAAGGAGAACGAGCGCGGCTCCAACTCCTCGAACGACAGGTCGTCGTAGGGGCAGTACAGGTGCTCGGAGTACATCCGCTCGCGCTGCGGGTCGTCCTCGTCCAGGTCGACGAAGTCGAGGATCACCATGCCGCCGGACAGGCCCAGCGCGGTCTCGACGGAGTCGGTCAGGCGCCGCTTGGCGCTCTCCTTGACCGTCAGGCGGTCGACGACCACCTCGATCGTGTGCTTCTCCTGCTTCTTCAGCTTCGGAGGGTCGGAGAGCTGGACCGTGGCGCCGTCCACCCGGGCGCGGCTGTAGCCCTTGGTCTGCAGCTCGGCGAAGAGGTCGGCGAACTCGCCCTTGCGCTGGCGCACCAGCGGGGAGAGGACCTGGAAGCGGCTGCCCTCCGTCAGGGAGAGCACTTTGTCCACGATCGCCTGCGGGGACTGCCGGGCGATCGGGCGCCCGCACTCGGGGCAGTGCGGCTTGCCGACCCGGGCGAACAGCAGCCGCAGGTAGTCGTAGACCTCCGTGATGGTGCCGACCGTCGAGCGGGGATTGCGGGAGGTGGACTTCTGGTCGATGGAGACCGCCGGGGACAGGCCCTCGATGAAGTCCACGTCCGGCTTGTCCATCTGCCCCAGGAACTGCCGGGCGTAGGAGGACAGCGACTCCACGTAGCGGCGCTGTCCCTCGGCGAAGATGGTGTCGAAGGCGAGCGAGGACTTGCCCGACCCCGACAGTCCGGTGAAGACGATGAGGGAGTCGCGGGGGAGGTCGAGCGAGACGTTCTTGAGGTTGTGCTCGCGAGCCCCACGGACGATGAGACGGTCGGCCACGCCGATTGGCACCTTTCGTGCGGGATGTAGGGGCCGGGCACCTGCCCGGAGCCCCTGCCCAAGGGTATGGGGTAGCGCCGCCGTGGTGTCGTGCCCGGGGCGCATCACGAGCCTATAGCACATGTATTCGATTTATGGGGCTTCCTTGCCTTCTTCACCCGAAGGAGTGGCGGGGATAGCTTTGGATCATGACTGCGCCCGCCGCCGGCTCCGCCGGCCCCACTGCCAATCCCGTCGCCGACACCGCAGCTCTGCGGGAGTCCACCGACCGCCTCCTGGCCGCCGTCCGGAAGCTGGACGACACCGCCCTGGCCGCTCCCTCGAAGCTGCCGGGCTGGACCCGCGGCCACGTCCTGGCCCATCTCGCCCGCAACGCCGACGCCCTGGTCGACGTACTGGCCGACCGGCCCATGTATCCCAGCGCCGAGGCCCGTGAGGCCGACATCGAGCGCGACGCTCCCCGCCCCCTGGCGGCCCAGCTGGAGGACCTGAGCACCAGTGCCGCCCGCCTGGACGAGGCGATGGCCGGGCTTGCCGGCGAGCGGTGGGGCGCCACCGTCGAACTGCGCAACGGCGTCACCGACCTCGCCTCCTCCCTCCCCTTCCGCCGCCGGATCGAGATCGAACTGCACCACGTCGACCTCGGCATCGGGTACGGACTGGCGGACATGCCCGCCTCCTTCACCGACCGCGAGCTGGAGAACATGGCCAGGCGGTTCGCGGGGCACCCCGGTGTGGAACCCGTGGAGCTGAGGGCGGAGGACGGCCGGGTCCTGCGCACCGGCCGCGCGGCCGGGCAGGGGGAGACGGCGGTGACCGTCGCCGGCTCGCCCACCGCGCTCGTGGGCTGGCTCACGGGCCGCACCGACGGCACCGGACTCACCGCCTCCGCGGCGGACCTGCCCACGCTGCCGCCCCTCTGACACACTGATCGCCGACCGCGCCCCCTTCCGGAAGGAGCCGCACAGCCCATGCCGTACACAGGAAAAGTCGCGGTCGGCGGTCCGCCGGACGTCCACGAGCTGACCGGCCTGGTGATCTCCAAGGTCGCGGTCGGCCCGATGGAGAACAACGCCTACCTGCTGCGCTGCCGTGCCACCGGCGAACAGCTCATGATCGACGCCGCCAACGAGCCCGACACCCTGCTGGGCCTCATCGGCGAGGACGGCATCGGCTCGGTCGTCACCACCCACCGGCACGGCGACCACTGGCAGGCGCTCGACGCCGTCGTCCGGGCCACCGGCGCGCGCACCTGCGCCGGGCGCTACGACGCCGAGGGCATCCCGGTGCCCACCGACGTGTCCCTGGAGGACGGCGACGCCGTGACCGTCGGCCGCGTCACGCTCACCGCCCGCCACCTGCGGGGCCACACTCCGGGCTCCATCGCCCTGGTCTACGACGACCCCCACGGCCATCCGCACCTGTTCACCGGCGACTGCCTCTTCCCCGGCGGCGTCGGCAACACCCACGGCGACCCCGGGGCGTTCACCACCCTGCTGAACGATGTGGAGGCCAAGCTCTTCGGCGAACTTCCCGACGAGACCTGGGTCTATCCCGGCCACGGCGCCGACACCACCCTGGGCGCCGAGCGCCCGCACCTGGCTCGGTGGCGCGAACGCGGCTGGTGACGGGCCCCGCACGGCATGCGAGGGCGGGGCGCGCCGCCGCATCCCCCGCGCGCCGCGGGCCGCCAGTAAGGTGGGCGTCATGGCAGACCCCTCCAGCTACCGCCCCAGGCCTGGAGAGATCCCCGACTCCCCGGGGGTCTACAAGTTCCGCGACGAACACGGCCGGGTGATCTACGTCGGGAAGGCGAAGAGCCTGCGCCAGCGCCTGGCCAACTACTTCCAGGACCTGGCCGGCCTCCACCCGCGCACCCGTACGATGGTCACCACGGCTGCCTCCGTGGAGTGGACGGTGGTCTCCACCGAGGTCGAGGCGCTCCAGCTGGAGTACTCCTGGATCAAGGAGTTCGACCCGCGCTTCAACGTCAAGTACCGCGACGACAAGAGCTACCCCTCCCTCGCGGTGACGATGAACGAGGAGTTCCCGCGCGTGCAGGTGATGCGCGGGCCCAAGAAGAAGGGCGTGCGCTACTTCGGTCCGTACGCGCACGCCTGGGCGATCCGCGAGACTGTGGACCTGATGCTGCGCGTCTTCCCGGTGCGCACCTGCTCGGCCGGGGTCTTCAAGCGCTCCGCCCAGATCGGCCGCCCCTGTCTGCTCGGTTACATCGGCAAGTGCTCGGCGCCCTGCGTCGGCCGGGTCGACGCCGGGGAGCACCGGCGGCTGGCCGAGGAGTTCTGCGACTTCATGGCCGGGCGCACCGGCGCCCACCTGCGCCGCCTGGAGCAGGAGATGCACCGGGCCGCCGAGGGAATGGAGTACGAGAGGGCCGCCCGGCTGCGCGACGACGTCGAGGCGCTGAAGCGGGCGATGGAGAAGAACGCCGTCGTCCTCACCGACGCCACCGACGCCGACCTGGTCGCGGTCGCCGAGGACGAGCTGGAGGCGGCAGTCCAGATCTTCCACGTCCGCGGCGGCCGGGTGCGCGGCCAGCGCGGCTGGGTCACCGACAAGGTGGAGGAGGTCACCACCGCCGGCCTGGTCGAGCACGCCCTCCAGCAGCTCTACGGCGAGGAGAGCGGCGACGCCGTGCCCAGGGAGGTCCTGGTCCCGGCCCTGCCCGATCCGGTGGAGCCGCTCGCGGCCTGGCTGGCGGGCCGGCGCGGCGCGGCCGTGGACCTGCGGGTGCCGCGGCGCGGTGACAAGCGCGCACTGATGGAGACGGTGCGGCGCAACGCCCGGCAGGCCCTGGCCCTGCACAAGACCAAGCGCGCCTCCGACCTGACCACTCGCTCCCGCGCGCTGGAGGAGATCGCCGAGGCACTCGGGCTGGACTCGGCCCCGCTGCGCATCGAGTGCTTCGACATCTCCCACCTCCAGGGCGAGGACGTGGTGGCCTCGATGGTGGTCTTCGAGGACGGCCTGGCCCGCAAGAGCGAGTACCGCCGCTTCCAGATCAAGGGCTTCGCCGGCCAGGACGACGTCCGCTCCATGCACGAGGTGGTCTCCCGCCGTTTCCGCCGCTACCTCCAGGAGAGGCAGCGCACGGGCGAGTGGGCCACCGGGGAGGACCTCGCGGCGGAGGACTCCGGAACCGGGGGGCCGGGGAGTGTCCCGGACGGGCCGGCGCCGGCCGGGGAGCGGGAGGGGAACAGGCCGCCGAAGTTCGCCTACCCGCCGCAGCTGGTCGTGGTCGACGGCGGGCAGCCGCAGGTCGCCGCCGCACGGCGGGCCCTGGACGAGCTGGGGATCGACGACGTGGCCGTGTGCGGGCTGGCCAAGCGTCTGGAGGAGGTGTGGCTGCCCGGCGAGGACGACCCGGTGGTCCTGCCCCGGACCAGCGAGGGCCTGTACATGCTCCAGAGAGTCCGTGACGAGGCGCACCGTTTCGCCATCCGCTACCAGCGCGGCAAGCGGTCGCGGGCGATGAGGGCGAGCCCGCTGGACGCCGTCCGCGGCCTCGGGGAGTCCCGCAAGCAAGCTCTGGTCAAGCACTTCGGCTCGGTCAAACGGCTGCGCGCCGCCACCGTCGAGCAGATCTGCGAGGTCCCCGGCGTCGGACGCAAGACCGCCGAGGCCGTCGCCGCGGCCCTGGCGCAGGCGGCCCCGGCCGCTCCGGCGGTGAACACCGCCACGGGTGAGATCCTGGAGGACCGGGAAGGCCGGTAGGACACCGGCGATCTACAGGCGGAACGCCACAGGTGGGAGGGGGAGAGCGCGATGAACGAGCACATGGGAACGGCAGACGGAGCGCAGGTGGGCACGGGTACGAGTACGGGTGCGGTGGCCGACACCGCGGGGAACGGAGGCGACACCGCCGCCATCCCCGAACTGGTGATCATCTCCGGTATGTCCGGCGCGGGCCGCAGCACCGCCGCCAAGTGCCTGGAGGACCTCGGCTGGTTCGTGGTGGACAACCTGCCGCCCGCCCTGATCCCGACCATGGTCGACCTCGGCGCCCGCTCGCAGGGCAACGTGGCCAGGATCGCCGTCGTCGTCGACGTCCGCGGCCGCCGCTTCTTCGACAACCTGCGCGAGTCCCTGGCCGACCTCGACGCCAAGCACGTCACCCGCCGGATCGTCTTCCTGGAGGCGTCCGACGACGCCCTGGTGCGGCGCTTCGAGTCGGTGCGCCGCCCCCACCCGCTCCAGGGCGACGGGCGCATCGTGGACGGCATCGCCGCCGAGCGCGACCTGCTGCGCGAGCTGCGCGGCGACGCCGACCTGGTCATCGACACCTCCGCCCTCAACGTCCACGAGCTGCGGGCCAAGCTCGACGCCCAGTTCGCCGGCGAGGAGGAGCCCGAGCTGAGGGCGACGGTGATGTCCTTCGGCTACAAGTACGGTCTCCCCGTCGACGCCGACCTCGTCGTCGACTGCCGCTTCCTGCCCAACCCGCACTGGGTGCCGGGACTGCGGCCGTACACCGGTCTCAACGAGGAGGTCTCCCAGTACGTCTTCAACCAGCCCGGCGCCAAGGAGTTCCTGGACCGCTACGCCGAGCTGCTCCAGCTCATCGCCGCCGGCTACCGCCGTGAGGGCAAGCGCTACGTGACCGTCGCGGTCGGCTGCACAGGCGGCAAGCACCGCAGCGTGGCGATGTCCGAGAAGCTGGCCGCCCGGCTGGCCGCCGAGGGCGTCGAGACCGTCGTCGTGCACCGCGACATGGGACGCGAGTGATCGTCCGCACCCGCAGACCGCGGCGCCTGGTCACCACCCGCAGAGCCCGCGGCGGGACCCCGAAGGTGGTGGCGCTCGGCGGTGGCATGGGCCTGTCCGCCTCGCTGGCCGCGCTGCGCCGGATCACCCGCGACCTGACCGCCGTGGTCACCGTCGCCGACGACGGCGGCTCCAGCGGGCGGCTCCGCGACGAACTGGGAGTCCTGCCACCCGGCGACCTGCGCAAGGCCCTGGCCGCGCTGTGCGGCGACGACGAGTGGGGCCAGACCTGGGCCCGGGTCATCCAGCACCGCTTCGTCAGCAGGGGCGACCTGCACGAGCACGCGGTGGGAAACCTGCTGATCGTCGCCCTGTGGGAGCAGCTCGGCGACCACGTGCAGGCCCTGGACCTGGTGGGCAAGCTGCTGGGCGCGCACGGCCGGGTGCTGCCGATGTCCGCCGTCCCGCTGGAGCTGCGGGCCCTGGTGCGCGGCCACGACCCGGCGCGCCCGCGGGAGGTCACCACCGTCCGGGGCCAGGCCACCGTCGCCCTCACCCCCGGCGAGGTGCAGCAGGTGCACCTCGTTCCGCACGACCCGCCCGCCGTCCCCGAGACCGTCGAGGCGGTCCTCGACGCGGACTGGGTGGTGCTCGGCCCCGGCTCGTGGTTCTCCTCGGTCATCCCCCACCTGCTGGTCCCCGAACTCCTCCAGGCGCTCACCGAGACCAGGGCGCGCCGTGTGCTCTCGCTCAACCTCGCGCCGCAGCCGGGAGAGACCGACGGCTTCTCCCCGCAGCGTCATTTGGAGGTTTTGGCCCGACACGCCCCTAAACTCACCTTCGACGTGGTGCTGGCCGACCGGGCCGCCGTGCCCGACGAGGAAGGCCTCCGCGACGCCGCCCGGCGCCTCGGCGGCACGGTCGAGCTGGCGCCGGTGGCCGCCCCGGGAGGAGCCCCCCGGCACGACCCGGAGCTGCTGGCCGCCGCGTACGACCGGATTTTTCGAATGCATGGAAGGATCGGCCCATGGCGATGACGGCAGCGGTGAAGGACGAGATCTCCCGGCTACCCGTCACCCGGACCTGCTGCCGGAAGTCGGAGGTCTCCTCCATCCTGCGGTTCGCCGGCGGACTGCACCTGGTGAGCGGCCGCATCGTGATCGAGGCCGAGCTGGACACCGGCATCGCCGCCCGCAGGCTCCGCAAGGACATCCTGGAGATCTTCGGCCACGCCTCCGACCTGGTGGTCATGGCCCCCGGCGGGTTGCGCCGCGGCAGCCGCTACGTCGTACGGGTGGTGGCGGGCGGTGACCAGCTCGCCCGGCAGACGGGGCTGGTCGACGGCCGCGGCCGCCCGGTGCGCGGTCTGCCGCCCCAGGTGGTCTCCGGGGCCACCTGCGACGCCGAGGCCGCCTGGCGCGGCGCCTTCCTGGCGCACGGCTCGCTCACCGAGCCCGGACGCTCCTCCTCCCTGGAGGTCACCTGCCCCGGCCCCGAGGCCGCCCTCGCCCTCGTCGGCGCCGCCCGCCGCCTGCAGATCGCGGCCAAGGCGCGCGAGGTGCGCGGTGTGGACCGGGTCGTCGTCCGCGACGGCGACGCCATCGGCGCGCTGCTGACCCGGCTGGGAGCCCACGAGTCGGTACTGGCATGGGAGGAGCGGCGGATGCGCCGCGAGGTGCGGGCCACCGCCAACCGCCTGGCCAACTTCGACGACGCCAACCTGCGCCGCTCGGCCCGCGCCGCCGTCGCCGCCGGGGCCCGTGTGCAGCGCGCGCTGGAGATCCTGGGCGAGGAGGTGCCCGAGCACCTGGCCGCGGCCGGCCGGCTGCGCATGGAACACAAGCAGGCGTCCCTGGAGGAGCTGGGGGCGCTGGCCGACCCGCCGCTGACCAAGGACGCCGTGGCCGGGCGCATCCGGCGGCTGCTGGCCATGGCCGACAAGCGCGCCGCCGACCTGGGAATCCCGGGCACCGAGTCGAACCTGACGGAGGAGATGGTCGGCTGAACGGGCTCCGGGAGCCCCGGTCGTCCGTCCCGTCGTCCCCGCACACCGTGTCGCCGGGGCCCGCGGCCGGGTACCGGGGCCGCCCGGATGTCTGCCGGGTGCCTTCGCGGGTGCGCCCTGCCACCGGTGCTCCACACCGCACACGGCGGGTGGCCGATGTCACTCGCGAGCACCCGGCGCGGTAGGGTCGGAAGTGGTCGGGGACATCCCAAACAGCTTCGCCGGTGTCCACACCGGCGTACCTAGCGAGGAGATCGGTTCGTGACGATCCGCGTAGGCATCAACGGCTTCGGCCGCATCGGACGGAACTACTTCCGCGCCCTTCTGGAGCAGGGCGCGGACGTCGAGATCGTCGGTGTCAACGACCTGACCGACAACGCGACCCTTGTCCACCTGCTGAAGTACGACAGCATCCTGGGCCGTCTGAAGCAGGAGGTCAGCCACACCGCCGACACCATCACGGTGGGCAGCCAGACCTTCAGGACGATGGCCGAGCGCGACCCGGCCGCCCTTCCGTGGGGTGAGCTCGGCGCCGACATCGTCATCGAGTCCACCGGCATCTTCACCAAGCGCGAGGACGCAGCCAAGCACCTGGCGGCCGGCGCGAAGAAGGTCCTCATCTCGGCTCCGGCCAAGAACGAGGACATCACCGTCGTCATGGGCGTCAACCACGAGGCCTACGACGCCGAGAAGCACCACGTCGTCTCCAACGCCTCCTGCACCACCAACTGCGTGGCGCCGATGGCCCTGGTGATGGACGAGAACTTCGGCATCGTCAAGGGCATGATGACGACCGTCCACGCGTACACCAACGACCAGCGCATCCTGGACTTCCCCCACAAGGACCTGCGCCGGGCCCGCGCCGCGGCCGAGAACATCATCCCGACCTCGACCGGCGCCGCCAAGGCCACCGCCCTCGTCCTGCCGCAGCTCAAGGGCAAGCTGGACGGCATCGCCATGCGCGTCCCGGTCCCGACCGGCTCGGTCATCGACCTCGTGCTGGAGCTCGACCGCGAGGCCGGCAAGGACGAGGTCAACGCCGCCTTCCAGAAGGCCGCCGAGGGCCGGCTGAAGGGCTTCCTGGAGTACACCGAGGACCCGATCGTCTCCTCGGACATCGTCAACTGGCCGGCCTCCTGCACCTTCGACTCCTCTCTGACCATGGTCCAGGGCAAGCAGGTCAAGGTCGTCGGCTGGTACGACAACGAGTGGGGCTACTCCAACCGCCTCGTGGACCTGACGGTCTACGTCGGCGAGCGGCTCTGACCACGCTGCCGGACGGCAGCGCCGAGACGTGACGCGGCGGGGTTCGCGGGGCGCGAAGAAGCGGCCGGCGGCCGCCGGTACGAGGATCCGCGAGGCGCATGGGGACGGCGGCGGCGGGA
>NZ_JAJFAU010000002.1:47563-71122 GCF_022614595.1 Streptomyces sp. CNQ085
GGGTTCGCGGGGCGCGAAGAAGCCCCCCGCGGGCCCCGTCTCGCGATGACCGGCCGCGTGGCCGGCGACCGTGCAAACCACCGAGCAGACCACCACGGAGCCACACCATGAAGACGATCGACGATCTCGGCGTCGCGGGCCGGCGGGTCTTCGTCCGCGCCGATCTGAACGTGCCGCTCGAGGGCGGTGCCATCACCGACGACGGCCGCATCCGCGCCGCCGTCCCGACGATCGACAAGCTGGCCGAGGCCGGTGCCAGAGTGATCGTCGCCTCCCATCTGGGCCGCCCCAAGGGCGCCCCCGACCCGCGTTCCTCCCTCGCCCCCGTGGCCGAGCGGCTGGGGGAACTGCTGGGCAGGGACGTCGCGTTCGCCACCGACACTGTCGGCGACTCCGCGAAGTCCACCGTCGGCGCCCTCGCCGACGGACAGGTCGCGGTGCTGGAGAACCTGCGCTTCAACGCCGGCGAGACCAGCAAGGACGACGCCGAGCGCGGTGCCTTCGCCGACAGCCTGGCGGCCCTCGCCGACCTCTACGTCGGCGACGGCTTCGGTGCGGTGCACCGCCGCCACGCCTCCGTCTACGACCTCCCGGCGCGGCTGCCGCACACCGCCGGCGGCCTCATCGCCACCGAGGTCGGCGTCCTGCGCAAGCTCACCGACGACGTCGAGCGCCCCTACGCCGTGGTCCTGGGCGGGGCGAAGGTCTCCGACAAGCTCGGAGTCATCGACCACCTGCTGGAACGCGCCGACCGCATCCTCGTCGGCGGGGGCATGGCGTACACCTTCCTGAAGGCGCGGGGGCACGAGATCGGCGCCTCGCTGCTCCAGGAGGACCAGATCCCAGCCGTCCAGGGCTACCTCAAGCGTGCCGAGGAGCGCGGTGTGGAGTTCGTCCTCCCCGTCGACGTGGTGGCCGCCGCCGGTTTCCCGGACCTGAGGACCAAGGCGCCCTCCGAGCCCGTCACCGTGGCCGCGGACGCCATCCCGGGCGATCTGATGGGGCTGGACATCGGCCCCCGCAGCCAGGAGCTGTACGCCGCCAAGCTCGCCGACGCGGCCACCGTCTTCTGGAACGGCCCGATGGGCGTCTTCGAGCACCCGGACTACGCCGAGGGCACCCGGGCCGTGGCCCGGGCGCTGGTCGACAGCCCGGCCTTCACCGTGGTCGGCGGCGGGGACTCCGCCGCGGCCGTCCGCATCCTGGGCTTCGACGAGGAGGCATTCGGCCACATCTCCACCGGTGGCGGCGCCAGCCTGGAGTACCTCGAGGGCAAGACGCTCCCCGGCCTCGCCGCGCTGGAGGACTGATCCGGCGCGCCGGGAGATCCGGAGCACCGGGGGAGCACACGCGGCCGCCGGGCCGCGAACGACCACGGCGCCCGCGCCCTCCGCGCCGCGCGGGCGCCGGTGACACGAGCCGCTGCCGCGGCGGAGCGAACTGAAAGGCACCTCCACCCATGGCAAACCGCATCCCGCTGATGGCGGGCAACTGGAAGATGAACCTCAACCACCTGGAGGCCATCGCCCACGTCCAGAAGCTCGCCTTCGCCCTGAACGACAAGGACCACGAGGCCGTCGAGGTCGCCGTTCTGCCGCCCTTCACCGACCTGCGCTCGGTGCAGACCCTCGTCGACGGCGACAAGCTGAAGATCCGCTACGGCGCCCAGGACGTCTCGGCGCACGTCTCAGGCGCGTACACCGGCGAGGTCTCCGGGGCGATGCTGGCGAAGCTCAACTGCACCTACGTGGCCGTCGGTCACTCCGAGCGGCGCCAGTACCACGGCGAGACCGACGAACTGTGCAACGCCAAGGTCAAGGCGGCCTACCTGCACGGCCTGATCCCGATCCTGTGCGTCGGCGAGGGCCTGGAGGTCCGCAAGGCCGGCGACCAGGTCGCCCACACCCTCGCCCAGGTCGCCGGCGCGCTGAAGGACGTCCCCGCCGAGCAGGCCGCCCGCGTCGTGATCGCCTACGAGCCGGTGTGGGCCATCGGCACCGGCGAGGTGGCCACCCCCGAGGACGCCCAGGAGGTGTGCGGCGCGATCCGCGGCCGTCTGGCCGAGCTGTACGACCGTGAGCTGGCCGAGAGGGTCCGCATCCAGTACGGCGGTTCGGTGAAGTCCGGGAACGTCGCCGCGATCATGGCGCAGCCGGACGTGGACGGAGCCCTGGTCGGCGGGGCCGCGCTGGACGTGGACGAGTTCGTGAGGATCGTCCGGTTCCGCGACCAGTAGGGCCGCGGGCGACCGCCGCCGACGAGTGACGGCCGGGCCGCCCGCGTCGTACCCTGTCGGGGCCGGGAGCGAGACACACAGCGCCTCCCGGCCCCGTACCCTGCAAGTCCCGACAGTTCCCGTCATCCGTCCGAGAGAGTTGGTCCAGCCGTGATCCTGGGGTTCTCCATCGCCCTCATCGTCTTCAGCCTGCTGCTGATGCTGCTCGTGCTGATGCACAAGGGGAAGGGCGGCGGCCTCTCCGACATGTTCGGCGGCGGCATGCAGTCCTCCGTCGGCGGCTCCTCGGTCGCCGAGCGCAATCTCGACCGCATCACGGTCGTGGTGGGCGTGGTCTGGTTCGCCATCATCGTGGCGCTCGGCATCCTGATGAAGCTCGACGGCTGAGGCCCGCCGACGCCTGACGGCCCCTGCCGCGCGGTGGCGGTCGCCTTGCTCTGACGCCGTGTCGTATTCCCGGCCTATCATGAGGTTCGCGCCCGCGGGACCCGAAGGGGGCAGCAACTCGGGTCTGTGGACGCGTGTTGGGCCCTACGTACACTGGGGCACCCGCGGCGGAGCGGCCTGTCGATGCTCCGCGGCACCGTGAAGGCAGGGAGTTACGACCGTGGCAAGTGGCAACGCGATCCGGGGAAGCCGGGTCGGAGCGGGGCCGATGGGCGAGGCCGAGCGGGGCGAGTCCGCGCCGCGTCTGCGCATCTCCTTCTGGTGCTCCAACGGGCACGAGACCCAACCCAGCTTCGCCAGCGACGCGCAGATCCCGGAGACCTGGGACTGCCCGCGCTGCGGCTTCCCGGCCGGCAAGGACCAGGACAACCCGCCGGACCCGCCGCGCACCGAGCCCTACAAGACCCACCTCGCGTACGTGCGCGAGCGGCGCAGCGACGCCGACGGCGAGGCGATCCTCGCCGAGGCGCTGGCCAAGCTCCGCGGGGAGATCTGAACACCGGCCGACCGGCCGGCCGTACGCCCTCACGGGGCGCGCGGCCGGACCGTCGTTCCATTAGGTTGGGAGACGGCGGGGTCCGTACGACAGGAATGGACTGATTTCCCAGATGAACGCTGAAGGCCGCGGCAGGCTCGACCGGATGCCGCAGTGGCAGGCGCTGGCCAGGCACCGTGAGGAACTGGGGGAGGTGCACCTGCGCGAGCTGTTCGCCGCCGATCCGCGGCGCGCCGAGCGCTACGGCGTCCGGGTCGGCGACCTGTACCTGGACTACTCCAAGAACCTCGTCACGGACGAGACCCTGCGGCTGCTGCGCGAGCTGGCCGAGGCGACCGGGGTGGCTCGGCTGCGGGAGGCGATGTTCCGCGGCGAGCGGATCAACACCACCGAGGACCGGGCCGTGCTGCACACCGCCCTGCGCGCCCCGCGCGACGCGGTGGTCGAGGTGGACGGCGAGAACGCCGGGAACGTCGTGCCGGCCGTGCACGCCGTGCTCGACCGGATGTCCGCCTTCGCCGAGGCGGTGCGTGCCGGGAAGTGGGCCGGGCACACCGGGCTGCCTGTCAGGAACGTCGTCAACATCGGCATCGGCGGATCCGACCTGGGCCCGGCGATGGCCTTCGAGGCGCTGCGCGCCTACACCGACCGGGAGCTGGAGGTCCGCTTCGTCTCCAACGTGGACGGCGCGGACCTGCACGAGGCGCTGCAGGGCCTGGACCCGGCCCGGACGCTGTTCGTCGTCGCCTCCAAGACCTTCACCACGATCGAGACCATCACCAACGCCACCTCCGCCAAGGACTGGCTGCTGACCGGTCTGGGCGCGGGAAAGGAGGCGGTGGCCAAACACTTCGTGGCCCTGTCGACGAACACCGGGGCGGTCGCGGAGTTCGGCATCGACACCGCTAACATGTTCGAGTTCTGGGACTGGGTCGGCGGACGCTACTCCTACGACTCGGCCATCGGTCTCTCGCTCATGATCGCCATCGGCCCGGACCGCTTCCGCGAGATGCTCGACGGTTTCCGCACCGTCGACGAGCACTTCCGCACCGCACCGCCCGAGGAGAACGCCCCGCTGCTGCTGGGTCTGCTGGGCATCTGGTACGGCGCCTTCTTCCGCGCGCAGTCGCACGCGGTGCTGCCCTACAGCCACTACCTGTCGAAGTTCACCGCCTACCTCCAGCAGCTCGACATGGAGTCCAACGGCAAGTCCGTGGACCGGCAGGGTGAACCGGTGGACTGGCAGACCGGTCCGGTGGTGTGGGGCACACCCGGAACCAACGGGCAGCACGCCTACTTCCAGCTGCTGCACCAGGGCACCAAGCTGGTCCCGGCGGACCTCATCGGCTTCGCGCGGCCCGTGGCGGGCCTGGAACCCGCGCTGGCGGCCCAGCACGACCTGCTGATGGCCAACCTCTTCGCCCAGGGGCAGGCGCTCGCCTTCGGGAAGACCGAGGAGGAGGTCCGCGCCGAGGGCGTCGCCGAGGAGCAGGTCCCGCACCGCACCTTCCGCGGCGACCGCCCGACGACGACGATCCTGGCCTCCGAGCTGACCCCGTCGGTGCTGGGGCAGCTGGTCGCCCTCTACGAGCACAAGGTGTTCGTCCAGGGCGCGGTGTGGGACATCGACTCCTTCGACCAGTGGGGCGTGGAGCTCGGCAAGGTGCTCGCCAGACGCATCGAGCCCGCGCTGACCGAGGGCGCCGAGGCGGAGGGACTGGACGCCTCCACCTCGGCCCTGGTGGCCCGTTACCGCTCGCTGCGCGGCCGGGACTGACGCAGGGGCGCGGAGGGGGCAGAGCCTCCTCACCGCCCCCGCGGTGGCGGCCCCGCTCCCCCGGAACCCGCAGGGGAGCGGGGCCGCCACGTTCGGCCGGTGTGCGCGGGGCGCCCGTCAGCTCCGGACCGACTCGGGCAGGAGGATCGCCGCCTCCTCGTCGAGGATCCACAGGGTGCGCTCGTGCCCGCGGGCGCCGGCCGCGGGGATCCGCGCCGGATCCTCGGAGGTCAGCGCGTCGGCCGCGGCCTCTGCCTTGTCCTCGCCCGCCGCCAGCAGCCAGACCTCCCGGGCTGCCCGGAGGGCCGGGAGGGTGAGGGAGATCCGGGTCGGTGGCGGCTTCGGCGCCTGCCGTACGCCGACGACCGTGCGCCCGGTCTCCCGCGCGGCCGGATGGCCGGGGAAGAGCGAGGCCACGTGGGTGTCCGGGCCCAGCCCCAGCAGCAGCACGTCGAAGACGGGCACCGGCCCGCCCGCACCGCCGCCGGAGTCCGCACCGCCGGAACCGCCGTCACCGGCCGAGGCCAGCTCCGCCGCGTATGCCTCGGCCGCCGCGTCCACGTCGTCGCCGTGCGGACCGTCACAGGCCGGCATCGGGTGGACGCGCGACGGATCCAGGGGAAGCGCGTCCAGGAGGGCCTCGCGGGCCTGGGTGTGGTTGCGGTCCGGGTCGCCGTCGGGGAGGAACCGCTCGTCGCCCCACCACAGATCGACACGGGACCAGTCCACGCCGCTGCGTCCCGGAGCCTGCGCCAGGGCGGCCAGCAGGGCGATGCCGTTACGGCCGCCGGTCAGGGCGATGTGGGCCCGGCCGCGGGTGGCCTGCGCGTCCGCGATCGCGGTGACCAGGCGAGCGGCCGTGGCACGGGCCATCCGCTCCTTGTCCGGGTGGACGACGATCTGCGGGGGGGCCTGCTCTCCGCCGGGGGCCCGCGCTGCCTCCGCCTGCGCGGCCCGTACGGCCTCGACCGCCTCCACCTCCGCGACCTCCCCGCGCACCAGGTGGTCGAGGCCGAAGCGGACGGCGCGGGCGTAGGTCTCGTCCGGGTCCAGACGCCGCAGCTCCTCGGCGATCAGCTCGGCCGTGGAGCGCCGGTGCAGGGCCACGCTCCGGTCCGGCTGGCCCGGCACCGAGAGCGTCGCCAGCGAGCCGTCGCCGCGGTCCAGGCAGACGTCGCCCTCGTCCGTGGTCAGCCGTACCGCCGTGATGCCGGGGCCGCCGGAGAGCACGCGCTCGACGGGGACGCGCAGGCGGTCGGCCAGCCACAGAGCCAGCAGCTCCGAGCTGGGGTTGTACTCCTCGCCCTCGACCACCGCCCGGGTGACACGGGCCTGCTTCTGGTCCAGGGCGGCGGCCAGCACACTGCGCCACAGGGTGACGCGGGTCCAGGCCAGGTCGGTGTCGCCCGGGGCGTAGGAGGCGGCGCGCCCCCTGAGCGCCGTGACCGGGTCCTCGGTCTCCGCCGCGTCGGTGATGCGGCGCTGGGCCAGAGCGCCCAGCGGATCCTTCGAGGGGTACTCGGGCGGATCGGCCGGCCACCACAGGACGACCGGCGCGTCCGGCAGCAGCAGGGGCAGGACGACGCTGTGGGCGTGGCCCGCCAGCTCGCCGTGGAGGCGCAGCAGGACCGTCTCCCCGGTGCCGGTCTCGCCGCCCACCCGCACCTCGGCGTCGAGCCGGGCCATGGCCCGGTCGCGGGGCGAGCGGCCCGGACGCCGCACCACGACGAGGATGCGCGAGGGGTGCTCCTTCGAGGCGTCGCTGGCCGCCTTCAGCGCGTCGTAGTGGCTGCCCTCGTCGGTGACGATGACGAGCGTGAGCACCATGCCGACGGCCGGGCTGCCCATCGCCCGCCTGGCTCGCACCAGAGCCGCGTTGATCCGGCCGGACGTGGTGTCGGTGAGGTCGATGTTCATGGCCGCCGCCAGCTCCGTCCGTCGCGTGCGAGCATCTCGTCGGCCGCCTGGGGGCCCCAGGTCCCGGCGGTGTACGGTTCGGGCCTGCCGTGCGCGTCCCAGTACTCCTCGACCGGGTCCAGGATCTCCCAGGAGCGCTCGACCTCCTGGTGCCGGGGGAAGAGGTTGGCGTCGCCCAGCAGCACGTCCAGGATGAGCCGCTCGTACGCCTCGGGGCTGGACTCGGTGAAGGACTCGCCGTAGGCGAAGTCCATCGTCACGTCGCGGATCTCCATCGAGGTGCCGGGCACCTTGGAGCCGAACCGGAGCGTGACGCCCTCGTCGGGCTGCACTCGGATGACCAGGGCGTTCTGGCCCAGTTCCTGGGTGTCGGTGGCGTCGAAGGGGGAGTAGGGGGCGCGCTGGAAGACCACCGCGATCTCGGTGACCCGGCGGCCCAGCCGCTTGCCCGTGCGCAGGTAGAAGGGGACCCCCGCCCAGCGGCGGTTGTCGATCTCCAGTTTGATGGCGGCGTAGGTGTCCGTCCGGGAGGCCGGGTCGATGCCCTCCTCCTCCAGATATCCGGGCACCTTCTCGCCGCCCTGCCAGCCCGCCCGGTACTGGCCGCGCACGGTGTGCCGGCCCAGGTCCCTCGGCAGCCGCACCGCGTTGAGCACCTTCAGCTTCTCGGTGACCAGGGCCTTGGCGTCGAAGGAGACGGGCTCCTCCATCGCGGTCAGGGCCAGCAGCTGGAGCAGGTGGTTCTGGATGACGTCGCGTGCGGCGCCGATGCCGTCGTAGTAGCCGGCGCGGCCGCCGATGCCGATGTCCTCGGCCATCGTGATCTGCACGTGGTCCACGTAGGAGCGGTTCCACAGGGGCTCGAACATCGTGTTGGCGAAGCGCAGCGCCAGGATGTTCTGAACGGTCTCCTTGCCCAGGTAGTGGTCGATCCGGAAGACGTCGGACTGGCGGAAGACCTGGTGGACGACCCGGTTCAGTTCCTGGGCGCTGGCCAGGTCGTGACCGAAGGGCTTCTCGATGACCGCGCGGCGCCAGGACCCCTCGGGGGCCTCGGACAGCTGGTGCTTCTTGAGCTGCTCCAGGACGGTGGGGAAGAACTTCGGCGGAACCGAGAGGTAGAACGCGAAGTTGCCCCCGGTGCCGCGGGATTTGTCCAGTTCGTCGATGGTGGACTTCAGCCGGGCGAACGCGTCGTCGTCGCCGAAGACGCCGGGGACGAAGCGCATCCCCTCGCCGAGCTGCCGCCAGACCTCCTCGCGGAAGGGGGTGCGGGCGTACTGTTTGACCGAGTCGTGCACGACCTGGCAGAAGTCCTGGTCCTCCCACTCGCGGCGGGCGAAGCCGACGAGGGAGAAACCTGGTGGGAGCAGGCCCCGGTTCGCCAGGTCGTAGACGGCGGGCATCAGCTTTTTCCGCGACAGATCACCTGTGACGCCGAAGATCACCAGGCCCGACGGCCCCGCGATGCGCGGGAGCCGCCGATCCTGTGCGTCACGCAGCGGGTTGGCTGCGCTGCTCACCTGCTCTACGCCTCCTTCGGTGCGAGGCGCTTGAGCTCGGCCTCGGTGGAGGTGAGCAGGTCGTTCCATGCCTGCTCGAACTTGTCCACGCCCTCGACCTCGAGCCGCTCGACCACCTCGTCGTAGCCGATGCCGAGCTTCGCGATCGCGTCGAGGTCGGCGCGGGCCTGCTCGTAGGCGCCGCGCACGGTGTCGCCGGTGATCTCGCCGTGGTCGCCGACGGCCTCCAAGGTGGCCTCCGGCATGGTGTTCACCGTGTTCGGGGCGACCAGCCCGGTGACGTAGAGGGTGTCGGGGTAGCCGGGGTCCTTCACACCGGTGGAGGCCCACAGCGGGCGCTGCCGGTTGGCGCCGGCGGATTCCAGGGCCGCCCAGCGGTCGGAGGCGACGACCTCCTCGTACGCCTGGTAGGCCAGCCGGGCGTTGGCCAGCGCGGCCCTGCCGCGCAGTGCCAGCGCCTCGTCGGTGCCCAGATCCGTCAGCCGCTTGTCGACCTCGGTGTCCACCCGGGAGACGAAGAACGACGCCACGGAGTGGATCTCCGACAGGTCCAGGCCCTTGGCCCTGGCCTGCTCCAGACCCGCCATGTAGGCGTCCATCACCATCCGGTAGCGCTCCAGCGAGAAGATCAGCGTGACGTTGACGCTGATGCCCGCGGCGATGGTCTCCGTGATCGCCGGAAGCCCGGGGGTGGTGGCGGGGATCTTGATCAGGGTGTTGGGACGGTCCACCAGCCAGGCGAGCTGCTTGGCCTCGGCGACCGTGGGCCGGGTGGCGTGGGCCAGCCGCGGGTCCACCTCGATGGAGACCCGGCCGTCCTGCCCGTTGGTGGCGTCGAAGACCGGGCGCAGGATGTCGGCGGCATCGCGGACGTCGGCGGTGGTGATCATCCGGATCGCCTCCTCCACCGTCACACCGCGGGAGGCGAGGTCGGTGAGCTGCCGGTCGTAGCCGTGTCCCTCGGAGATCGCCTTCTGGAAGATCGACGGGTTGGTGGTGACACCCACGACGTGCTGCTCGTGCAGCAGCTCGGCGAGGTTGCCGGACGTGATGCGCCGGCGGGACAGGTCGTCCAGCCAGATCGCCACGCCTTCGTCACTCAGGCGCTTGAGTGCGTCTGTCATGAGGGATGCATCTCCTGATCTCGTTGCCTGTGGGCGTCAGCGTGCGGCGGCGGCGATGGATTCCCGGGCGGCGGCGGCGACAGCCTCGCCGGTCAGGCCGAACTCGCGGTAGAGCACCTTGTAGTCGGCCGAGGCGCCGAAGTGCTCCAGGGAGACGATCCGGCCGGCGTCGCCGACGTAGCGGTGCCAGGTCAGGCCGATACCGGCCTCGACGGCCACCCGTGCCCGGACCGACGGCGGCAGCACGCGCTCACGCCAGGCCCGGTCCTGCTCCTCGAACCACTCCAGGCACGGCATCGACACCACCCGGGCGGGCACGCCCTCGGCCCGGAGCGACTCGCGCGCGGCGACGGCGAGCTGCACCTCCGAGCCGGTGGCGATGAGGACGACCCGCGGCTCGCACTCGCGTCCCTGGGAGTCCACCGCCTCGAACATCACGTATCCGCCGCGGGCGGCGTCCTCGTTCGGCTCGTAGGTCGGCACGTTCTGGCGGGTCAGCGCGACGCCGTGCGGGGCCGGGCGGTCGCCGTGGCGGCGCATGATCTCGCGCCAGGCGATCACGGTCTCGTTGGCGTCGGCCGGACGCACCATGTTCAGGCCGGGGATGGCGCGCAACGCCGCCAGGTGTTCGACCGGCTGGTGGGTCGGGCCGTCCTCGCCCAGGCCGATGGAGTCGTGCGTCCACACGTAGGTGACCGGCAGCTTCATCAGGGCCGCCAGCCGCACCGCCGGGCGCATGTAGTCGGAGAACACCAGGAAGGTGCCGCCGTAGACACGGGTGTTGCCGTGCAGCGCGATGCCGTTCATGGTCGAGCCCATGGCGTGCTCGCGGATGCCGAAGTGCACCGTGCGGCCGTACGGGTCCGCCTCCGGCAGCGGGTTGTCCGCCGGGAGGAAGGACGAGGAGGCGTCGATGGTGGTGTTGTTGGAGCCCGCGAGGTCGGCGGAGCCGCCCCACAGCTCGGGGATCACACCGCCCAGCTCCTTGAGCACCGCGCCGGACGCCTTGCGGGTGGCCATGTCCTTGCCGGCGGGAAAGGAGGGCAGCGCCTTCTCCCAGCCCTCGGGCAGCCCCCCGGCGCTGATCCGGTCGAACTCGGTGGCACGGCCGGGGTTGGCCCCGCGCCACTTCGCGAGCTCGTCCTCCCAGGCCCGGCGCGCCTCGCGGCCCCGGTCCACGACCTCGCGGGCGTGCTCCAGGACCTCGTCGGCCACGTCGAAGTGCCGCTCCGGGTCGAAGCCGAGCACCCGCTTGGTGGCCGCGACCTCCTCGTCGCCCAGCGCGGAGCCGTGCGAGGCCTCGGTGTTCTGGGCGTTCGGCGCGGGCCAGGCGATGATCGTGCGGGCGGCGATCAGGGAGGGGCGCCCGGTCTCGGCCTGTGCGGCCTTGAGCGCCGCGTACAGGGCCTGGATGTCGAAGTCGCCGCCGGGCGCCTGCTCGATGCGCTGGACGTGCCAGCCGTAGGCCTCGTAGCGCTTCAGGACGTCCTCGGACAGCGCGGTCGCGGTGTCGCCCTCGATGGAGATGTGGTTGTCGTCGTACAGGGCGACGATGTTGCCCAGCTTCTGGTGGCCGGCCAGTGAGGACGCCTCGGCCGAGACCCCCTCCTCCAGGTCGCCGTCGGAGACGACGGCCCAGACGGTGTGGTCGAAGGGAGAGGCGCCCGGCGCGGCGTCCGGGTCGAACAGGCCGCGCTCGTAGCGGGCGGCCATCGCCATGCCCACGGCGTTGGCGATGCCCTGGCCCAGCGGGCCGGTGGTGGTCTCGACCCCGGTGGTGTGGCCGTACTCCGGGTGGCCCGGGGTCCTGCTGTCCCAGGTGCGAAAGGCCTTCAGGTCATCCAGCTCCAGTCCGTAGCCGGACAGGTACAGCTGGATGTAGAGCGTCAGGCTGGTGTGGCCGGGGGAGAGGACGAACCGGTCCCGGCCCGCCCACCGCGCGTCCGACGGGTCGTGCCGCATGAGCTTCTGGAAGAGCAGGTACGCCGCCGGAGCGAGGCTCATGGCGGTACCGGGGTGTCCGTTACCGACTTTCTGCACGGCGTCCATCGCCAGGACCCGTACGGTGTCGACAGCCCGTTGATCCAGTTCGGTCCACTCGAGATCTGTGGTGGTCGGCTTGGTGCTCACCCTGCGTCAGGGCTCCTCTCCACATGTCGAAGGCCGGTGTCTGTCAGGTCACACCGGGCGGTGTCGAGCGTACCCCCGTCAGGGTTCCCCCTTTCGGTCCGCTCACCCTTTGGGAAGCCGGGAGAGCAAATCCGGTGGAACCGGACGCGTCATGGGCCTCACCTGGGCATCTGTGGAACGCCGGGTGCACATGAGCGCCGCCCTCCGGCGCTGCGCGAGGCCCTGTGGACCCCGTACCCGCGCCTCGCCGGCGCACCCCCTCGCGGGGTGCGCCGACACGGGCGACCCCCGGGGCGAGCGGTGTATGGCCAGCGTCTACAGTGGCGTGGTAGGTGCGAGTCGCGGCGGGACAAAGGCCCGGACTCGCTTGTTCCCACGCGGCGTGAGCCGCGCATGTCGCATCGTGATCAGGGGTGTCCGTGACGGCCGTCGAATCCCGTCCCGCGGGTGGGGATACCGCCCACACCCGAGGGGTTGTGGGGGAGCTCGATCAGAGCCCAGCACACCGGCCGCTCGGGGCCCGTATCAAGGGCTACGTGGCACTGACCAAGCCGCGGATCATCGAACTGCTGCTGATCACCACCATCCCGGTGATGTTCCTCGCCGAACAGGGCGTCCCCGATCTGTGGCTGGTCCTGGCGACCTGCCTGGGCGGCTACCTGTCGGCGGGCGGCGCCAACGCGCTGAACATGTACATCGACCGGGACATCGACGCGCTGATGCACCGCACCGAGCAGCGCCCGCTGGTCACCGGTGTGCTGACCCCGCGTGAGGCCCTGGCCTTCGGCGTCACGCTGGCCGTGGTCTCCACGCTGTGGTTCGGCTGGACGGTCAACTGGCTCTCGGCCGCCCTCTCCCTGGGCGCGCTGCTGTTCTACGTCGTCGTCTACACGATGATCCTCAAGCGGCGCACCGCCCAGAACATCGTCTGGGGCGGCATCGCCGGCTGCATGCCCGTGCTCATCGGCTGGTCGTCGGTGACGAACGAGGTGAGCTGGGCCGCCGTCGTCCTCTTCCTGGTCATCTTCTTCTGGACGCCGCCGCACTACTGGCCGCTGTCGATGAAGGTCAGGGACGACTACGCCCGTGTCGGGGTCCCGATGCTCCCGGTCGTCGCGGGCAACCGCGCGGTGGCCCGGCAGATCGTGGTCTACAGCTGGATCATGGTGGCCGTCTCGCTGGCGCTGTGGCCGCTGGGGTACGTCGGCTGGTTCTACCCGCTGGTCGCGCTCGCCGCCGGCGGCTGGTGGCTGTGGGAGGCACACGCCCTCCACGCCAGGGCCGGGGCCGGGGTCACGGGCGCCAAACTCAAGGAGATGCGGCTGTTCCACTGGTCCATCACCTATGTGTCGCTGCTGTTCGTGGCGGTGGCGGTGGACCCCTTCCTACGCTGACCCCATAGCGGTTCCCCACCCCCCGAAGCCGGTGCCGGGCCGTTGTCCGGCGTGGTCCAGGCCACCCGGAGCGGCGGTCGCCAGGCTGCCTACCCATCGGTAGCATCCTGTCCATGGACAGCACACAGCAGGCGGAAGAGACCGGACCCGACGCCAGGACCCAGCGCCGGGTGACCAGGCTCGCCAAGGAGATCGCCGCGTTCGCCGGGGAGCGCGGCGGCAGCGCCGACGCCCAGATCTCCTACCTCGGCGAGCGCGGCGTGCGCATCGTCCTCGTCGGTGAGGACGGCGGCTGGGGCGACCTGGTGGCCCACTCCCGCGAGGTCGCCCGGCAGGCCGCCGAGAAGGCGGGCGTCACCGTCCACGAGACCCTCGACGGGGACCTCGCCGCCCGGATCCGTACCGGCCCCTACGAGTGGGAACGGATGGCGGGCATCCAGACCGGAGGACCGAAGGACCGCTGAGACGGGAGCGCGGCGGGACGGCCGTGAGGGCCTGCCGGGCACCCGCGGGCCACCGCGTTCCGTCGCCTTCCGGTGTTCGTCCGCCGCCCGTACGCGTCCGGTCACGGTTCCCCGGGCCGCACCGCGACGTCCTACAGGCCGAACACGGCCGGAGCCGGCCGGCCGGCGGGCACGGAGGCCGCGGCGCCGGTGCCCGCCACCGGCGGCAGACCGCGCTCGCGCAGCGACAGCAGCACCCTCAAGGTGGCGATCCACACCAGGCAGGAGCCCAGCAGGTGCGCCGCGACCAGCGCCTCCGGCAGTTCGGTGAAGTACTGGACGTAGCCGATCACACCCTGCGCCAGGAGCACCAGGAAGAGGTCCCGGGTGCGGACGCGAGCGCTGCGGGGCGCGTCCGCGGCCCGCAGCGCCAGCCACAGCAGCACGGTCAGGGCCACCACGGCCCAGGCCAGCAGGGCGTGCACCCGGGCGGTGGTCTCCCAGTCCACGCCCATCCGCGGCACCTCGCTGCTGTCGCCCGCGTGCGGGCCCGAGCCCGTCACCATGGTGCCGACGACGATCAGCAGCACGGACACGGCGGTCAGCGCCGCCGCGAGCTGCCGGACCCGGGCCCCGGCCAGCGGGCGGGGCACGCCGTCGCCCTCGCGGGCGCGCAGCCAGGTGACGGTGGTGACCGTGATGAGCACGCTGGCGAGCAGGAAGTGCGCGGCGACGGTGTACGGGTTCAGCCGCAGCAGCACCGTCGCACCGCCCAGCAGGCCGTTGGCGACGACCAGCCAGAACTGCCACCAGGCCAGCCGCGACAGGCCCCGGCGGTACGGCTTCGCCGAGCGGACCGCGATGATCGCCCAGCCGACGGCGGCGCACAGCACGTACGTCAGCAGGCGGTTGCCGAACTCGATGGCGCCGTGCAGTCCCATCTCGGGCGTGGCGATCAGGCTGTCCCCGCTGCACTTGGGCCAGGTGTCGCACCCCAGTCCCGAGCCGGTCAGCCGCACCACCCCGCCGGTGACCACGATGAGCACGCTCAGGACGAGCGCGGCCAGGGTGGCACGCTCCACGGTGCGCTGGGCGGGAGTCCAGCGCCTGGCGACGTACGCCACGGGGTTTCGCGCGAATTCGAGCAGATTGGGCACGGGCACCATGGTAGGCGGGCGCTTGTGCGAGCTTTCACGAGGGGGCGCGGGGAGCGGTCACTCCCACCGGAAGAAGCGGGCCGCGGCGGCCAGGCCCACCACCGCCCACACGCCCAGGACCGCCAGGTTCGCCCAGGGCATCCCGGCCCCGTCCCGCAGTACCTCGCGCAGCCCCTCGGAGAGCGCGGAGATCGGCAGCAGCTCCAGCACCCCGCGCACCGGTTCGGGGAACCTCTCCAGCGGCACCACCACCCCGCCGCCGACCAGCAGCAGGACGAAGACGAGGTTGGCCGCCGCCAGCGTCGCCTCGGCCCGCAGTGTTCCGGCCATCAGCAGTCCGAGGCCGGAGAACGCCGCAGTCCCGGCGACCAGCAGCAGTGCAACGGCGAGCGGGCTGCCGTGCGGCGACCACCCCAGGGCCAGAGCCACCGATGCCAGCAGCACCACCTGCAGCACCTCGGTGACCAGCACCGCGCAGGTCTTGGCGGTCATCAGCCCCCAGCGGGGCAGCGGGGAGGCGGCCAGCCGCTTGAGGACGCCGTAGCGCCGCTCGAAGCCGGTGGAGATCGCCTGGCCGGTGAAGGCGGTCGAGAGCACGGCCAGCGCCAGCACGCCCGGCGCCAGGAAGTCCACGCGTTCGCCCCCGTCGCCCCCCGCCCCGGCCAGGTTCACGATGTCCACGGCGCTGAACAGCACCAGCAGCAGGGCGGGGATGACGATTGTCAGCAGCAACTGCTCGCCGTGCCGCAGCAGCAGCCGCGTCTCCAGCGCGGCCTGGGCCGCGATCATCCGGGGCAGCGGGGCCGCCCCGGGGGCGGGGGCGTAGGTGCCCGGCCCGGTGTTCTCCGTACTCACGACCGCAGCTCCTTGCCCGTCAGCTCCAGGAAGACGTCCTCCAGCGTGCGCCGCTCCACCGCGATGCCGTCCGGCATCACCCCGTTCTGCGCGCACCAGGACGTCACCGTGGCCAGGAGCTGGGGGTCGACGGTTCCGGTCAGGCGGTACGAGCCCGGGGCCGTCTCGGCGGCGGCGGTGTCCGGCGGCAGTGCCTTGAGCAGGGAGGCCAGGTCGAGGCCGGGGCGTCCGGTGAAGCTCAGGGTGTTCTCGGCGCCGCCCCGGGACAGCTCCTCGGGGCTGCCCCGCGCGATCACCCGGCCCTCGTCGATGATCGCGACATCGTCGGCCAGGGTCTCGGCCTCGTCCATGAAATGCGTGCTCAGCACCACCGTCACGCCGTCCGCGCGCAGCTCCCGCACCAGCTCCCAGGCGGAGCGGCGGGCCTGCGGGTCCAGACCGGCGGTCGGCTCGTCCAGGAAGACCAGCTCGGGCCGTCCGACGACGGCCATGGCCAGTGCCAGGCGCTGCTGCTGGCCGCCGGAGAGCCGCCGGTAGGGGGTGCGGCCGCAGCCGGCCAGCCCCAGCCGCTCGATCAGCGCGCCGGTGTCCAGCGGGCGGGCGTGCAGTACGGCCATGTGGCGCAGCATCTCCGCGGCGCGGACGGTGGGGTAGATCCCGCCGCTCTGGAGCATCACCCCGATCCGGGGCCGCAGTGCGGCGGCGTCGGCGACCGGGTCCAGTCCCAGGACGCGGACGGTGCCCGCGTCCGCGCGGCGGTAGCCTTCGCAGGTCTCGATGGTGGTGGTCTTGCCCGCTCCGTTGGGTCCGAGGACGGCGGTGACGGTGCCGCGCCCGACGGTGAGGTCCAGCCCGTCCACCGCCGTCCTGCTCCCGTACCGCTTCACCAGTCCCGCGACCTCGACGGCCGCCGTGTCTCGCATACGGGCGAGTCTAGGAGCCCGGGGACGGGCCGCCCCCGCCGGGCCGCACCGCCGCCGGAGCGCGCCGCCGGGCCGCACCGCCGGCGTCACCGGTAAGGCACGCCTTACGTGATGCATCCCATCCGGGCCGGTCAGGGCGTGGCTTGCCCGTCTCCTTCGAATTACGCAACAATGGCGTTGTGAAAAAGCGCACCCGCCGTCAACGGCCGCCCGGCCGCGGCGGACGGGAGCGCCGCGGACCCGGGGCGGAGTGAGGAGGCTCGAGAGCACATGGCGGTCCACCACGGCGGCGGTGACACCCGCGCCCCCGGTTACCCGGCCCAGGACGAGTACCACGGCACCCGTGACAAGGTCGCGCGGTCCATCCTCGACCACGGCCCGTCCACCGCGGCCGAGCTCGCCCAGCGGCTGGGGCTCACCCAGGCGGCGGTCCGCCGTCACCTGGACGCGCTCGTCTCCGAGGGCGTCGTCTCACCACGTGAGAAGCGGGTCTACGGCTCGCGCGGCAGGGGCCGCCCCGCCAGGGCCTTCGCGCTCACCGACCACGGACGCAGTGCCTTCGACCAGGCCTACGACCAGCTCGCCGTCGACGCCCTGAGGTGGATAGCCCAGGCCGCGGGCGGCGGGGAGGAGGGGCGGGCCGCGGTCGCGGCCTTCGCCCGGGCCCGGGCCGTCGCCCAGACCGAGCGGTACCGCGCCGAGCTGGAACGGGTCGCGCCCGAGGAGAGGGCCAGGGTTCTGGCCGAGGCACTGTCCAGGGACGGGTACGCTGCCACCGCGCGCGGCGCGCCCGCCTCCAGCGGAGAGCAGCTCTGCCAGCACCACTGCCCGGTGGCGCATGCCGCCGAGCGGTTCCCGCAGCTGTGCGAGGCGGAGACGGAGGTCTTCTCCCGCCTGCTCGGCACCCATGTGCAGCGTCTGGCCACCATCGCTCACGGCGACGGGGTGTGCACGACGTTCATTCCCAAAACGGCTTCCGGGTCCGCGCCCGGGGCTCCCAAGACATCCAAGACCACCGCAGCGACAGCATCTGCAAGCACAGCCGGGAGGAACCCCGCATGACTCTCCCCACGGAGACTGCCCACCCTGAGCTGGAAGGCCTGGGCAAGTACGAGTACGGCTGGGCCGACCCGGACGCCGCCGGCGCCTCGGCCAAGCGCGGCCTCTCCGAGGAGGTCGTCCACGACATCTCGGACAAGAAGTCCGAGCCGGAGTGGATGCTGAAGCTCCGCATGAAGGGCCTGAGGCTCTTCGGGAAGAAGCCCATGCCGAACTGGGGCTCGGACCTGAGCGGCATCGACTTCGACAACATCAAGTACTTCGTGCGGTCCACCGAGAAGCAGGCCCAGACCTGGGAGGACCTGCCCGAGGACATCAAGAACACCTACGACAAGCTGGGCATCCCCGAGGCCGAGAAGCAGCGCCTGGTCGCCGGCGTCGCCGCCCAGTACGAGTCCGAGGTGGTCTACCACCAGATCCGCGAGGACCTGGAGAGCCAGGGCGTCATCTTCCTGGACACCGACACCGCGCTCAGGGAGCACCCGGAGCTGTTCCAGGAGTACTTCGGCACCGTCATCCCGGCCGGCGACAACAAGTTCGCCGCGCTGAACACCGCGGTGTGGTCCGGCGGCTCGTTCATCTACGTGCCCAAGGGCGTCCACGTGGACATCCCGCTCCAGGCCTACTTCCGGATCAACACCGAGAACATGGGCCAGTTCGAGCGGACGCTGATCATCGTCGACGAGGACGCCTACGTCCACTACGTCGAGGGCTGCACCGCGCCGATCTACCAGTCCGACTCGCTGCACTCGGCGGTCGTGGAGATCATCGTCAAGAAGGGCGCCCGCTGCCGCTACACGACCATCCAGAACTGGTCGAACAACGTGTACAACCTGGTCACCAAGCGCGCCGTGGCCTACGAGGGCGCGACGATGGAGTGGGTCGACGGCAACATCGGCTCCAAGGTGACCATGAAGTACCCGGCCGTCTACCTGATGGGCGAGCACGCCAAGGGCGAGACCCTCTCGATCGCCTTCGCGGGCGAGGGCCAGCACCAGGACGCCGGTGCCAAGATGGTGCACATGGCGCCCAACACCTCCTCCAACATCGTCTCCAAGTCGGTGGCGCGGGGCGGCGGCCGCACCTCCTACCGCGGTCTGATCGAGATCGGCGAGGGCGCCGAGAACTCCAAGTCCAACGTGCTGTGCGACGCGCTGCTGGTGGACACCGTCTCGCGCTCGGACACCTACCCCTACGTCGACGTCCGCGAGGACGACGTGACGATGGGCCACGAGGCGACGGTCTCCAAGGTCAGCGACGACCAGCTGTTCTACCTGATGCAGCGCGGTCTGTCCGAGGACGAGGCGATGGCGATGATCGTGCGCGGCTTCGTCGAGCCGATCGCCAAGGAACTGCCCATGGAGTACGCCCTGGAGCTCAACCGGCTGATCGAGCTGCAGATGGAGGGCGCGGTCGGCTGACCGCCCGGCCACCCGTCCTCCCCCCTCCGTGACCGTGAGCCGGTCCCCGGGCGCCGAGAAGCCCGGGGACCGGCGAACACACAAGACAGAGAGCGAGCAACACGACAGCCATGGCTGAGGCTCAGAACATCCCGGCCGGGTCCACGACCGCCGGATCGATCGCGGTGGCGGCCGAGTCCACCGTCGCCACCCGGATGAGCGCCCCGCCATCCTTCGACGTGGCGGACTTCCCCGTGCCGCACGGCCGCGAGGAGGAGTGGCGCTTCACCCCGCTGGAGCGGCTGCGGGGCCTGCACGACGGCACCGCCGAGGCGGGCGGCGGCGTCAAGGTCGACGTCTCCGCGCCCGACGGCGTGACGGTGGAGACCGTCGGCCGCGACGACGCCCGACTGGGCCGGGCCGGCAAGCCCGTCGACCGGGTCGCGGCCCAGGCATACAGCGCCTTCGAGAAGGCCGCCGTCGTCACCGTGCCCAAGGAGACCGTGCTCACCGAGCCGATCCGGGTGAGCGTCCAGGGCCAGGGCGGCATCTCCTTCGGGCACACCGTCTTCGAGCTGGGCGCCTTCGCCGAGGCCGTCGTCGTCATCGACCACACCGGCGACGGCGTGCGCGCCGCCAATGTCGAGTACGTGCTGGGCGACGGCGCGAAGCTGACGGTCGTCTCCGTGCAGGACTGGGACGACACGGCCGTGCACTGCTCCCAGCACAACGCCCTGGTCGGCCGCGACGCCACCTTCAAGTCCGTGGTCGTCACCTTCGGCGGCGACGTGGTGCGCCTCCACCCGCGCGTCAACTACGCGGGCCCCGGCGGCGAGGCCGAGCTGTACGGCCTGTACTTCACCGATGACGGCCAGCACCAGGAGCACCGGCTCTTCGTCGACCACGAGGCATCGAACTGCCGCAGCAACGTCGTCTACAAGGGCGCCCTCCAGGGCCAGGACGCGCACGCGGTGTGGATCGGCGACGTACTGATCCGCGCCTCGGCCACCGGCACCGACACCTACGAGCTCAACCGCAATCTCGTCCTCACCGACGGCGCGCGGGTGGACTCGGTGCCCAACCTGGAGATCGAGACCGGCGAGATCGTCGGCGCCGGTCACGCCTCGGCCACCGGCCGCTTCGAGGACGAGCAGCTGTTCTACCTGATGGCGCGCGGTATTCCGGAGCAGGACGCCCGCCGTCTGGTGGTGCGCGGCTTCTTCGCCGAGCTGGTCCAGCAGATCGGCCTGCCCGATCTGCAGGAACGCCTCATCACCAGGATCGATGAGGAGCTGGAGGAGTCGGTCGCATGAGCACCGGCGAGAACACGGTGGACAGCGCGGGCTTCGTCCGCGCCGCCTCGCTCGGCGAGCTGGAGGAGGACACTCCCAAGCGGGTGGAGATCGGCGGCGTCCCGGTCTCGCTCGTCCGCAAGCGGGGAGAGGTCTTCGCGATCAACGACATCTGCTCGCACGCGAACGTCTCGCTCTCCGAGGGCGAGGTGGAGGACTGCCACATCGAGTGCTGGCTGCACGGGTCCAGTTTCGACCTGCGCACCGGCAACCCCGACGGGCCGCCCGCCACGCGCCCCGTCCCCGTATACCCCGTCAAGATCGAAGGAGACGGCCCCGACGCGGCCGTGCTCGTCTCCACCACCCAGGAGTCCTGAAGCCTCATGGCAACGCTTGAGATCCACGACCTGCACGTCTCCGTCGAGGCCGAGAACGGCCCCCAGGAGATCCTGCGCGGCGTCGACCTGACCCTGAAGCAGGGCGAGACGCACGCCATCATGGGCCCGAACGGCTCCGGCAAGTCCACCCTCGCCTACTCGCTGGCGGGCCACCCCAAGTACACGATCACCGGCGGCACCGTCACCCTGGACGGCGAGGACGTGCTGGAGATGAGCGTCGACGAGCGCGCCCGCGCCGGCGTCTTCCTCGCCATGCAGTACCCGGTCGAGGTGCCCGGCGTGTCCGTCTCCAACTTCCTGCGCACCGCCGCCACCGCCATCCGCGGCGAGGCCCCCAAGCTGCGCACCTGGGTGAAGGAGGTCAAGGAGGCCATGGAGCGCCTCAACATCGACCCCGCCTTCGCCGAGCGCAACGTCAACGAGGGCTTCTCCGGCGGTGAGAAGAAGCGCCACGAGATCCTCCAGCTGGAGCTGCTCCGGCCGAAGATCGCGGTCCTCGACGAGACCGACTCCGGTCTGGACGTCGACGCGCTGCGCATCGTCTCCGAGGGCGTCAACCGCGTCCGCGAGACCGGAGAGGTCGGCACCCTGCTGATCACCCACTACACACGCATCCTGCGCTACATCAAGCCCGACCACGTCCACGTCTTCGCGGCCGGCCGGATCGCCGAGTCCGGCGGCCCGGAGCTGGCGGACAAGCTGGAGGAAGAGGGCTACGAGGCCTACGTCAAGGGCGACCGGGCGGCGTGAGCCGTACCCGCGGGGTGTGGGATCTCGGGGGAGAACGGAGAAACACGAGCGTGACACAGCTGCCGGGCCTTCTCGACACGGACGCGATCCGCAAGGACTTCCCGCTGCTGGACCGCACGGTCCACGACGGGAAGAAGGTCGTGTACCTGGACAACGCGGCGACCTCCCAGAAGCCGAACCAGGTGCTCGACGCGCTGAACGACTACTACGCGCGGCACAACGCCAACGTCCACCGCGGCGTCCACGTGCTCGCCGAGGAGGCCACGGCGCTGTACGAGGGGGCGCGCGACAAGGTCGCCGCCTTCGTCAACGCTCCGAGCCGCGACGAGGTGATCTTCACCAAGAACGCCTCGGAGTCGCTCAACCTCGTGGCGAACATGCTCGGCTGGGCAGACGAGCCCTACCGCGTCGACGACCGGACCGAGATCGTCATCACGGAGATGGAGCACCACTCCAACATCGTGCCCTGGCAGCTGCTGGCGCAGCGCACGGGCGCGAAGCTGAAGTGGTTCGGCCTCACCGACGACGGCCGCCTGGACCTGTCGAACATCGACGAGGTCATCACCGAGCGGACCAAGGTCGTCTCCTTCGTGCTGGTCTCCAACATCCTGGGCACGGTCAACCCGGTCGAGACGATCGTCCGCCGAGCCCAGGAGGTCGGCGCACTGGTGGTGATCGACGCTTCCCAGGCCGCCCCGCACATGACGGTGGACGTCCAGGCGCTCCAGGCCGACTTCGTGGCCTTCACCGGCCACAAGATGTGCGGGCCGACCGGCATCGGCGTGCTGTGGGGCCGCCAGGAGCTGCTGGAGGATCTGCCGCCGTTCCTCGGCGGCGGCGAGATGATCGAGACCGTCTCGATGCACTCCTCCACCTACGCCCCCGCACCCCACAAGTTCGAGGCGGGCACCCCGCCGATCGCGCAGGCCGTCGGGCTGGGCGCCGCCGTGGACTACCTGAGCTCGATCGGCATGGACCGCATCGCGGCCCACGAGGACGCGATCACCGAGTACGCGGTGCGCAGGCTCCGGGAGGTCCCCTCCCTGAGGATCATCGGCCCGTCCACGGCCGAGGAGCGCGGCGCCGCGATCTCCTTCACGCTCGGCGACATCCACCCCCACGACGTGGGGCAGGTGCTCGACGAGCAGGGCATCGCCGTCCGGGTCGGCCACCACTGCGCCAGGCCCGTCTGCCTCAGGTACGGAGTTCCCGCGACCACCCGGGCGTCGTTCTACCTGTACTCCACTGCGGCGGAAGTCGACGCCCTGGTGGAGGGGCTGGAACACGTACGGAACTTCTTCGGTTGATGTTCCGTGACCGACGACGGACTACCGCAGCTGCTGAAGGTGACTCGTGAAGCTTGACTCCATGTACCAGGACGTGATCCTGGACCACTACAAGCACCCGCACGGACGGGGGCTGCGCGACGGCGACGCCGAGGTGCACCACGTCAACCCGACGTGCGGCGACGAGATCACCCTGCGGGTGAGGATGGACGGCTCCACCGTCGCGGACGTCAGCTACGAGGGGCAGGGCTGCTCCATCAGCCAGGCCAGTGCCTCGGTGCTGAACGACCTGCTGGTCGGCAAGGAACTGGCCGAGGCGCGCCGGGTCCAGGAGACGTTCCTGGAGCTGATGCAGTCCAAGGGCCGGATCGAGCCGGACGACGCGATGGAGGAGGTCCTGGAGGACGCGGTCGCGTTCGCCGGGGTCTCCAGGTACCCGGCACGCGTGAAGTGTGCCCTGCTGAGCTGGATGGCATGGAAGGACGCCACCGCCCAGGCCCTGGGCGACGGCTCCGCCGAGAACGAGGCCGGGCAGAAGGCCGGGCGCAAGGCCGAGGAGAGGACCGCATGAGCGAGACGCCGACCACGACGAAGCCGGCGAGCGAGGACGAGGTCCGCGAGGCGCTGTATGACGTGGTGGACCCCGAGCTGGGCATCGACGTCGTCAACCTGGGCCTGATCTACGGCATCCACATCGACGACGACAACACCGCCACGCTGGACATGACGCTGACGTCCGCGGCCTGCCCGCTGACCGACGTGATCGAGGACCAGGCGAAGTCCGCGACCGACGGCATCGTCAGCGAACTGCGCATCAACTGGGTCTGGATGCCGCCGTGGGGCCCGGACAAGATCACCGGCGAGGGCCGCGAGCAGCTGCGCGCACTCGGCTTCAACGTCTGAGGCATCGGCGCCCAGCGCCTTCCCCCGCCGGCCGGGGCCCCTGGGGCCC
>NZ_JAJFAU010000002.1:71132-74725 GCF_022614595.1 Streptomyces sp. CNQ085
CCCCGGCGGCGTGTGCGCGCACGGACGGGGTGGTCGGCGGGCCCGCCGTACCGCTGCGTAGCCTCGGCGCATGGTGTATCTGATGCTGGCCTGCGCGATCATGGCCGAGGTGCTGGCGACCACCTCGATGAAGTACAGCGACGGTTTCACCCGGCTGTGGCCCACCCTGGGCACCGCCGCCGGGTACCTCGTCGCGTTCACCCTGCTCGCGCAGACACTGAGGACCATGTCGGTCGGCACCGCGTACGCGATCTGGTCGGGCGTCGGCACCGCGGCCATCGCCGTGATCGGCATGGTCTTCATCGGCGAGGCGGTCACCGCCGCCAGAATCACCGGAATCCTCCTGGTCATCGCCGGGGTGGTGGTCCTCAACCTGGGCGGCGGCGGCCACTGACGGTGCCGCGTGCGCGTCTCCCGCGTACCTGCCCGCGGTGTCCGGCCGGTGGGACCGGTTCGCGCCCGCGGAAGGTGTCCGGTTAGCGTTTGGCCATGACCGAAGCACCCGCACCCGCACCCCGTACGACCGGCGCAGTCGCCGCCGGACTGGCCACCGTCGCGCTCGAGGGGGGCGACGTCCTCGACACCTGGTTCCCCGCGCCCGAGCTGACCGGCGCGCCCGGACCCGCCGGCACCGAGCGGCTGAGCGCCGAGCGCGCCGCCGAGCTGCTGGGCGACGCCGCGCCGCAGGCCCTGGGACCGGACCGGGTCCGCGGCGTCGAGGTCATCGCCGTCCGCACCGCCATCGCCTCGCTGGACGACAAGCCCCTGGACGCGCACGACGCCTACCTGCGGCTGCATCTGCTCAGCCACCGCCTGGTGAGGCCGCACGGCCAGAACCTGGACGGGATCTTCGGTCTGCTCGCCAACGTGGCCTGGACCAACCTCGGTCCCGTACCCGTCGAGCGGGTCGAGCAGGTCCGTCTCGCCGCTCGCGCCGAGGGCAGGCAGCTCACGGTCACCAGCGTCGACAAGTTCCCCCGGATGACCGACTACGTCATCCCCAGGGGTGTGCGCATCGGCGACGCCGACCGGGTGCGCCTGGGCGCCCACCTCGCCTCCGGCACCACCGTGATGCACGAGGGCTTCGTCAACTTCAACGCCGGGACACTGGGCACCTCCATGGTCGAGGGCCGCATCAGTGCGGGTGTCGTCGTCGGCGACGGCTCCGACATCGGCGGCGGCGCATCGATCATGGGCACCCTCTCCGGCGGCGGCAAGCAGACCATCTCCATCGGTGAGCGGTGCCTGCTGGGCGCCGAGGCCGGTATCGGCGTCTCGCTGGGCGACGACTGCGTCGTGGAGGCGGGCCTCTACCTGACGGCCGGCACCCGCGTCGCCCTGCCCGACGGCGAGGTCGTCAAGGCACTGGAGATGTCCGGCGCGAACAACCTCCTGTTCCGCCGCAACTCCACCACCGGGGCCGTCGAGGCCCTCCAGCGCTCCGGCTCCTGGGGCGGTCTGAACGAGGCCCTGCACAGCCACAACTGACGCCGCGCCGGATACGTCCCCGGCACCGGGCACTCGGCCGGGCCCGCCGCCCCCACCGGGCGGCGGGCCCGTTACGCTGTGCGGCCATGGGCGATCTCATGACCGGGGCGCGGTACCTGGGGCAGGGGCAGAAGTGGGTCCTGCGCAACGGACGGTGGTTCGGCTTCGGGTTGCTGCCCGCGCTCATCACCCTGGTGCTCTACACGGCGGCTCTGATCGCCCTCGGCTTCTGGGCCGACGACCTGGCGGTCTGGGCCACGCCGTTCGCCGACGGCTGGTCCTCGCCCTGGGGCGGACTGCTGCGCGGCACGTTCACGGTGCTGCTGTTCGCCGGCGGCCTGCTGATGGCGGTGCTCACCTTCACCGCCGTCACCCTGCTGGTCGGCGATCCCTTCTACGAGTCCCTGTCGGAGAAGGTCGAGGAGTTTGAGGGTGGCTGCCCCGAGGGCCCGGACGTCCCGCTGCTGCGCGGACTGTGGATCTCCCTGTGCGACAGCCTCTACGTCCTGGTGCGGGCGCTGGCCTTCGGAGTGGTGCTGCTCCTGCTCGGCTTCGTCCCTGTCGCCGGCCAGACCGTCGTCCCCGTCCTCGGCCTCGTCGTCTCCGGGTTCTTCCTGGCGCTGGAGCTCACCTCGGTGGCCATGCAGCGCCGGGACATCCCCGTCCGCGAGCGGATGCGGCTGCTGCGCGGGCGCAAGGCGCTCGCGGTCGGTTTCGGCACACCGCTGGCGCTGTGCTTCCTGGTGCCGCTGGCCGCGGTCTTCCTGATGCCGGGCGCGGTCGCCGGCGCCGCCCTCCTGGTGCGGGACCTGACGGGCGCGCCCGCGGACGGGCAGCCGGCCGCGCGGGAGCAGTACGGGCCGCAGGGGATGCGGGCCGAGCCGGGTCACCGGAGCGGTCCGGCCGGACCGGCCTGATCGCGCCCCCGGGGCCGCCGGGCGCGATCACCGGGACAGTGCCGTCCTGAGCGCGTCGGCCAGCCGCGCGGTCAGCTCCTCGCCGGCCGGCAGCAGGGGCGGGCGCACCGGGCCGCCCGGCAGCCCCGCCGCCGCGAACAGCGCCTTGACCGACACCGCGCCGGGCACCTGGGACATCATCGCGTCGACCAGCGGCACCAGGGCCCGATGACGCCGGGCGGCCTCGGCGTGGTCGCCGGTGTCGAAGGCGTCCAGGACGCCGCGTACGGCCGGCCCCGCCACGTTGGCGACCGTGCTCACACAGCCGTGGGCGCCGATCGCGCGCAGCGGCAGGTTCGTCTCGTCGCAGCCGGAGTAGTAGGCCAGCCCGGTGGAGCCCAGCACCCTCGCCGTCTTCATCAGGTCGTGGGCGCAGTCCTCGACCGCGCGGATGCGAGGGTGCTCGGCGAGCCGGGTCAGCGTCTCCACCGTCAGCGCGGTGCCCGCCCCGGTGCGGGAGGGGACGTCGTGGAGCATCACCGGCAGGGCGGTGGCGTCGGCGACGGTGGCCAGATGGCGGGCGATGGCCTCCTGGGTGGGGCGGGAGTAGTACGGCGTGACGACCAGGAGGCCGTGGGCGCCGGCCTCCTCGGCGGCCCGCGCCAGCTCCGCCGAGTGGCGGGTGTCGGCGGATCCGACGCCGGCGACGATCCGGGCCCGGTCGCCGACCTCCTCGGCCACGGCCCGTACCAGAGCGGTCTTCTCGTCGTCGGAGGTGGTCGGTGACTCGCCGGTGGTGCCACCCAGGACCAGGGCGTCGCAGCCGGCCCGGTTCACCAGATGGGCGGCCAGTCGCCGGGCGCCGGGGAGGTCCAGGGCGCCGGAGGAGTCGAACGGGGTGATCATGGCGGCGGCGACGCGGCCGAAGGGGGAGTCGGGCATGGGGCGAGTCTGGTCCACGCCGGAGCGGCCGGTCCAACCGGCTGTCCAACCGGCCTGGTCGGCTGCGGCCCCGGCCCGGGGCGCTCCTCGAACAGTTCGTCCGGGTTCGGTTCACCGCTGTCGGCCATCTCGGCCTCGATCCCGTCGGTGGGTTCGATGGTCGTCGACGTACCGCTTCTCCCCGCCGCGCCGTGGAATGTGCCGGGGGGGGGGGGGGGGGGGGGGGGGGGGGGGGGGGGGGGGGGGGGGGGGGGGGGGGGGGGGGGG
>NZ_JAJFAU010000002.1:74735-78686 GCF_022614595.1 Streptomyces sp. CNQ085
CCCCCCCCCCCCCCCCCCCCCCCCCCCCCCCCCCCCCCCCCCCCCCCCCCCGCCCGGTTCTCGCGGGGCCCCGCCTCAGGGACGGAAGCGGATCACCTGGGGGTCGTGGTCGCTCACCTGGTCGGCGAACTCCGCGTTGACGTGCACGATGTCGTAGTCGAAGCGGCGGATGCCCGGGGAGACCAGGGTCTGGTCCAGCACCTGGGCGTTGCCGTCGTAGACGTAGGTGTAGCGCTCCTCCTCGGGCAGCGAGAGCACCGCGCTGCGCAGCGCGCCGCCCGCGGTCAGCTCGCGGGTGGTGGCGGAGAACTCGAAGTCGTTGATGTCGCCGAGGACGACGACGTCCGCCTTCCGCTGCACCGTCAGCACCTGCCGCACGAAGTGGTTGACCACCCTGGCCTGCGCGGTGCGCTGGACCTCGGAGGAGCGCTCGGGCGGCTGGACGGCCGCGTGCAGGGACTGGTCGCCGCCTTTGGAGGCGAAGTGGTTGGCGACCACGATGACGGTGCGGCCGCGGAAGCGGAACTCGCCGGCCAGCGGTTTGCGGCTGTCCTCCCAGGCCGTGTCGTTCGGCGCGACGCGGGCGGGGGAGTGGGTGAGCACGGCCCGGCCGCGCTCGCGCTCCACGCCGACCGCGGTGGTGGCGTCGCCGCCGGGGCGGTCCACGAAGGAGACCCGCCCGGGGTTGAAGAGGAAGACGTTGCGGATGTTGCCGCCGGGCTGGCCGCCGTCGGCGTCGTCGACGGGATCGACGGCACGCCACTCGTAGCGCGGGCCGCCCGCGGCCGCGATGGCGTCGGTGAGCTTCGCGAGCGTGGCGTCGGCGGAGACCACCTCGTCGTTCACCGGGCCGTTGTCGTCCTGGACCTCCTCCAGGGCGAGGATGTCGGGGGAGGCGAGGTTGTCCACCACGCCCCGGGCCAGCCGGTCGAACTTCTCCTGGCTGTTACCCGGGTGGAGGTTCTCCACGTTGTAGGTGGCCACGGCCAGTTCGCCGCTGTGCTGGGCGCGGGTGCGCTCGCGCTCCAGGCCGCGGTCCTCGACCTCGCCCAGTTCGCGGGCGGCCACCAGGTAGCCGCCGTACTGCTCGTAGTCCAGAGGGCCGGTGGTGGCACCGGCCAGCACGTCGCCGGTGTTCGCGGCGGGGAAGGGCTCCTGGGACAGCGGGACGAGCGATTCGACCTTGAGGCGGCCGGGATTCTGCTCGTCGTAGCCGCCGTAGACGGTGCCGCCGCGCACCGAGGGGTTCCGCTCCGGCTCGACGGTCACCCACAGCTCGGCGTACTCGGTGCTGGGACCGGTCACGCGGGCATCGCGGATCTGCACGTCCATGCCCTCCAGGGACTCGTACAGGTCCAGCGCGTAGGTCCCGGGGCGCAGCCTCAGTCCCTCGATGCTCCCGCCCGCGGCCGGGTCGCCCTGGGGCGCGTACGTCTCGGGAACGGAGGCGGAGTCCAGGGTCACCGGGGCGGGCAGCCGGTTGCCGGAGGAGACGACGGTCACCCGAGGGCGGGATATCTGGGTGAGGGTCTGGTTGCCCGAGGAGTCGCCGCCGGGGCGGTACTCGGTGACCGTGCCCGAGACGCTCACCAGATCGCCGGCGGACACCTCGGGGGCGGAGCCGGTGTAGACGAAGAGGCCCTCACTGGTGGCGGGGTCCCCGTCGGGTGCGGTGTCCTGCATCCAGAAGCCGCGCGAGCCGTAGGCGCGCACGCCGGTGACGACGCCGGGGACCTGCGACACCTGCTCGCCGGCCAGCGGGGAGACGCGGGTGGCGCCCTGGATGTCGTGGATGCGGACCGCGTCGGCCGGCTCCGCCGCCGAGGCGGGGACGGCCAGCAGCGTCGAGGTCAGGGCTGCGACGGTGAGTGCGGCGGTACGGGCCGCCTGGGGTCTGCTCAAGGGGTCCCTCCGGGACGGTGCGGTGGGTGCCGGACGCGCCGGGCGTGCCGGGGACGGAGCCGAAGCGCGGCACCGGGATCCGACGACGCCGCCCGTGGTTCGCACGTTCGGTTTCTACGCGCGTAACGTGCCGCTCTGGTCAGGTGCTTGTCAAGCGGCCCCCGGTGTACACGGGCGGAAGGGACGGTGAACCGGACGGTGGGGACGGAGGCCGTCTACGCTGGGGCAGCGATCGCAACGCCCGCCTCATCGAATCGAGGAGCCCCTCCCCCATGACCGGTGACGACCGTCCCACCGTGCCGCCCGTACGGCTGCCCGCCGAAGCCGAACTGGCGCGGGACGCGCTGGCCGCGCCACTGCTGTCCCGTGCCGTCCGGCTCGCCCGCTGGGCCGGGGAGGGGATCCGGGTCGGCGCCGGGGGCGAACTGCCCGACGAGTCGCTGGAGCGGGCCGCCGCCCACCTGGGCCTCGACGGGGAGGACGGGCTCGCGCAGGCCGAGCGGGCATGGGACACGGCCCTGGACACCGGCCTGCTGGAGATCCGTGAAAGCGACGGGGCCGACGGGACCGACGAGGCCGAGGACGGCACGGCGGTCCCCGGCGAGGAGCTCTCCCTGCTCACCGGGGGCGCTCCCGCCGACGTACTGGACATCTGGCGCGACGGTCTGGAGACGGCCCTCGCGGACGCGGCGGCTCCCGCTCTGGAGGACCTGCTCGGCGTACTGGGCGCCGAGGACGGGGACGGCCGGACCGACCCGGACTCGCTCGACCTCGACGCGCTCGACTGGGACCCGGAGGAGGAGGCCGACTTCCTCGACGGCGCCCTGGGCAACCTCTACGTCCTGACCGCCACCGACCCCGCCGTGACGGCCGGTGCGATGGTGCCGCTGCCGGTGCTCGCCGCCTCGATGATCGCCCCGGAGGACATGGAGCACCCCACCGACTCCGTTCTGGAGGACGTCTCGACGGCGATGGTGAGGCTGGACGAGCAGTTCCGGATGCTGGAGCCGACCGGGATCGTCGACTACCGGCCCGTGGACGAGGCTCTGATCGAGGAGGTCGACGGCGACGAGCCCGACGGCCCCGACGGTCTCGTGGGGCTCGGCGACTTCGGAGGCCCGGACGAGGAGGACCTGACCCGCTACGGCATGGTCCGGCTGACCCCGCTCGGCCTCCACGGAGTGCGGCAGCGGCTGGTGGAGGCAGGCGTCCGGGCCCCGGTCGTGGGCGACCTGGCGCGGGAGAGCGCCCGGGACCTGCTGGGCGCCCTGCCCGGCCACGGCGAGGAGGCGGCCCGCCACGAGATCGAGCTGTGGCTGGCCCGGCGCGCCCCCCTGGAGGCAGCCCGCGAACTCCTCGCCGCCGCCCGGGGCGACGACCGGGACGCGCCGCGCCGCCGCCTGGCCTGCCAGCAGGCCCTCTCGATCACCGGCTCGGAGGCCGAGCCCGCCCTGCGCGAGGTCCTCGACGACCGCCACCTGGGCGGACTGGCACGGGTGTGGCTCTCCGAGCGCGGCTTCGCCGACGTGCCCGCGCCGTCGGAGGAGATGGTGTTCTGGCTGACCGTGGACACCCTGGCCGCCCAGCTCGCCACCGAGGAGGGCGGGGGCGACTCGGAGGAGCTGCGCGAGCTGGTGCGCGGCCTGGTCGACCAGCACAGCGGTTTCTTCGAGAAGGCGTGGCGCGTCGACCACCCGGCGACCGGGGAGGTGCTGGAGGCGATGAGCCGTGTGCACCCCGACCGCAAGGCGGCGAAGGACGCCCGCAAGGCGGCGTACAGGGCGCGGTCGCGCGGCTGAGCCGCCCGGTTCGACCCGCGTTCAACCGGCGTTCGCCGGAGGGCGGGATGGTGGTCGGCGTCGTGTTGTCGCGCAGAGCCGACGGGAGAGACGATGCCGACCAACAGCGAAGCCGGCCGCCCGGACCTCAGCAGGCGGTCGGTCGCGGCCGGGGCCGGGATCGTCCTCACCGGCAGCGCGGACGTCCTGGCCGGCGCCTCGGGCGCGTTCGGCGCCCCGGGCCGGGATCACCACGGCGACCGTGGTGATC
>NZ_JAJFAU010000002.1:78696-84378 GCF_022614595.1 Streptomyces sp. CNQ085
GGGGAAACTCCACCGGCCATGGGATCCGGTTCCGCGGTCAGGCAGGGCCGGAGTCCGGCGTGTTCGTTGAGTTCGGTGGGGCGGCGGGAGGACGACGGGACGCGGGGCTACGGTCCGCTGCTGCCCGACCCCGAGGGGGTGCTCGCCCTGCCCGCGGGATTCTCGTACCGCGTCCTCACGCACTGCGGTGTCACCCGGCTGGAGACCGGCGAGTACACCCCCGCCCGGCACGACGGCACCGCCGCCTTCGACGGCCCCCGGGGCAGGACGCTGCTGGTCAACAACCACGAGCTCAAGGGCCCCCGCGGCGACTGGGAGCATCCGGTGCCGCTGGTCGAGGGGCTGGTCTACGATCCGGCCGCCGCGGGGGGCTGCACGGTCGTGGAGGTCTCGCACGACGGGGAGAAGCTTGCCGAGTGGGTGGCCATCGCCGGTACCTCCACCAACTGCGCGGGCGGAGTGACCCCCTGGGGCACCTGGCTGACCTGCGAGGAGAACTCCGACCGGGCCGGTGAGCGGGGCATGACCCGCGACCACGGCTACGTCTTCGAGGTCGATCCGCGCGACCGGCGCGCGGGCCGCGACCCCAGACCCCTCAAGGCCCTGGGCCGCTTCGACCACGAGGCCGTCGTCGTGGACCCGCGGCGCGGTCACATGTACCTGACGGAGGACGACTCCGGTCCCAACGGCCTGCTCTACCGGTGGGTGCCGCCGCACGGCTTCCGGCACGGGCGGGGAGGGCTGCGCTCACTGGCCGACGACGCGGGCGTCCTCCAGGCGTTCCGCTGCTTCGACTCCGGCGGCCGGTTCGTCGACGACCTCTCGCGCGCGGTGCGCCCCGGCACGGTCTACGGGGTGGACTGGGTGGATGTCCCCGACCGCGACGCCCGCGAGGTACCCGTCCGCAGGCAGTTCACCGGGGAGGATGTCACCCGCGCCCGCAAGCTGGAGGGCATGTGGTGGGCCGACGGCGGCGCGTACGTGGTGGCCTCCTACGCACGTGACATGGACAGCCCCGGAGAGCCCCACGACGGCCAGGTGTGGTTCTACGATCCCCGGCGCCGCACCCTCACCCTCAGGCTGCGTTTCGGGGTCAACCGTGACCCGCACGAGCCCGGCGGCCTCGACGGCCCGGACAACATCACGGTCTCGCCGTACGGCGGGGTGATCATCGCCGAGAACGGCGAGGGGCTCCAGCACCTGATGGCCGCGGACGACCGCGGCCGGGCGTTCCCCGTCGCGCGCAACGAGGTGAACATCGGCACGGAGGAGGAGCCGGAGTACAGCGAGTTCGCCGGGGTCTGCTTCTCGGGGGACGGCCGGACGCTGTTCGCGGGGATCCAGGAACCCGGCGTCCTGCTGGCGATCACCGGCCCCTGGCGGCACCGCTGAACCGGCGGTGAACCGGCGCCGCGCCGCCGCTCTCACCGGCGGGCCGGGCGGAGGACGGTGGCCATGCGGAAGGGCCCTCCAGGGAGATCATCTCGCCGGAGGGCCCTTCCGCACGACGTGTCGGCGCCGTGCGCGGTTCTCAGGCCGCTGTGGTCATCCCGTGCCGCTCGGCCGCCCGCCACAGGCTCCGCAGTCGGTCCAGCTCGGCGAGCTCCGCCCTGGACCAGGGACGGTCCCCGTGGGCGCGGACGAAGGCGCGGAGCGCCTCGTTCGCCTGGGCGGGGGTCTGGGGCCGGGAAACCGCGGGTCCTTGCTCGGGAGTGGAGGACATATGACCAGCGTAGGGGCTGGGTATGACAGCGGCAGGTTCTTTTTTCTTCCCCTCCGCCGTGTAGTTCAAACCTCAATCGCTCCGCAAATGCCCGAAATCGCCGCTGACCTGCGAATATGGTTGCTGGTGCGGGGAGTTGGGCCTGTCGGGGCAGTCGGAGGATGCGACGGACATCACTCCCGCCCGCTCTCCCGCGCCGGGGCCGGAGCCCGGTGGCAAGCCCCTTCACCGCTCCCGCGCGTCTCCCTCCGCCCTCCTCCACCTCCCGCCGGTCCCTCTACAGGGCCGCGCCGCCCGGCTTCACCATGCCGCGGACGGTGCGGGAGTCCACGTAGTCGCCCAGTGCCGTCATTTCCCACTCGCCCGAGAACTGGCGGATCAGCTTGCACATCAGCACGCCCGTGCGCGGCTCGGAGCCGGTCAGGTCGAAGCGGACCAGTTCCTCGCCGGTGGCGGCGTCCAGCAGGCGGCAGTACGCCTTGGCGACCTCGGTGAACTTCTGCCCGGAGAAGGAGTTGACCGTGAAGACCAGGCCCGTCACCCGCGGCGGCAGGTCACTCAGGTGGACGGTGATGGCCTCGTCGTCGCCCGCGCCCTCGCCGGTGAGGTTGTCGCCGGAGTGCTGGATGACCCCGTTCAGGATGGCGAGCCTGCCGAAGTAGCAGTTGTCGATCTTCTTGCGGTTGGCGTCGTAGGCGATGACCGACGCGTCGAGGTCGACGTCCTTGCCGCGGAAGGCGGGTTCCCAGCCCAGCCCCATCCGGACCGAGGTCAGCAGCGGCTTGCCGCCCTTGACCAGGGAGACGGTCTCGTGCTTCCGCAGGTCCACCCGGCCCTTGTCCAGGTTGATCTTCCCGGGTGTGGCGGGAACGGCGGCGGGCGGCGCGGCCGGCGCGGCGGGCTCCTCCACCGTCACGCCGAAGTCCGTGGCGATGCCCGCCAGCCCGTCGGCGTACCCCTGGCCGACCGCGCGGACCTTCCAGGCGACGCCCCTGCGGTACACCTCGACGACCACCAGGGCCGTCTCCGCGCCCAGCCGGGGCGGGGTGAAGGTGGCCACCACCGCGCCGCTCGCCGCGTCCCGCACGGTCGCGGTGGGCTCGGTGCCGGCGAAGGTCGCGCCCGGGGCGTCGAGGCTGGCCGTCACCACGACCTTCTCGACGCCGGCGGGCACCGCGGCGGTGTCCACGGTGATGGTGTCGAGACCGCCTGCGGAACTGTGGGCCACCCCCGGGGCGGAGGGCTGGTTGTAGAAGACGAAGTCGTCGTCGGAGCGTACCTTCCCGTCCGCGGTGATCAGCAGGCCGGAGACGTCGAGCCGCGCCGGCGCGGTCACGTCCACCGCCACGCGCGCGGTGGACAGCGGGAGGTTCGAGCCGGGAGTCATTGCAGTCATGGTCCGGATAACGGACCAGGCGGCTTTGCGGTTCCATTACCTCCGCCGTCCGGGCGCCCCGCTCCGGCGGGGCCGGAGCGGGGGGGCGAGCCGGGCCTCAGCGAGGCGGGCGGGAGTGGCCGAAGAACAGGCGGTAGGCGATCAGCAGCACCAGGGAACCGGCGACCGCCGAGACCCACAGGGCCGGGTCGTAGAAGTCCCGCTCCACGGGACGGTCCAGGTAGTTCGCCGACAGCCAGCCGCCCACGAACGCCCCGACGATACCGATGAGCGTGGTGCCCACCAGGCCGCCCGGGTCGCGGCCCGGCAGCAGGACCTTGGCGACGATCCCCGTGACCAGTCCGAGTACCAGCCAGCTCACGATGTCCACGGTCGAACCCCTCCCCGCCGCGGGCTCCGGCCCGCGGTACGCGATCTTCGCGGGCCATCATGCCCGAACGTGAGGGTCCTCGAACACCTTCGGCCGGGCGGCGGCCGAGGAACTGGAGGCCGCCCGTGGGGAGACCGTCGCCGCCGCGGATGCCGAGACCGCTCTCGGCGAGGTCCGGTTGAACGGCGAACCGGGCCGCGCCACCTACCAGTTGCCCGCCTTCGCCGACGAGGTCGCCGACGGCGTGTACCTGGACGTCACCATCGATCACGCCGACGCCCCGCCCCGCCCCGTTCCGCGGCCGCCCTCCGCGGAGAGCGGCCGCGGACTCTTCAGCGGACCGCGGAAAGGGAATGGCGCTTCTTCCATAAGGGATCCTTTGAGGCTGGGCAAGACAATTCACCATGGACAGCGGCGAACCGGGGCGACACAGTGGTGTCCGTGGAGACCTCACTGCCGGGAGCGCCGGCCCTGCCGGAAACACCCGAGACGACGGAAACACCGGACCTGCCGCGCCTGCGCGACCTCGCGCGGGCCGAGTTCGCACCGACGGCCGTCTACCTGAACACCGCCTCGCACGGTCTGACGCCCTCCCGCACCGCCGCCGCGCTGCGGGAGGCGGTGGAGGAGACGGTGGAGGGGCGCATCGACATGGTGCGCTGGTTCGCCGTGATCGAACAGGCTCGTGCCCGCTTCGCCCGGCTCGCTGGGCTGGCCCCGGACAGGGTGGCGCTGGGGGCCGCCGTCTCCGCGCATGTCTCGCTGGTCGCGGGCTCACTGCCGCCCGGCGCCGAGGTGCTGGTGGCCGACGGCGACTTCAGCTCCCTGGTCAACCCGTTCGCGATGCGCGCCGACCTCAAGCTGCGCACCGCCGGGCTTCATGAGCTGGCCGACGCCGTCAGGCCCGGCACCGCGCTGGTGGCCGTCAGCGCCGTGCAGTCGGCCGACGGCCGTCTCGCGGACCTCGCCGCCGTCGCCGGGGCCGCTCGGGCCCACGGCGCCCGCACCCTGGTGGACACCACCCAGGCCACCGGCTGGCTGCCGGTGGACGCGGACGCCTTCGACTACACCGTGTGCGGCGCCTACAAGTGGCTGCTGTGCCCGCGCGGGGCCTCCTTCCTCACCGTGCCCGGGGACGGCGGGGACCTGGTGCCCCTGCAGGCGGGGTGGATCGCGGGGGAGCGGCCCTGGGACAGCTGCTACGGGATGGTGGAGGAGGTGGCCCGCTCCGCCCGCCGCTTCGACATCTCCCCGGCCTTCCTGCCCTACCTGGGTGCCGAGCGCTCCCTGGCCCTGATCGAGGAGGCCGGGCCGGAAGTGGTCGGCGCCCACGACCGGGCCCTGGCCGCGTGCTTCCGCGCCGGCGCCGCAGAGCGGGGCCACCGCCCGGTGCCCGGCGACTCGGCGATCGTCGCGGTGCCCGGACTGGGCGGGGCGGCCGAGGCGCTGAAGGGGGCGGGGGTGGAGGTCTCGGGCCGGGCGGGGAACCTGCGCGCGGCCTTCCACCTGTACAACACGGCCGAGGACGTGGAGCGGCTGCTGGCGGCGCTGCCCCGGGCATGACCGCACAGCCCCCGCCGCCCCGGCTCCGCGGGGTCACGCCGACTGCCTGCGCACCGGCTCGGTCGGCGGGATCACCGCGGACGGCTCCTCGCCGCCGATCAGGTCCAGCAGCACCCGCGCCTTCTCCGAGCTGATCCGGTTCCACGGCCGGCGGTGTGGCGGTGCGGCGGCGTCCGAGCGAGACCAGGTGCCGCACGATGTCACGGGCGCCGTCGCGGTCGTCGGCCGTCACATGGGCGATCCTGGCGGTGGGCCCGCTGCGGCACGTTGAAGTTGGGGTCCTCGAACAACCTCTCCTGCGGTTCGGTGAGCGGGAAGGCCACCGGGTCGGAACGGCCGGTGATCAGGCTGCGGGCGTGCCGGTTGACGACGTGGCCAGTCCTGCGGATCGCGGCCCTGACCGTGTCCGCCGCGGCCGGGCTGACGTTGTGCCCGCCGTTGAGGAACCGGGAGACCCATGCCTCCCGTGCCACGCCGTGGATCGTCGGCGGCCTCAGGACTTCACCGTTCCGGACAGCGGATCCAGGCTCCGGAACCGCTGGATCACCAGGAACGGGGCGATTGTGGTCCGCCTGGAGGGGCTGAGCCCCGGGCGAGCGCGGAGGGGGCCGGACCGCACGGTCCGGCCCC
>NZ_JAJFAU010000002.1:84388-98480 GCF_022614595.1 Streptomyces sp. CNQ085
CCGCCGGGCCGTTCCGTACGGCCCGGCGGGAAACGGTGCGCCGTGCGCTCCTCTCACCCCCACGGGGCGGCTACCGCGCGTGAGCGGTCACCTCACGGGGGTGAAGTCCCGTGCGCCGAGGAAGTCCGGGCGCGGGACGGGCGCCGCGAATGGCTCCACCGCGGTGTTCTCCACGCTGTTGAAGACGATGAAGACGTTGCTCCGCGGGTAGGGGGTGATGTTGTCCCCGGAGCCGTGCATGCAGTTGCAGTCGAACCAGGTCGCCGAACCGGGCTTGCCCGTGAACAGGCGGATGCCGTGCTCACCGGCCAGCCGGGTCAGCGCCTCGTCGGACGGCGTGCCCGCGTCCTGCATCTGCAGGGACTTCTTGTAGTTGTCCTTCGGTGTGGCGCCCTCGCAGCCGAGGAACGTACGGTGCGAACCGGGCATGATCATCAGGGCGCCGTTGGTCTCGTAGTTCTCGGTCAGGGCGATCGAGACGGAGACCGTCCGCATGTTCGGCAGACCGTCCTCGGCGTGCCAGGTCTCGAAGTCGGAGTGCCAGTAGAACCCCGAGGCCCCGAAGCCCGGCTTGACGTTGATCCGGCTCTGGTGGACGTACACGTCCGAGCCCAGGATCTGACGGGCGCGGCCCACCACCCGCGGGTCCCTCACCAGACCGGCGAAGACCTCGCTGATCTTGTGGACCTCGAAGACGGAGCGGATCTCCTGGGACTTCGGCTCCACGATCGAACGCTCGTCCGCCCGGACCAGCGGGTCCGAGACCAGCCGGTTCAGCTCCCGGTTGTAGATCTCCACCTCATCGGGGGTGATGAGCTGGTCGATCGCCAGGAAGCCGTCCCGGTCGAAGGACTCCAGGTCCGCGGTCTCGATCGGCCCCGGGGTGCCGGGAGCGGACCACACCGTGGGGTCCTGCCGGGGGGTGAGCACCTCGGAGGCGCCCCGGGTCGGATAGAGGTCTGCGGTGCGTTCGGGTGCGGTGGTCATGGTTCTGCCTTCCTCTCCTCATCGTGCGGCCCTGTACCCGCGTATGGCCGCTTCGCTGCGGGTTCTCTCGCCAGGGCCTCCCGTGTGGTCTCGGCTGACGTCCGGTTCGGTGAGCAGGGGGTAGACGCCGTTCTCGTCGTGGTCCTCGCGGCCGGTGACCGGCGGGTTGAAGACGCAGACGCAACGGAAATCCGTCTTGGGACGAAGTGTGTGCTTCTCGTGCCCGTCCAGCAAGTACATGGTGCCGGGGGTGATCCAGTGCTTCTCGCCGGTCTCGTCGTTGGTGAGCTCGGCCTCGCCCTCCACGCAGAGGACGGCCTCCACGTGGTTGGCGTACCACATCGAGGTCTCCGTGCCCGCGTAGAGCACGGTCTCGTGCAGCGAGAAGCCCACACGCTCCTTCGCGAGCACGATCCTCTTGCTCTCCCAGGTGCCGGAGGCGGACCTGACGTGGCGGTCGGTGTCCTCGATTTCCTGTAGCGATCGGACGATCACGGTGAAGTGGTGCCTTTCCGGTCAGAGGCCCATCCGCGGAAAAGCCTGCGGGATGGGCCATTCGGGTGGTGCGTGCGGCGACCGGACGTCCCCGGCGCCGGAACGGGCGCCGGGGACGGGCGGTGCCGCGGGTGTCAGGCGGTCTCGCGGACCGCGCGGGCCAGGGTGCGCAGGCCCTCGTCCAGCTCCTCGGGGGAGATCGTCAGCGCCGGAAGCAGCTTGACGACCTCGCTCTCGGGGCCGGAGGTCTCGATGAGCAGTCCGAGTTCGAAGGCGCGGGAGGCCACGGAGCCGGCACGGGCCTTGTCGTGGAACTCCATGCCCCACACCAGGCCGCGGCCTCGGACGTCGACCACCTCCTCGGGGTGCTCGGCGGCGATGGCGCGCAGAGCGGCCTCGACCTGCTCGCCGCGTGCGAGCGTCTGCTTCTCCATCTGCCCGTCGGCCCAGTAGGTATTCAGGGTGGCCGCGGCGGTGACGAAGGCGGGGTTGTTGCCGCGGAAGGTGCCGTTGTGCTCGCCGGGCTCCCACACGTCCAGCTCGGGCCGGAACAGCGTCAGCGCCATCGGCAGCCCGTAACCGCTGATCGACTTGGACACCGTGATGATGTCGGGCGTGATCCCGGCCTCCTCGAAGGAGAAGAAGGCGCCGGTGCGGCCGCAGCCCATCTGGATGTCGTCGACGATCAGCAGCATGTCCTGGCGCTCGCACAGGTCGGCCAGGGCGCGCAGCCACTCGGCCCGGGCGACGTTGATGCCGCCCTCGCCCTGCACGGTCTCGACGATCACGGCGGCCGGCCGGTTCAGGCCGGAGCCGGAGTCCTCCAGCAGGCGCTCGAACCACAGGAAGTCCTCGACCTTGCCGTCGAGGTAGCGGTCGAACGGCATCGGGGTGCCGTGCACCAGGGGGACGCCGGCGCCGGCGCGCTTGAAGGCGTTGCCGGTCACCGCCAGGGAGCCCAGGGACATGCCGTGGAAGGCGTTGGTGAAGGAGACGATCGACTCCCGGCCCTTGACCTTGCGGGCCAGCTTCAGGGCCGCCTCGACGGCGTTGGTGCCGGTCGGGCCGGGGAACATCACCTTGTGGTCCAGGCCGCGCGGCTGCAGGACCACCTTCTGGAAGGTCTCCAGGAAGGCGCGCTTGGCGGTGGTGGACATGTCCAGGCCGTGAGTGACGCCGTCGCGCTCCAGGTAGTCCAGCAGGGCGCGTTTGAGGACCGGGTTGTTGTGCCCGTAGTTCAGTGACCCGGCGCCTGCGAAGAAGTCGAGGAACGCGTGGCCGTCCTCGTCGTACATGTGGCTTCCGCGCGCCCGGTCGAAGACGGTGGGCCAGCCGCGGCAGTAACTGCGCACCTCGGATTCGAGGGTCTGGAAGATGCTCAGGTCGGGCTGGGTGATGGTCACAGCGATCTCCTGGGAGATGGATTGCGGGAGGAGTGAGAAGTCTTCAGGGCGCCGGGGCGCGGTGCGGCGCGCCGCGCGGCGGTCAGCCGCCGGCGGCGGCTGGTGCGGTCGCTGCGGAGGCCAGGGTGGGAACGGGCCCGATCCGGTACAGCACCTCGGGCTCGTGCCCCTCCTCCGGGAACAGCGCGCCCTCGAAGAGGACCTCGCGCCGCACCGGTGCGCCGTGGCGCTCCGCGTAGGAGGTGAACAGTCGGTTGGAGGCGGTGTTGTCAGGGGTGATCGTCGTCTCGATACCGTCGATCCCCAGTTCCCCGGCGGCGCGGGTGGTCAGCCCGTCGAGCATCGCCGCGGCGAGGCCGCGTCCGCGCTGCCCGTGGTCGACGGCGACCTGCCAGACGACCAGGGTCCGCGGGTGCTGCGGCCGGACGTAGCCGGTTATGAAACCAACCGGCTCACCGTCGCCGTCGCGTGCCACCACCGAGGTGGCGGCGAAGTCGCGGCACCACAGGAGGTAGCTGTAGGAGGAGTTGAGGTCGAGGACCCGGGAGTCGCGCGCGATCCGCCAGATCGCTGCGCCGTCCTCCACGCGGGGCGCGTCGAGCTTCAGTCCCTCCGGCATTTCGATGGTCTTTCTGTGGGCACCTGCATGGTCTGCTTGTGCGGCGGTCATGCAAATCCAATTTACCCAGAGCGAAGTCAAATCACATCGAGGTCAGGGGTTACGCGGACTCGCTTCATATGTTATCGCGCGTAGGTGCGCACGCGCACGAAGGGTGAGACGTTATGCCTGGTATGCCCCGTATTTTCCGGGCAAAAGGGAAGTGGTGTTGAGTCCGTCACAGATCCATAACAAGCGTGGAACGTGTCCGAAATACGCGGTTCGCCGATGTCGAATCTTAGTGTTTAAGGACCGCGTGAGCGGGCATAAGTGCATGGGATTCTATCCAGATAGAATGCCCGTAAATTCATCTTCGATTCATGGAAGATACCCCAGTGAAACCGGATCGTGAGGTTCTTCGGGGAACTCGGCGGAAGCTCCGCGTCTGCGGACGCTCCGCCCCGCGGGTTCGGTGCGCGGCGTCCGCGTGCTCCCGTGCGCGCGGTCGGAGCCCGTCCGGGCCGGCGTCAGCATCCGCTCCAGCTCGGCGATGCCGCGTGAGGTCTGGCTCTTGACGGTGCCGACCGAGATGCCCAGGGCGCGGGCGGTCTCCCTCTCCGACAGGTCGAAGGCGTGTCGCAGCACGACGCAGGCCCGCTTGCGCAGCGGCAGCCGGGCGAGCGCCTCGCGCACGTCCCACGTCCGGATCGTCGGCACGGTCGGGCCGCTGGGACCAGAACAGGGCGATCCGGCGGCGCTCGCGCGACAGGCCGCGCAGCCGGGTACGCGCCATGGAGGCGACCACGCTCCGCGTGTACGCCGACGGATGTCCGTCCGCGCGCACGCTCTCCCATCGGCGCCACACCGCGACAAGTGCGTCGGCGGCGAGGTCGTCGGCTCCCTCGGGATCGCCCAGGAGCAGACAGGCGAGGCGTGACAGACCGGCGTAGTGCCGGTCGAAGAAGGCATGGAACTCTTCGGCGGGGGCGTCCACGCGACCTCCTCAGGGCTGATGGGTCCTGCGAAGCGGTGCACCACGACCCCCTGCGGCTGCGTGAGCGTAACAGGGGACTCGTACAGTGCGGCATATGAGCGAGCGCGGGAATTTCCACATCCGGGGACGGGTCCTGACCGGGCCCGGCCCCGACGACGTCCGGGACGAGATGTGGGTCGTGGACGGGCGGATCACCTACGGGCGGCCCACCGGGCCGCTGGAGACGGTCACGGTCGAGGGCTGGGTGCTGCCCGGGTTGGTGGACGCGCACTGCCACGTCGGACTCGACGCCCACGGCGCCGTCGACGAGGTCGTCAGCGAGAAGCAGGCGCTCACCGACCGCGACGCCGGGACGCTGCTCATCCGGGACGCCGGGTCGGCGGCCGACACCCGGTGGATCGACGGCCGCGAGGACCTGCCGCGCATCATCCGGGCCGGCCGCCACATCGCCCGCACCAGGCGCTACATCCGCAACTACGCCCACGAGATCGAGCCCGGGGACCTGGTGGCCTACGTGCGGCGCGAGGCGCGGCGCGGCGACGGCTGGGTCAAGCTCGTCGGCGACTGGATAGACCGCGAGCGGGGCGATCTGGCCGCCTGCTGGCCGCGCGGCGCGGTGGAGGCCGCCATCGCCGCCGCCCACGAGGAGGGCGCGCGGGTCACGGCCCACTGCTTCGCCGAGGAATCACTGCGCGACCTGGTGGAGGCCGGGATCGACTGCGTCGAGCACGCCACCGGTCTGACCGAGGAGACCATCCCGCTCTTCGCCGAGCGGGGCGTAGCCATCGTCCCCACCCTGGTCAACATCGCGACCTTCCCCCGGCTGGCCGAGAGCGGCGAGAAGAGGTTCCCCCGCTGGGCCGACCACATGCGGCGGCTCCACGAGCGCCGCTACGACACCGTGCGCGCGGCGTACGACGCGGGCATCCCGGTCTTCGTCGGCACGGACGCGGGCGGCTCGCTGCCGCACGGGCTGGTCGCCGACGAGGTCGCGGAGCTGGTGGCGGCGGGCATCCCGCCGGTGGACGCCCTGTCCGCGACCACCTGGGCGGCCCGCGCCTGGCTGGGGCGTCCGGGGCTGGAGGAGGGTGCCGAGGCGGACCTGGTGGTGTACGAGGCGGACCCGCGGGCCGACGTACGGGTGCTGGCCGCGCCGCGGGCGGTGCTGCTCAGGGGGCGCCCCGTCAGGTGAGGGGTGTGTGCCGCGCCTGCCCGCGTCGCAGAGGGGGAGAGAAGCACCCAGGATTCGCGAATCGAAAACTGCACCTGGTGTGACTCTTTCGAGTGAACTAACGCTTTGTATTCACTCTTTCGCTCTACGTGGATCAACAATGGCGTGGTCTCAGTCACCGGTGCGGACGATGTCCCCTGTTGGCCGCCGGTGACGTCATGTAATCCGTGGGGGTTTCACCTGTGAACAAGTCTGTCTGCGGCCTGCTCGCCGCCGCTCTGGTGGGGGTCACCGCCGCGCCCGCGAACGCCGACGAGGGCTCGGCGAGCGCGGCCGTACTCCGGGCGAACCTGGAGGTCTCCCTGCTCAAGGGCGGCGCCGCCGTACCGCTGGACATCGAGCTCAACTCGGTCAAGGCTCCCAGGAGCGCCGACGAGACCCTGCTGGAAGCCCGGGTGGACGGTGCGCACGACGGAAAGCCGTTCACGGTGATGGACGCGGAGGCCGCCACCTCGAGGGCGACGGTGGAGGAGGGGAAGGCCGAGGGGTACTCCAACCTGACCGAGGCCAAGGTGTACCTGCCCGGAACGGCGAAGAGGATCCTTGGTACGAAGCCGCTCGTCCATGTCGAGAAGGTCACCTCCGAGGCCGTGTGCGAAGCCGGTGCCGAACCGGCCGCGCGGTCCCTGTTCGTCGGCGAGGTCAGGGTGCTCGGCAAGAAGGTCGCGGTGACGGCCGGCGGCACCACCTCGGTCCGGGTGGACGGTGTGGGCACGGTCGAGCTGAAGCCGGCCGAGACCGTGACCACCAGCCGTACGGCCGCCGCCACCGCGCTGAGGCTGGACATCGCGGTGGACCCGGCGAACCTGGGCGTGGCCGGGGTCAGGGGCCGGGTGACGCTGGTGGAGGCGGCCTGCGAGACGCCCGGCGGCGAGGGAGGCGGCAACGGCGGCTCCACTGGTTCCACCGGTTCCACCGACGGCGGTTCCACCGAGGGCTCCGGCACCGGCGGCTCCACCGATGGTTCCACCGGGGGCTCGACCGGTGGCGACAGCGGCTCGGCCGGTTCCTCCGGCTCCGCCGGCGGCGAGGAGAACGACCCACAGCCGCAGACCGGTCCGCAGCCGTCCGGCGGGAAGCCCGACGGCAGTCTCGCCGAGACCGGCGGCAGTTCGGCCACGCCGTACATCGCCGGCGGGGCCCTGGCGCTCGTCGCCGCGGGCGGCGGGCTGCTGATGCTGCGCCGCCGCCGTGCCTCCGGCACGGCCGACGCCTGACCCGACCGCTGCCGGGTCCGCCCGGCGGCGGGAACGGCGGCGGGAACCCCGAGCGGGAACCCGCCGCCGTTTCGCGTGTCAGCGCACCCCGAGAGCGGCCAGCGTTCGCACCAGGCGGTCCGTCGTCGCCCGGTCGCGCACCGCCATCCGCAGCCACCGCGCGTCCAGACCGGGGAAGGTGTCCCCGCGGCGTACCGCGATGCCCTCCGCGCGCAGCCGCTCCCGCAGCCCGGCGGCGTCCGCGTGCCGCACCAGGACGAAGGGCGCCCGCGGGTCCGCGGTCGCCCGCCCCAGCTCGCCGAACTCCGCGAGCCGGCCGAGCAGATGGGCCCGGTCGGCGGCGGTCCGCTGTGCCGCCCGCTCCGCCTCGGCCAGTGCCGCCGGCTCGCAGCACGCCTCGGCCGCGGTGAGCGCGGGGGAGGAGACCGGCCACAGCGGCTGGTGCCGCGCCAGTTCGGCGACGGTATCCGGGTCGGAGAGCAGATAGCCGATGCGCAGTCCCGCCAGCCCCCAGGTCTTGGTCAGGCTGCGCAGCACCACGGTGCGGCCCGGAAGGTCCGTCACCAGCCCCGCCAGGGACTCGCGCTCGCCCGGTACCGCGTCGATGAACGCCTCGTCCACCACCAGCGTCCGGCCCGGCCGCGCCAGCGCCGCCAGGGCCGGGGCCGGGTGCAGTACGGAGGTGGGGTTGGTCGGGTTGCCGACGACCACCGCGGCGGCCCCGGCCGGAACGCGTGCGGGGTCGAGGCGGAAGCCGTCACGTTCGCCCAGGACGACGCGCTCCACCCGGTGGCCCGCGTCCAGCAGGGCGGCCTCAGGCTCGGTGAACTGAGGGTGTACCACGACCGGGCCGCAGGCGCGCCAGGCGTCCGAGCCGGGCGGGGGCAGGAACCGGGCGAGCAGGACGAACGCCTCCGCCGCACCCGCCGTCAGCAGCACGCACTCCCGGGGCAGCCCGTGTCGGGCCGCCACCGCCCGCCGCGCCGCCCGCCCGTCGGGGTAGGCGGCCAGCGAGCCGAGCGAGGCGGCCACTCGTTCCCTCAGCCACGCGGGAGGCGTGCCGGCGCGGACGTTGACCGCGAGGTCCACCAGGTCCGCGCCGGCGCCGCGCACCTCCGCGTCACCGTGGTGGCGCAGGTCGTACGCGGTGTGCGGGGGCCGTGGGGGACCCAGGGGTTCAGTGAGCGTGCGCATGGCCGCCGTTGTGGTGATGGTGGTGCCCGTGGCCGTCGTCGTCCGGGTGGTGGTGGGGGCGCTGGGGCATGCCCACCTTGTCCTCGAAGCCGGGCAGCGCGATGCGGTAGACGCATGAATCGCAGTTCATCCTCAGGTCGCCCTCGACGGCCTCGGTGTAGCGCTCCCAGACCAGCTCCGCCAACTCGTCGGTGGGGCCTATGACGCCGGCGCTGAGCACCTCGGTCTCCGGGTGCGCCGCGGCCCAGCTCCCGGTCTGTGCCCGCACCCGGTCCGGCAGGATGCCGGTGAACAGGAAGTACGGCAGCACCACGATCCGGCGGGCCCCCAGCGCCCGGCAGCGGTCCAGGCCGGCGGGTACGTCGGGGGCGGCGAGCGAGACGAACGCCGTCTCCACGCCCGCGTAGCCGCGCCCCTCCCACAGCAGCCGGGCCGCCTTGTGCACCTCGGCGTTGGCGTCCGGGTCGGTGGAGCCGCGGCCCACCAGCAGTACCGTGGTGCCGGCGCGGTCGGCGCCGCCCGCCGCGCGCAGCGCCTCGTCCGTCCGGCGCTCCAGCACGTTCAGCAGCGACGGATGGGGGCCGAGGGGGCGGCCGTAGGCGTAGGCGGTGCCGGGGTGGCGCTGCTTCTCGCGGGCCAGGGCGGCGGGGATGTCGCCCTTGGCGTGTCCGGCCGAGACCAGCATCAGTGGGACGGCGGCGAATTTCCGCACGCCCCGCCCGGTCAGTTCGGCGACGGCGTCGGCGAGCGGGGGCGGGGACAGTTCGATGAAACCTCCCGAGACGGGGAGGCCGGGCCGCCGCTCGCCGAGGTCGCGCACGAAGGAGCGGAACGCCTCGGCGCCGGCGTCGTCACGGGTGCCGTGGCCGACGAGGAGCAGGGCGGGCGGGCTGGTCACTGGGTCTTCTCCTTGGTGGTGCCGGAGCCGGCGCCGGGGACGGCGCCGACGTGCTGTGCGGCGGTGGCAGGGGTGTACAGAAGGGCGTTGAGGGCGGCCGCGGCCACCGCGCTGCCGCCCTTCTCCGAGACGTTGCTGACGGCGGGCAGACCGCTGGCGCGCAGTGCCGCCTTGCTCTCGGCCGCGCCGACGAAGCCGACGGGCAGGCCGACGACCAGAGCGGGGTCCGCGTCCAGGGAGAGCAGTTCGAACAGTGCGGTGGGCGCGCAGCCGACCACCCACACCGCGCCCGGTCCGACCTGCTCGTAGGCCAGCCGCACCGCGTGCGCGGAGCGGGTCAGTCCGTCTCCGGCACGGGCGTCGGAGAGCCGGCACACCGTCTCGCGCCGGGTGATCCCGGCGGCGACCATCTCGACGTCCGTCACGACCGGCGCACCGGCGCGCAGGGCGGTGTGCGCGGCGTGCAGTGCGCTCTCGTCGGTTACCAGGTCCTCGGCGTACGCCGGATCGGCGCTGGAGTGGATCACCCGCTCCACCACGGCCCGGGTCAGCGGCGGCAGGCGGGAGGTGTCCAGCCGCGAGCGCAGGATGCGGTACGACTCCTCCTCGATGGGATGGACGGTGCGGGGCGCGGAAGGTGTCACGATGGCTCCTGAGGGGCGCGTACGGGGATCTCCTCGACGGCGTCGACCGGGCACACCTCGACGCACTCCAGGCAGCCGGTGCACAGTTCGGCCCGCACCAGCAGAGTGCCGCCCAGCGGACGTATCGCGTGGACCGGACAGGTCAGCAGGCAGGCGCCGCAGCCCGCGCAGCGCGAGGTGACGGCGACGGGCGCGGTCACCGGGTCTCCTGCCAGCGGTAGCCGCGCGGGGTGACCATGCGGCCGGCCACGGTACGGGTGGCGGTGTTGCCGACGGTCACCACCGTCATCATGTCCACCGTGGCCGGATCGAGCGCGCCGAGCGTGGTCACGGTGGCGCGCTCGCCGGGGCGCGAGGCGTTGCGCACCACCCCGGCCGGGGTGTGCGGGGGGCGGTGCCCGGCCAGCAGGGCGAGCGCCTTGGGAAGCTGCCAGTCGCGGCCCCGGCTACGGGGGTTGTAGAAGGTCACCACCAGATCGGACTCGGCCGCGGCCCGGACCCGGCGCTCGATCATCTCCCAGGGCGTGTGCAGGTCCGACAGGCTGATCGAGACGTGGTCGTGGCCCAGCGGCGCGCCCAGCAGCGCGGCGGCGGCGAGCGCCGCGGTGACGCCGGGGACGCCGACCACGTCGATGTCGGCGGAGGCCTCGGCCAGGGCGGGCGAGGCCATCGCGTACACCCCCGCGTCGCCGCTGCCGATCAGCGCCACCGCGTGGCCGGCGCGGGCCTCGGCCACGGCGGTGCGGGCGCGCTCCTCCTCCGCGCCGAGACCGGATTCCAGCACCCGGGTGCCCGGCCGCAGCAGATCGCGGATCTGATCCACGTACTGGTCGAGGCCGACGACCACCGAGGCGCGGCGCAGTTCGTCGCGGGCGCGCGGGGTGAGCAGGTCGCGGGCGCCGGGCCCGAGCCCGACGACGGCCAGCCGCCCGCGGAGCCGCCGCCGCGCCACGGCGCAGGTCGCCATCGCGGGCCGTCCCCCGGGAGCGGACTTCCGTTTGGGCACGACCAGTTCGGCGCCCTCGCCGCAGGCGAGCAGCGCGGCCGCCTCCGCCACGCTCGGGGTGCCCACGGCGGCCAGCGGTGCGTCGGAGGGGTGGGGCACGGGCACGACGGCCAGCTCCTCGGCGGAGTATGTCCGCAGCGGCACGCCCAGACGCCGGGCCGCCTCCACGAGGCCCTCCTCGTCGGCCTTGGCCTCGACGGTGGCCAGCTCCGAGACGGACCGCGGCGACAGACCGGCGTCGGCCAGGGACCGTTCGATCAGGGCGGTGACCTCCTCGGTGGGCGCTCCCCGGCTGGCGCCGACGCCGACGGCGAGGGTCGGTGGGCGCAGGACGGCCGTGCGGTCGCCGGGCCGTACCGTGCGGTCGGTGACCAGCAGGGCGTACCCGCTGTCCGCACTTCCCCCAGCACCCGGTTCGTCACTCCCGGTCGTGTTGTCGGTGGCATCGGTTACGTTGGGTGGCAGTGCGGGGAGGGGGAGGGCACGATGACGCACCAGACGGACGGGCTCGCCGTCGAGGACGGCCCGCGACACCGCCGCGACAGCGCCCTCGACGGGCAGGCCGAGGGTGTCCAGACCGGGGACGCCCGCGGCGTCGGTGGCGGTGGTGACGACGGGACGGCAGCCGGGCAGGACCTCGGCCACCGCGTGCGCCAGATCGTTCGCGCCGCCCGCGTGGCCGCCCAGCAGTGCCACGGCGTACCGCTGGGCCTCGTCCACGCACACCACGCCCGGATCGTCGGCCTTGCCGCCCAGCAGTGGGGCGATCAGGCGCACGGTCGCGCCGGTGGCGAGGAAGCAGACGAGGCGGTCGCACTCGGTGAAGGCGCGGGTGACCGCCTCGCGGACGGTGCCGGTGCCGGTGCCGTAGACGCGGACGGCCCCCGGCCAGGCGGCCGCCAGGCGGTCGCGGGCGCGCCGCCCCGCGGCGGTGGCGGAGACGAGGCCGATCAGACCGGCCGGGGCGTTCGGGGCGTTCACGAGGATGCTCCTTCGGTGCCGGGGCGGATGCCCCACAGGACGAAGACGGGGTTGCCGGCCGCCAGCCGCATCACCTCGCCGGGCAGGGGGGCCAGCCGGGAGGACTGCAGCAGCACGCCGTCGGCGGCGAGGCCGGCGGCGCCGAGCGCGGCGCGCACCGCCGGCACACGGTCCAGCGCGGCGAGCGTGACGACGACCGTGCGGCGGGCGCGGAGCGCGCAGGCCGACACGATCGCCTCCAGCTCCCGCCCCCCGCCGCCGACGAACACGGCGTCGGGCTCGGGCAGCCCGGCGAGGACGCCGGGTGCCGCGCCGTGCACGGTCTGGAGGTCCACGCCGTGGGCCGCGGCGTTGGCGCGGCAGCGTTCGGCGCCGTCGGCGGTGCGTTCCACGGCGACGGCCGCCGCGCCCAGGCGGGCGCACTCCACCGCGACGGAGCCGGAGCCCGCGCCGACGTCCCAGACCAGGTCGCCCGGGCGTGGCCCGAGCCGGGCCAGTGCCAGCGCCCGCACCTCGTACTTGGTGATCATCGAGTCGCGGTGCGCGAAGGCGTCCTCCGGCAGCGCCCAGCCGGCGCCCGCCCGCCGCGGCCCGGCGAGCGTCAGGGGCCCGGGGGCCAGGGCGTGGCGGGTGTCCAGGCACAGCACCACGCTGACCTCGCCGGGCCAGGTGCGGGAGGCGGCCTCGGCGGGGGAGAGGCGTTCGACGAGCTCGTCCGCCGTGCCCAGCGCGCTCGCCACCACCAGGGTGCGCGGCAGCCCCGCGGCGGCCAGGGCGGCGCCCAGCTCGGCGGGTCCCGCGCCGGGCCCGGTGAGCACGGCGGTCTTGGGGTGCGCACGGCAGACGTTGACGGCGGTGCGCGAGTCGCGCCCGTGCGCGCTGACCACGGCGGCGTCGTCCCACGGCAGTCCGGCGCGGGCGAAGGCCACCGCGACGGACGGCGCGGTGGGCCGTACGTCCAGGGCCTCGGGGCCGAAGCGTTCGGCGAGCGAGCGGACGATCCCGAAGAATCCGGGGTCACCGGAGGCGAGCACCACCACCGGCCCGCCGTCCTCGGACAGCTGGCGTTCGACGGCGTCCAGCGCCGGGGCGAGTGGCCCCAGGACCACGCGCCGCACCCCGGGGGGAGGGGCGGCCGCCTCCAGATGGCGGCGGGCGCCCACGGCCAGCCGGACCTTCCGCCAGGACAGCGTGCCGAGCCCGGAGGAGTCCGCCCCCGTGCCCGTGCCCGTGCCCACGACCGTGATCACGGCAGCAGCCCCCCGCCGTCGGAGCACAGGGCGACCACGGTGCGGCCGGTGAAGTCCACCATGGCCGCCTCCGCGGTGATCCGGCGGTCGGTGAAGCGCTCCAGCACGTCCACCACTCGCCGGCACAGCTCCGGCGCGGCCGTCTGCAGCAACCCCGCCGCGTCCCACAGCTCGTACGCGTGGCGGGCGGTGTTCGCCGCCGCGACCTCGGCAGCCAGCGCGTCCGCGCCGCCCACCGCGCGGGTGACGTCGGCCAGGACGGAGGTGTCCACCTTCGACCGCGTGTAGTGCGTCATCAGCACCCCGGAGGCCAGCTTGGTCAGCTTTCCCACCATGCCCACGAACACCACCCGGTCCACGCCGTGCTCCACCGCCCGCCGCAGCGCGGCGCCGGTGAAGTCGCCGACCTCGATGAAGCACACCGGCGGCAGCCCGGGCAGCAGCTCCATGGCGCCCTTCTCGGTGCGTCCGCCGGTGCACAGCACCACGGCCGGGGCGCCCTGCGCCGCGGCCACCGACACCGCCTGCTCCACGCTCGCCCGCCACGAGGCCGTCGAGAACGGCCGGACGATCCCGGTCGTCCCCAGGATGGAGATGCCGCCGAGGATGCCGAGCCGGGCGTTGGTGGTCCTGCGGGCGCGCTTCTCGCCGTCGGGCACGCTGATGGTGACGTCCACGCCGCGCTCCGCGGTGTCGACGACCTCGCCCACGGCCTGGCTGATCATGGCGCGGGGCACCGGGTTGATCGCCGGGCCGCCCACCTCCAGACCGAGCCCCGGCCGGGTGACGACGCCGACGCCGACGCCGCCGTGCAGTTCGATGCCCGGCTCGCTCCGCCAGCTCACCGTGGCGGTCAGCCGCGAGCCGTGGGTGACGTCCGGGTCGTCGCCCGCGTCCTTGACCACCACCGCCTCGGTGCGGCCCGGCCGCAGCTCGGCCGAGCGCTCCACGGCGAAGGTCACCCGCCGCCCCGAGGGCAGCGCGACCTCCACCCACGGCTGAGGTTCGCCGGTGACCAGATGCAGCGCGGCGGCGCGGGCCGCCGCCGAGGCGCAGGTGCCGGTCGTCCAGCCGGTGCGCAGTGCCTTCGGGCGCTGCTTGGCGGTACGCGGCAGGTCCGGCTCCCGCAGCTCCGGCGCCCGGGCGGGCCCGTGCTCCGGCTCCTCACCCACGGCCGGCCGCCTCCCGGCCGGC
>NZ_JAJFAU010000011.1:0-5717 GCF_022614595.1 Streptomyces sp. CNQ085
GCCTACAACGCCGCGACCGAGTCGCAGCGCGGCTGGGTCATCCCGGTGGAGATCACGGTCTACGAGGACCGCTCCTTCACCTTCATCACCAAGACCCCGCCGGCCGCGGCCCGCCGCCGTCGCCGCCGCCGCAGGAGCGGCGAGCCCGCCGAGCAGGAGGAGCGGGACGAACAGCCCGCCGCCGAGGCTGGTGAAGCCGCGGAGACCCGGGCCCGGGCCGGGACCGGAGCCGCCGAGGAGGGCGGCGAGGAGGACGAGGAGACCTACGGCCGGGGCGAGACGGACGAGGGCGAGGAGCGCCCCTCACGCCGCCGCCGCCGTGGCGGGCGCCGCCGCCGTCGCGGCTCCGACACCGAGGACGCCGGCGAGGGCGAGGAGGGCGACGAGACCCGCGAGAGCGCCGGCGAGGGCGGGGCGGTGGCCGATGGGAGCGGCCGGGAGGACGAGGAGCGGGGCGAGGGCACCGAGGAGCACCAGGGCGCCTCCAGCAGCACCTCGCGACGCCGCCGCCGTCGCCGCCGCAGCAGCGGCGAGGCCGAGCCCCAGGCAGCCGAGGCGGCCCAGGACGACCCGGAGCGCACGGTCGTCAAGGTGCGCGAGCCGCGGAAGAGGAGGGACGAGTCGTCCGAGAACGCCGACGGTGTGCAGTCCATCAAGGGCTCCACCCGTCTGGAGGCCAAGAAGCAGCGCCGTCGCGAGGGCCGTGAGCAGGGCCGCCGCCGCGTCCCGATCATCACCGAGGCCGAGTTCCTCGCCCGCCGTGAGGCGGTCGAGCGCGTCATGGTGGTCCGCCAGAGCGGCGAGCGCACCCAGATCGGGGTGCTGGAGGACGGCGTCCTCGTCGAGCACTTCGTCAACAAGGAGCAGGCCACCAGTTACGTCGGCAACGTCTACCTGGGCAAGGTCCAGAACGTCCTGCCGTCGATGGAGGCCGCCTTCGTCGACATCGGCAAGGGACGCAACGCCGTCCTGTACGCCGGTGAGGTGAACTTCGAGGCGCTGGGCCTGTCCGGCGGTCCGCGCCGCATCGAGACCGCGCTCAAGTCCGGCCAGTCCGTCCTGGTCCAGGTGACCAAGGACCCGATCGGCCACAAGGGCGCCCGGCTGACCAGCCAGGTCTCCCTCCCCGGCCGCTACCTGGTCTACGTGCCCGAGGGCTCGATGACCGGCATCAGCCGCAAGCTGCCGGACACCGAACGGACCCGGCTCAAGCAGATCCTCAAGCGGATCGTCCCCGAGGACGCGGGTGTCATCGTCCGCACCGCCGCCGAGGGAGCCAGCGAGGACGAGCTGCGCCGCGATGTCGAGCGGCTCCAGGCGCAGTGGGAGGACATCCAGAAGAAGGCCCGCAAGGGCGGTGCGCCGACACTGCTCTACGGCGAGCCGGACATGACCGTCCGGGTCGTCCGCGACATCTTCAACGAGGACTTCTCCAAGGTCGTCATCAGCGGCGACCAGGCGTGGGAGACGATCCACGGGTACGTCTCGCACGTCGCGCCCGACCTGGCCGACCGGCTCCAGCGCTGGACCTCCGAGGTGGACGTCTTCGCCACCTACCGGATCGACGAGCAGCTGATGAAGGCGCTGGACCGCAAGGTCTGGCTGCCCAGCGGCGGATCGCTGGTCATCGACCGCACCGAGGCGATGATCGTGATCGACGTCAACACCGGCAAGTTCACCGGCCAGGGCGGAAACCTTGAGGAGACGGTCACCAGGAACAACCTGGAGGCGGCCGAGGAGATCGTGCGCCAGCTCAGGCTGCGCGACCTCGGCGGCATCATCGTGATCGACTTCATCGACATGGTGCTGGAGTCCAACCGCGACCTGGTGATGCGGCGCCTGCTGGAGTGCCTGGGCCGCGACCGCACCAAGCACCAGGTGGCCGAGGTCACCTCGCTGGGACTGGTCCAGATGACGCGCAAGCGGGTCGGTCAGGGGCTGCTGGAGTCCTTCTCCGAGACCTGTGTGCACTGTAACGGCCGGGGCCTGACCGTCCACATGGACCAGGTGCACGCCCAGGGCGGTGGCGGTGGCGGCAAGCGCGGCAGGAAGAAGGGCAAGGCGCCGGCCCAGCAGCCCGAGACCCCCGTCGAGGTCCCCGCGCCCTCCGCGGAGGAGCCGGCGGCCGAGACGCTCGCCGAGGTGGCGGCGGAGGCCGCCGTGCCGGCCGCGCTGCCGGAGCCGGAGTTCGTCCCGGACGAGGACCTGTACAGCAGCGCGGCCGAGGCCGAGGAGGCCGCCCGGCGCGGCCGCAGGCGGCGGCGCGCAGGCGGTCGCAAGGTGTCGGCTCCGGCGGGTCCGCCGAGGGCGGCTGCTGAGGTGGAGGCCGCGGTGACGGTGGTTCCGGCTGCCGAGGAGGCGCCGCGGGCGCCCGTGGAGGAGTCGGCCGGGGCGACGGAGGAGCCCGCGGAGGCTCCGGCGCAGACCGCGGCTCCCGCGACAGCCGTGTCCGAGCCGGCCGCGGAGGAGGCCGCGCCGCGTACCCGGCGCCGTGGTGCGCGCAAGGTGTCGGCTCCGGCGGGTCCACCGAGGGCGGCTGCTGAGGTGGAGGCCGCGGTGACGGTGGTTCCGGCTGCCGAGGAGGCGCTGCGGGCGCCCGTGGAGGAGTCGGCCGAGATGGCGGAGGAGCCCGCGGAGGCTCCGGCGCAGACCGCTCCGCCGGCCCGCCCCCGCCGCCGCGTGGTGCGCCGTGCGGCGGCCCCGGCCGGATCCCCCGAGACGGCCGAGATCACCGAGCCCGCCGTCCCCTCCGCCGAGCCCGTGGCCTCTGTGGAGGAGCCGGTCGCCGAGGCGCCGGCCGAGGTTCCGGGGGAGACCCCCTCGGAACCGGTCGCGGAGGCCCCCGCCGAGGAGGCCGCTCCGGCGAAGAAGACCGCCCGCAAGACGGCCAAGAAGGCCGCCGCCAAGAAGACCGCGTCCACGGCGAAGAAGGCCACCGCCAAGACCACCGCCAAGAAGACGACGGCCAAGAAGACGGCGACCGAGAAGACCGCGGAGTCGGCGGCCAAGAAGAGGACGGCGGCGAAGAAGACCGCCGCCAAGAAGACGACCGCCAAGAAGACGGCCGCCAAGAAGACGGCCGCCCGCAGGACCGCGGCGGCCGAACAGCAGGACCCGCGGTCCGTCTCGGCTCCGGCCGAGGACTGACGGAAGGCGGACGACCGGCCCGGGACGCCCGTCGGCGTCCGGGGCCGGTTTGACCCCCCGCGACAAAGCCCCGTAACCTTGACCGTCGCGGCGTGTCGATGGACACGCCAGGCTCCTGAGCAAATCCCTCCACGCACTCCGCGAGGTGTCGCGTGAGCGCGAGGAGAGGCCGCTCAATCCACTCGGATCCGCACGGGCCCCGCCCGTGGCGAGCGGCTGGCATCAGGGGCCCCACCCACGAGCGAGAGAGAGTTCCGCGTGTACGCGATCGTGCGCACCGGCGGCCGCCAGCAGAAGGTGTCCGTCGGCGATGTCATTGAGGTTGACCGTATCTCCACCAGCAAGGTCGGCGACAGCGTCGAGCTCTCGACCCTGCTCATCGTCGATGGCGACGCGGTCACCAGCGACCCGTGGGTCCTGGCCGGCGTGAAGGTCCACGCCGAGGTCGTGGACCACCACAAGGGTGCCAAGATCGACATCATGAAGTACAAGAACAAGACCGGCTACCGCAAGCGGATCGGTCACCGTCAGCTGCACACCGCGCTGAAGATCACCGGTATCGACGCCCCGGCGACGAAGTAAGGGACTGAGGAGAGATGGCACACAAGAAGGGCGCATCGTCCACTCGGAACGGTCGCGACTCCAATGCCCAGCGGCTCGGCGTGAAGCGCTTCGGCGGTCAGGTCGTCAACGCGGGCGAGATCCTGGTCCGCCAGCGCGGCACCCACTTCCACCCGGGCTCCGGCGTGGGCCGCGGCGGCGACGACACCCTGTTCGCGCTGGCCGCCGGCGCGGTGCAGTTCGGCACCGCGCGTGGCCGCAAGGTCGTGAACATCGTCCCGGCCGCCGAGTAACCACCGGCCCCGGTACGACCCGCAGCACCCCCCGAGGGCGGACCGCCTCCCGTCCGTACGCGCCCCGCGCGTACGGACGGGGAAGCGGTTCCGCCCTCGGCGCGTTGTACGGAGGCGGCCCGCGCGGCGCCGCCCCCGTGATCCGCGGACTCGCGGATCGGCACCCGCACATCCCTCGAACACCAGCCTGGAGGCACCCGTCATGACCACCTTCGTGGACCGCGTCGAGTTGCACGTCGCCGCGGGTAACGGAGGCCACGGCTGTGCCTCCGTCCACCGTGAGAAGTTCAAGCCGCTGGGCGGCCCGGACGGCGGCAACGGCGGCCGGGGCGGGGACGTGATCCTCGTCGTCGACCAGTCCGTGACCACGCTGCTGGAGTACCACCACACCCCGCACCGCCGGGCGACCAACGGCAGGCCCGGCGAGGGCGGCAACCGCTCGGGCGCGGACGGCGGGGACCTGGTGCTGCCGGTCCCGGACGGCACGGTCGTCCTGGACCGGCGGGGCAACATGCTCGCCGACCTCGTCGGGCAGGGCACCACCTTCGTCGCCGGGCGCGGCGGACGCGGCGGCCTGGGCAACGCCGCGCTGGCCTCGGCCCGCCGCAAGGCGCCGGGCTTCGCGCTGCTGGGCGAGCCGGGGGAAACCCGCGACATCGTCCTGGAGCTGAAGACGGTGGCGGACGTGGCCCTGGTCGGCTATCCGTCGGCGGGCAAGTCCTCCCTGATCTCCGTCCTCTCCGCGGCCAAGCCGAAGATCGCCGACTACCCCTTCACCACCCTGGTGCCCAACCTGGGCGTGGTGACGGCGGGCGCGACCGTCTACACCATCGCCGACGTGCCCGGTCTGATCCCCGGGGCCAGCCAGGGCAAGGGCCTGGGCCTGGAGTTCCTGCGTCACGTGGAGCGATGCGAGGTCCTGGTGCACGTGCTGGACTGCGCGACACTGGAGTCCGAGCGCGACCCGGTCACCGACCTGGACGTCATCGAGGCCGAACTGGCCCAGTACGGCGGTCTGGACGGCCGTCCGCGCGTGGTGGTGCTCAACAAGGTGGACATCCCCGACGGGCAGGACCTGGCCGACATCATCCGCCCCGACCTGGAGGCGCGCGGTTACTCGGTCCTCGAGGTCTCGGCCGTCAGCCGCAAGGGGCTCAGGGAGCTGTCCTTCGCCCTGGCGGGGATCGTGGAGGAGGCGCGCGCGGCCAGGCCGGTGGAGGAGGCGACCCGTATCGTCATCCGCCCGCAGGCCGTGGACGACGCCGGCTTCACCGTCACGCGGGAGGGTGAGGGGTTCTTCCGGGTGCGCGGTGAGAAGCCGGAGCGCTGGGTGCGCCAGACCGACTTCAGCAACGACGAGGCCGTCGGCTACCTCGCCGACCGGCTCAACCGCCTCGGCGTCGAGGACGAGCTGATGAAGGCGGGCGCCCACGAGGGCGACGGCGTGGCCATCGGCTCGGAGGACAACGCGGTCGTCTTCGACTGGGAGCCCTCGGTGGCCGCGGGCGCGGAGATGCTCGGCCGCCGCGGCGAGGACCACCGCATGGACACCATCCGCCCGGCCGCCCAGCGCCGCCGCGACCGCGACGCGGAGCGCGACGAGGCTCTGCGCGCGTACGAGGGCTTCGATCCCTTCGAGGAGTAGTCACGAGTGGTCACGGCGCGGACGCCGGCAGCGGCGGTGGCCCCGCACCCTCTCTCCCGAGGGTGCGGGGC
>NZ_JAJFAU010000011.1:5727-56221 GCF_022614595.1 Streptomyces sp. CNQ085
CCCCCCCCCCCCCCCCCCCCCCCCCCCCCCCCCCCCCCCCCCCCCCCCCCCCCCCCCCCCCCCCCCCCGCTTCGCGGCTCGCGAGCCGGGTGTCTCAGGTGGTCAGGGAGTTCTCCGAGCCACTGGGGCCGCTCTCCTGCCCGTTCTCCGCCGCGTCGGCCGCTTCCGCCGCCTCGGCGGCCACCCGCGGCGCCGGGGCGTCGTCGGTGCGCAGGGCCATCAGCTCGCGGCGCCTGTCCGCCTTGGCGCACAGCGCCGCGACCGCCCGGTCGAAGCGGACGATCGACGGCGGGTCGGCCGGCCCCAGCAGATGCGTCTTCAGCTCGGAACGTGCCCGCGCCATGGTGTCCCTGGACGGGTCCCGGACGGAGTCCAGCAGGGCGGGCACACCGGCGGCGTCGGGCGTGAGGACCGTGGCCGCCCGCACGGTCGGCAGACCGGCCCTGAACTCCTCCTCCGCCAGACCGCTGGTGTTGGCGACCGCGTACGGCTTCTCACCGGCCAGCCAGTCCGAGACCACGCTGGAGACGTCGCTGATCAGCAGGTCGGAGCGGTTGAAGCAGGCGTACAGGGCGGGCCGCGGCCCGGTGACGACCAGGTGCTCCCACTCGGGGAAGGACGCCCAGTAGGCCTCCTCCCAGGCGGCTGTCGCGGCCGTCACCGCCGCCTCCCGGTCCCCCTCGGGGGTGGACTGGAGCAGCATCCGCTCCATCTCGTCCGCGCTCGGCCGGAACGCCGTGCTGGTCAGCTCGTCCAGCTCGGAGGTGCGGCGGGCCAGCTCGGCAGCGGCCTCCGGGCCGGGGCGCGGGCCGGAGCGCCGGGCGTTGGCCTCGGCGATCATGTGCTGGATGCGCACGTCGGCGCGGGCCGCGCGCGGGTCCACCGAACCGGTCATCGGGTGGGGCTTGTACAGCAGCCGCACCTTCGGGTCCGCCAGCAGGGCGCGGACGATGTTCTCGCCGGCCAGGATGACCGAGGTGTTGCCGGGGTCGTCGGTCCAGCCCTCCCAGGTGGGCGCGTACAGCACCGTGACGGGACCGTTCGCGGCCGGGGGCCCGGCGTACGGGCGGATCGGCGCGAGCTGCGGGCGGCCGACCTCCACCACGTCGCGGTCGTCGACGCCGATGTCGGCGAGCCGGTAGCGGTCCCGGGCGGCCCGGCCCGCGACCCACACCTCGTCGTAGGCCTTGGCGTAGGGGTTGCAGCTGGAGAGCTTGTCGCTCTCGCCGTGGTTGATGAAGGCGTGCTTGATCGAGGGGATGCGCAGTACCTGCGAGGTCTTACCGGAGTTCGCCGGGTGCAGCATCATCTTGAGCGAGGAGTGCTCCAGCCGCATGAGGTGGGCGACCTTGGGGATGCACACGACGGGCACGTCGGTCGCGTCGATCTTCTGGACCATGAACCGCTCGCGCAGCACGATCAGCGGCCTGGCCTCCAGTGCGGAGAGCGTGCCCAGCCACATGTTCGCCTGGTAGGCGGAGGCCGCGCCGCCGGAGAAGTACATCGCCACCGTCGGCCGGTACTCGGCCAGCCAGCGGTCCAGCCACTCCAGCGCCTGCCGCTCGTTCGCGGGCTGCGCGCCCGGCCGCAGCCAGGCGGCGAGCCGCAGTATGCCGCCCAGGTGGAATGCCAGGGTGACGCCCACTCCCAGCAGGCCCCACAGGGCGTCGGTGGTCACGGCCGAGGCCATCAGACCGGCCGTGGCGGGCAGGGCGAAGTACAGCAGCCGGCGGCTGGGCTGGCGGGCCAGCAGCCGCGGCGGCGCGGAGGACAGCCGCAGGGCGGAGGCGTCGATGTTGCGGGTGACGATGGGGAGGGTGCGCCGGCGCCTGATCAGCAGCGCGATCGCCTGGCAGCAGAAGTGCAGGAAGTACCCGGCCAGCAGGGCCAGGGCGAGGGGCTGCTCCTCCAGCGGGTCGATGCCCGGCAGCCGGACCAGGCCGACGACGATCAGCGCGTCGCGCAGCAGCTGACGGGTGGTGACGTCGAAGCGCAGCCTGCCCAGCGCGGCGACCAGCCAGGGCTGCCGGTGCACCAGGTACAGGTCGAGCAGGAGGCCGGCCGAGGATCCCGAGACGAACAGGGCGGTGTCGGCCAGCAGGGCGCCCAGTGCCTGTGCCAGGAAGGCCGCGCCCAGCAGGACGGAGAGGGCCAGAGCGTGTTTCACCGAGAAGCTCGGTGGAGCGGGCCGGGGGGAACCCCTTTCGGCCCGTCTCTTGCTGTGGAAGAGCCTCAGGACTGGGAACGAGGCGGACATCAGGCAGGTCACGCTCCAGGAAGGGACGTCATACGTGTCGTCTCGCCTACCGCCCGCCCCTGCCTTCCGGAGGCTTTCCGGCGCCCTTCCCCAACGGCGATCGGCATGCGGCGGAGTGTTCGACGACCACTCGATGATGCGTTTGCGGCGCTCATCCTACGGTCACCGCGGCGCTGTCCTCGCGCGGTGCCCTCGCGCAACGCCGGGCGGGGCGGTGAACGGAAGTCCCCTTCTGTTCACCGCCCCGCCCGGTGGCGTACGCGTCCGCGTCGCCATCGGCCCCGGCGTCCGGGGCGTCCTGCCGGGAGTCGCCGCCGAGGTCGGCGGTGGGGGGGGGGTCTCGCGGAGGAGGTCCTCCATGAAGGTGATCCCCTGCTCCTCGTCGGCCTCGCTCTCCTGGTTCTCCCGGTCCTGTTCACGCTTGCGCTGCTCCAGTTCCTCGGCGGTCATCAGGGCTGTCGAGCCCCGGGTTTTGTGGAGAGTCGGTTAGCTGGTTTTCTGCGGCGATGCTGGGGATTCGACCGTCAGGTGGTGAGTGGCTTCGTGTTCGGTGGGGGTGACGTGCCCGAGCTCGCCGTGGAGGCGTCGCCGGTTGAACCTGAGTTGCTCAGGTTCAACCAGTCGTCGCAACACCGGCTTGTTGGATCGACTGTAGCTGCTCGTTGAGGGCTTCGGCCGGGGTCTTCCAGCCGAGGGTCTTGCGTGGTCGGCCGTTCAGGGTGGCGCCGGTTCGACGACGTCTCCAGACGGCCATGTCCAAGGCGTCCAGGGCGAGGCCGGTGAGCTGGCCGGGGCCTACACCACCGGGCTGCACTACGACGCGGCCGACGCAGAACACTGGTGTCTCTTCCATAGTCGGCGGGTTCGCCAAGGATGAAATCGGGAAAGTTTGGGACACTTTTTGGGCAAATGACGCAGGCAGAATGTGCCTCAGTGGTTCCATCGGCTTCGGGACTGGAGTGGCAGGAGAGGCCTGTATCGTGAAGACAATTACACCTGACGGGAAAGTCGAGTACGGTCACACCGTCTCCAAGGGAATGGAATCCCCGTCCCTGGGGACAGGTATCCAGCTCGGGGCGATGGGCAGCAACGCTGATGGCATAGCGCAGCTTAAAGGTGACGGGTGGGGCGGGACGGTCTCTGCCGGGTACGGAGCCGCTGCTTCGGTGACCCATGAAAGGGCTATAGGTACGGCTAACACCCGGGGAGAGAGTGTGGGTGTAACTACGGTCAGCGTGGGGGAGGTGTCGGTGCTGAGTTCGGTATCACTACGAGCGTCAACACTGAGGTTGGGAAGTGGTTCACTCTCGACGAATGGTGATACCTGATTCGTCCACGGTACAGCGAGGCGGGAGTCTGTGTGCTTGAGGCTCCCGCTTCCTTTTTCGGTGGTGTTTCTTGATGATGGCGAATTTCCTTCCCCTTTCCATGGGGCAAACCCCTTCGTCCGGTGTGGACGTGTCTGCGGTGGTATTTTTTGCACTTTTCTCGATTTACGGATGGGTCACCTTTCTGAACCACGGAGATGCCGCCCGTCGGGTATTTGGATTTTTTTCCGGGTTCACGTTTACCGGGCCTGCGGCGCCGGGGACCTTTCGATTCATTGGTGCAGGTGTCGCCTTCATCGGGACGGTTGGCCTGATTGCGGAAATCGCTTAGGCCTTCCGAGGGTAAGAGGTCGCCCCTGACCAGCGGGCGGGCGGGCCGAGCGGGGGCTCGCGTAGATTGCACAGCGACCGGACGAGGGATCACACGCAGGGGACGGCGCAGGTGGCAGCGGCAGAGCAGGGCCTTCGGCGGGACGTACGGGACGCCCGCAGGATCGTGGTGAAGATCGGGTCGTCCTCGCTGACCACGGCCGCCGGCGGGCTGGACGCCGACCGGGTGGACGCGCTGGTGGACGTGGTGGCCAGGTGTCTCGGCGCCCCGGAGGACGAGGACAGCAAGGAGGTCGTGCTGGTCTCCTCCGGCGCCATCGCCGCCGGACTGGCACCGCTGGGCCTGGACAAGCGCCCCCGCGACCTCGCCCGCCAGCAGGCCGCCGCCAGCGTCGGCCAGGGTCTGCTGGTGGCCCGCTACACCGCCTCCTTCGCCCGCTACGGCCGGCGCGTGGGCCAGGTGCTGCTGACCTCGGACGACACCAGCCGCCGCGCGCACTACCGCAACGCCTACCGCACCCTGGACCAGCTCCTGGCCATGGGCACGGTGCCGGTCGTCAACGAGAACGACACCGTCGCCACCGACGAGATCCGCTTCGGCGACAACGACCGGCTGGCCGCGCTGGTCGCCCATCTCGTCCGCGCCGAGCTGCTGGTCCTGCTCTCCGACGTCGACGGCCTCTACGACGGCAATCCGGCCTCCCCCGGCACCTCCCTCATCGAGGAGGTGCGCGGCCCGCACGACCTGGACGGGGTGGAGATCGGCAGCGCCGGGAAGGCCGGGGTCGGCACCGGAGGCATGGTCACCAAGGTCGAGGCGGCCCGGATCGCCGCCGGGGCCGGCGTCCCCGTGGTGCTCACCTCCGCCACCCGCGCCGCCGACGCCCTCGCCGGCCGGTCCGTGGGCACCTACTTCCACCGCACCGGCCGCCGCTCCGCCGGCCGGCTGCTGTGGCTGGCCCACGCCTCCGCCCCGCGCGGCGCGCTGGTGCTGGACGACGGCGCGGTGCGGGCCGTCGTCGAGCGGCGCACCTCGCTGCTGCCGGCCGGGCTGGCCGGGGTGGAGGGCGAGTTCTCCGCCGGCGACCCGGTCGAGCTGCGGGACACCGCCGGGCGGGCCGTCGCCCGCGGGCTGGTCAACTTCGACGCGCGCGAGATCCCCCGGCTGATCGGCCGCTCCACCCGCGACCTGGCCCGCGAACTCGGCCCCGCGTACGAGAGGGAGGTCGTCCACCGCGACGATCTGGTCCTGCTGCACCCCTGACGGCACCCCTGACGGCGCAGCCGGGTCAGCCTTTCCACGGAAAGCTTCCCGAAAACCGCCACACGGGGACTCGAGTGCTGGTCCACTTCTGTGGGAGGACCGCGCTCGCGCGGTCGCACAGGCGCAGCCACACGAGATCGGCACCACACGGGAGGCCGCCGGTGAGACGACTGACCAGCGTCGACTTGGGGGACCCCCAGCGAGGCGACGGGGCGGGGAGCCCCCCGCCCCCTCCGGCGGGGCCGGACGCCCGCCGCGGCGGGGAGGAGGGCCGCGCCGGAGGCGCCTCCCGGCTGTGGCACGTCACCCTCAGCGTCTCCGGGGCCGAGGCGCCGCTGCGGGATGTCAGACGGGCGCTGGAGCGGCTCGCCCACGATCACCCCTTCCTGCTGGCCGGGCGGTACGCCAACGACCACGCCGAGATCCGCTACTGGGAGGAGGCCCGCGACCTCCACGACGCCGCGGCCGTGGCGCTGCGGCTGTGGGGCGAGCACCGGGCGTCGTCGAAGCTGCCGCCCTGGGAGATCGTCGGGCTGGAGGTCATCGGCCGCGAGACGTACCGCCGGCGGGTGGCGGAGGGCTACGGCCCGCACCCCGCCATCCCGGCCGGCGTCCACCCGTTCTGACCCCGGGCCGCCGGGAGGCGGCGGGCCGGGCACACCACCCGTCTCGCACCGCGGACCCGGGGATGGACGCCGCCCGCCCTGGCTACGCTGGGAGCATGAGCAGCGCATCGCAGACCTCGCCCGTGACCGACACCGCCCGACGCGCCAAGGAGGCGGCCGCCGCGCTCGCCCCGCTGCCGCGCACCGCGCGCGACGGCGCGCTGCTCGCGATCGCCGACGCCCTGGTGGCCCGCACCGGCGAGATCGTCGAGGCCAACGCCGCCGACGTGGACAGGGCCCGCGCCGCCGGGACGGCCGAGTCCGTCGTCGACCGGCTCACCCTCACCCCCGAGCGGATCGCCGCCATCGCCTCCGACGTGCGCGACGTGGTGGCCCTGCCCGACCCGGTGGGCGAGGTGGTGCGCGGCTCCACGCTCCCGGGCGGCCTGGAGCTGCGCCAGGTGCGGGTGCCGCTCGGCGTGGTCGGCATCGTCTACGAGGCCAGGCCCAACGTCACCGTGGACGCCGCCGTGCTCTGTCTGAAGGCCGGCAACGCGGTGCTGCTGCGCGGCTCCTCCTCCGCGTACTCCTCCAACACCGCCCTGGTCGCCGTGCTCCGCGACGCCGTGGTCTCCGCGGGGCTCCCGGCCGACGCCGTCCAGCTCGTGCCCGGCGAGAGCCGCGACAGTGTCAGGGAGCTGATGCGCGCCCGCGGCCTGGTGGACGTGCTGATCCCGCGCGGCGGCGCCTCCCTGATCAGGACGGTCGTGGAGGAGTCCACCGTCCCGGTCATCGAGACCGGTACCGGCAACTGCCACGTCTACGTCGACGAGCACGCCGACCTCGACATGGCCGTGGAGATCCTGGTCAACTCCAAGGCGCAGCGTCCCAGCGTCTGCAACGCCGCCGAGACCGTGCTGGTGCACTCCGGTATCGCCGACGCCTTCCTGCCACGCGCCCTGGCCGCGCTGGAGAAGGCCGGGGTGACCGTCCACGGCGACGGGGCCTGGGCCAAGGCGGGCGAGGCGGGCGGCGTGGACGTGGTGCCCGCCACGGAGGAGGACTGGGCCACCGAGTACCTCTCGTACGACATCGCCGCCGCCGTGGTGCCCTCCCTGGACGCCGCGGTGGAGCACATCCGCCGCTGGAGCTCCGGCCACACCGAGGCGATCGTCACCTCCGACACCTCGGCGGCCCGCCGTTTCGTGTCGCTGGTGGACTCCACCGCGGTCATGGTCAACGCCTCCACCCGCTTCACCGACGGCGGCCAGTTCGGTTTCGGCGCCGAGATCGGCATCTCGACGCAGAAGCTGCACGCCCGCGGGCCCATGGGCCTGCCGGAGCTGACCTCGACGAAGTACGTGGTCACGGGCGACGGGCACGTGCGCGACTGATCCGGCGGCTCTCCCGCGGGGCTCCGAGGGCGGCGCCCCGCCCCGCGTGAAACCAGACGAATCGCCGTTCTCCCTGCCCAAAGTCCTCCGGCCGGTCTACGCTGGTCCCGTGCCGGAGGATGTGGGGGGCCAGCCGCACCACGGTGGCGAGGAGCCCGACGACCGCGACCGCGCGGCGGCGGACGACGTGTTCGCCTCCGTGGTGCTCGACGAGTCCTTCGTACGCGCCGCCCTGATTCACGAGCCCACCGCCGCCGAGCGCGCTCCGGCCGCCGCCCAGTCCCCCTCCGAGACCGAGGCGGCGCTCGCGCATGACGACCAGTACGGCTACGGAATCCGGCCGGACGGCCCCGAGGGTGTGGAAGAGGGCCGCGACGCCGGGGTGGACGAGGATGACGACCATCACGGCCGGTACCGCTACGGTCGGCTGGAGTTCGCCGACCGCCTCGACCACCTGGAGTACGTGGAGGACGCCGAGTATCCGGAGGACGCCGGATACGCCGCCTACACCGAGGAGAACGACGGCCGGGCCGGACCCCACGGGTACCCCCCGCGTCCCTACCGCGGCCATGTCCGCTGGCAGCGGCCGGTCGCCTGGGTGCTCGCTGTGGTGATGAGCGTCGGCATCGTCGCGATGGCCTTCGCCGCCGTCCACCGGGGCGCCTCCGGCCAGCGGCAGCAGCCCCCGCCGGAGCCGCCGCCCGCGACCAGCGGGGTCGACGCCCCGCCGGCCGGCCGGTCCGGCGCGCTCCCCTCCCTGTCCGGCCACTACAGCACGTCCTGGCTCGGCGGCCGGCCGTAGCGGGCGCCGGGTAGGCCGCCCGGCGGACACTGTCCGACTTTTCCCCGAATCGGCCTCGTGGGCGGGTTCGGCGTCTTTCGCCGGGCCTACTCTGGGGATATGGCCGGGTCTGGAGACCCACCGCCCCGGGGTTCCTCCGGAGGCGGTGACGACGAGTACCGCTCCACCGTCTTCGACGAGTCGTTCGTCCGGGCTGCCCGCCTCCAGGAGTTCTCCGCGCGGGAGCGGATCGCCGACCGAGAGCACCCCGTCCGGCCTCTTCAGTCCCGCCCGCCGCGCGGCACGCCGTGGCGGGGCATGGTCCTGGCGGTGCTGATCGTGCTCGCCTTCGGCGCCGTGGTCTACGCCGGGGTGAGCGGCCCGCGGCAGCCCGTGGAGCAGCCGGGCCCGCGGGTGATGAGCAGCACGGTCGTCCCGCTCTCGCCGGGCGGGGGCAGCCGGGTGCCCGGCGGGCGGCCGTCACGCCTGTTCGAACGCAGCCCGGCCGCGGAGTTCCGCACCGGGGCCGCCGGAGTGACGCTGCCTCCGGCCCGCTCCACCGCCCACTTCGCCGACAGCCAGGTGCTCGCCGCGCTGTCCGTCGCCAAGGAGTACGTGGTCGAGAGCTCCCTCAACCCCGAGGTGCTGAGCGGCGGGACCGCGCGGCCGGTGCGGATACTGGTCGATCCGGGCCAGCACGCGCAGTTCGACCGCAGCATCGAGCGGCCCGCGGCCGACGGCCACCACGCGGCGACCGGCTGGCTGGTGCGCTTCGACCCCGGGCGCACGGAGTTCGCCGGCGAGGGGGTGCGCGTCCGCGGCACGATGCAGGTCCGCGAGGCGGAGGCCGACGCGCTGGAGATCGTCACCGACCACGTCTTCGTCTACGCCGTCCGCCCCGCCCGGGCCGGCGGCGACCGGGCGGACGGGGCGGACGCCTCGCTGTTCACCGTCCGGCGCGAACTGCGGCTGCGCTTCGACCGCGAGGATCTGCGCGACCACCATCTGACGGTGGAGCGCAGCGAGGTGCGGGCCGGGCCGATGTCCTGCGCGGCCCGTGCCCACGACGCCCTGCGCCCGCTGACGGCCGGGCAGGAAGCAGGTGCCGACCACCCGGCCGGCACCGACCCCTACCTGCGCGACGGAGGCGACAGCCCGGTGTGCGGGATGCTGGACCCTAGCTCCCTGCCGAGCCCGTAGCGCCTTCCGCGCCGCCGCTCCCGCCGTCGCCCCTGGCGCTCGCACCGCCGCCCGCTCCGCGCCCGGCGAAGCGGTCGCGCAGCTTCCCGCCCAGGTCCCCGGCGCCGTCGCCCAGGTCCCGCAGCAGGCCCATGAGCGGGTCCTTGCTGGTGCGCACGGTGTCGGAGTAGTGACTCGCGGACTGCCGGAACGACTCGTACACCGAGGTGTCCTTGTCGTCCTCACGCCGGTCGTAGTGGCCCTCCATGATCCGCTGGTAATCGCGGCTCGCGGCCCACTCGCGCAGCTCCGCGGCGCGCACGGTGGTGAAGGGGTGACTGCGCGGCAGCACGTTGAGGATCTTCAGCACCGAGTCGCGCAGATCGCCGGAGGACTCGTACTCGTCGGCCTGCTTCAGGAAGGCGTCGACGTTCATCTCGTGCAGGTGGTCGCCGCCCGCGATCTTCATCAGACCGCGCATCGACGCCCGGAGGTCCTGGCCGACCAGCAGTCCGGCCCGGTCCGCCGACAGCTCCGACTTGCGGAACCACTCGCGCAGCGCCGCCACGAGCGCCATGATCGCCACATTGCCCAGCGGGATCCACGCCACCTTGACGGCCAGACCGGTCAGGAACAGCAGGATCGTCCGGTACACCGCGTGCCCGGACAGGGCGTGGCCGACCTCGTGGCCGATCACCGCCCGCATCTCCTCCTCGTCCAGCAGCTCCACCAGCCCGGTGGTCACCACGATGACCGGCTCGTCCAGGCCGACGCACATGGCGTTGGGCCTCGGGTCCTGCGTGACGTACATCGGCGGGACCTTCTCCAGGTCCAGGATGTAGCAGGCGTCGCGCAGCATGGCGTACAGGTGGGTGAACTGCGCGTCGTCCACCCGGACCGAGTCCGACAGGAACAGCAGGCGCAGGCTGCGCTCGGGCAGCAGCCCGCTCAGCGCCTTGAAGACCGTGTCGAAACCGCTCAGCCTGCGCAGCGCCACCAGCGCGGACCGGTCCGCGGGGTGCTCGTACGCCCGCGAGGAGATCCCCGGGAAGCGCCGCCTGTCGCGGCAGGGAAGGTCTTCGGTGGTGCCGTCGCCGTCTGTCATCGTCCGCCCCCTGCGGGTCTGGTCGGGCCCATCCCCCGTGTCGGAGCCCACCCTAGGTGGTGGGTGCCACACGCCACAGCATCCCGCCCCGCTTACGATGTGGCTCAAGTTTCCGCCCCTACCCGATAGGTCTGCCGACGATGACCCTCCCCGACACGGTGCACACCCTGAACCTCCTGGCCTCCAGTGCCGAGAACGGCGAGCACGGCGGCACGTCCGTCAACCCGTTCGCCGCCGGTCTGGGCGCTCTGGGAGTGCTGCTCCTGCTGCTGTGGATCACCACCCGCTTCAACCGGGACCGCTGAGGCACCGGGCCCGGACGGCGGCGCGATCGGCGCCGGACGGCTAAGGTCGGCACGCATGGGAGAGCACATAGTGTCCGGCGCCGGCAAACGGCGGCTGGGCGTGATGGGCGGGACGTTCGACCCCATCCACCACGGACACCTGGTCGCGGCCAGCGAGGTGGCGGCCAGGTTCCACCTGGACGAGGTGGTCTTCGTGCCGACCGGGCAGCCGTGGCAGAAGAGCCACAGGGCGGTGTCGCCGGCCGAGGACCGCTATCTGATGACGGTCATCGCCACGGCTTCCAACCCGCAGTTCTCGGTCAGCCGCACCGACATCGACCGCGGCGGCCGGACGTACACCATCGACACCCTGCGGGACCTCAGGGCACTGCACACCGACGCCGACCTGTTCTTCATCACCGGCGCCGACGCGCTCGCCCAGATCCTGACCTGGCGCGACGTGGACGAGCTGTTCTCGCTCGCCCACTTCATCGGGGTCACCCGCCCCGGGCACGCCCTCGCCGACCCGGGCCTGCCGGCCGGCGGGGTGTCCCTGATCGAGGTCCCGGCGCTGGCCATCTCCTCGACGGACTGCCGCGCGCGTGTGGCGCAGGGGGACCCCGTCTGGTATCTGGTGCCGGACGGTGTGGTGCGCTACATCAACAAACGCCGGCTGTACCGGGACGGCCGGGCGCCGAAGGGCTAGAGGGGCGGCAGTCTTGAACGACCGACAGGACCCGCACGGGCCGGGGGACCCGTCACAGGAGAGCGGTCACGTCTACGGTTACGACGAGTACGGCCGGCCGGTCTACGGGGGGCAGGGCCCCGGCGCGCCGTACGGGGACGCCCCGTACGACCCCTCGTACGGTTCCGCGTACGGACAGGGCTCCCGAACCGGGCAGCAGCCCGCCTACGACCCCTACGGCGCCGGAGCTTACGGCACGGAGCCCTATGGCGTGGGGTCCTACGACTCGGGCACGCACACCCCCGGCTCCTACGACTCCGGCTCCGGCTCCGGCTCCTACGACTTTGACTCCCACGCCGCGGACCCCCACGCCGGGGACCCCCACGCCGGGGGGACCCGGACCGGATACGCGCCGGAGGCGTACGCCCAGGAGCCGTACGCCCAGAGCCCCTACACTTCCGAGCCGCACGCCGTCGGATACGACGGGTACGGCGGATACGACGGGTACGGCGGGTACGGCGGACAGGACGACCGGTACGGCGACCCGGACGCCTCCGCCGCCGGGCGGCAGGAGCCGGCGGCGCAGACGTGGATCCCGCAGCAGGCCCAGCAGACCTGGTACGGGGAACGCTCCGCCGGGCCCGGTGACGCGCCGGAAGCCGGGTCCGGCGAGGGCGGGCGCACCGGTGACGGCGCCTCTCCCGACCTCGAAGCCAGTGCCGACGCCGACGCCGACGAGTACCGCACCGAGGAGTTCTCCTTCGTCGAGGAGCAGGACGAGGAGTCCGAGGACGTCATCGACTGGCTGAAGTTCTCCGAGAGCCGCACCGAGCGGCGCGAGGAGGCCAAGCGCCGGGGTCGCAACCGCACGGTGGCACTGGTCGCCGCGCTCGCCGTGGTGCTGGCCGGCGGCGTCGGCTGGCTCTGGTGGGCGGGCATGCTGCCCGGCACCTCCGGGGACGGCGGGACCGGCGAGGCGGCGTCGGCCGCACAGAAACGCAAGGTGATCGTCGTCCACCTGCGCGAGATCGACGACGGGGAGACGTCCACCGCGCTGCTGGTCAACAACGAGACGGCGGGCAGGGGCACCACCGTCCTGCTGCCCAACTCCCTGGTCGTCTCCTCCGGCGGCACGGGCGGGGGAACGACGCTGGGCAGGTCCCTCGAGGCCGAGGGTGCGGCGGCCACCCGCGACGCGCTGGGCCTGCTGCTGGGCACCGACATCAGGGGCACCTGGCGGCTGGACACCCCCTACCTGGAGAACTGGGTCGATCTGGTCGGCGGCATCTCCCTGGACGCCGACGCCACCGTGTCCGGCGGGGAGAAGGACGACGAACCGCTGGTGAGGCGGGGCGAGGGGCGCGACCTGGACGGCAGTGCCGCCGTCGCCTACGCCACGCACCGGGCCGAGGGTGAGCCGCAGACGAAACAGCTCGCCCGGTTCGGGCAGGTCCTGCGGGCCACGCTGGAGAAGATGTCCGACGACCCGAGGACCGCCACCGGCACGGTCCGTGCGCTGACGCAGATCCTCGACCCCTCACTGACCGACGGACAGCTCGGAGCCAGCCTCGCCTCGCTGGCCGGATACGCCAGGAAGGACGCCCACGGCACCGAATTGCTGCCCGTGGAGGCGGACGGCACGCTCAGCGACGCCACCAGCGAGGGCCTGGTGAAGGACGTGCTGGGCGGCACGGTGAAGAACACCGATCCGAACGCCGCGCCGCGTGTGAGCCTGAAGAACGCCACCGGCGACGAGAAGGCGGTGAACAACGCCAGGGTGGCGCTGGTCAACGGCGGCTACACCGTGGTCGGCGGCGGCAGCGCGCAGTCCGCGCAGGCCACCACCCGGGTGACCTACTCCGACGCCGGGGACAGGGCCGGGGCCGAGGAGGTCGCCAGGACGCTCGGCCTGCCGGAGAAGGCCGTGGTCGAGGGCAAGGGCGCGGCGAACGCCGACATCACTGTGGTGCTGGGCCAGGACTACGAGTCCGGAGGGTCGTGAGGCGGCGGGGTCCGGCGGGGTCCGGCGGGGTGAGGCTCCGCCGGGCCCGACGGAGCCGGTCCGCGGCGGGGCGTGAGACCCTGGAAGGGTTGTGGACCACCGACCGAAAGCGCTGCCTGTGACCGCCACGGACCGCTCCATCGAGCTGATCAACGCAGCAGCCCAGGCTGCAGCCGACAAGCTCGCCCACGATGTCGTCGCGTACGACGTCAGCGATGTGCTCTCCATCACCGACGCCTTCCTGCTGGCCTCCGCGCCCAACGACCGCCAGGTCAAGTCGATCGTCGACGAGGTCGAGGAACGGCTCCAGAAGGAGAAGGGCGTCAAGCCGGTGCGCCGCGAGGGCGAGCGCGACGGCCGCTGGGTCCTGCTGGACTTCGTCGACATCGTGGTGCACGTCCAGCACAGCGAGGAGCGGGTCTTCTACGCGCTGGAGCGCCTGTGGAAGGACTGCCCGGAGATCGACCTGCCCGAGGACGCCAAGGCCACCCGGGGCAAGGGTGAGGCCGCCGCACGCGAGGGCGGTGAGCTGAACTGAACGGACGCGTGGCGGGACGCGGCCGCCGCATCGTGCTGTGGCGGCACGGGCAGACCGCGTGGAACCTCGAACGGCGCTTCCAGGGCACCACGGACATCGAGCTGACCGCGGCCGGCCTTGAGCAGGCCCGCCGCGCCGCGCGGCTGCTCGCGGCGCTCAAACCGGACGCGATCATCGCCTCCGACCTGAGGAGGGCCGTGGACACCGCCGCCGAGCTGGCCGCGGTCACCGGCCTGGAGGTCACTCGCTACGAGAGCCTGCGCGAGACGTACGCGGGCGTGTGGCAGGGGCTGACGCACGAGGAGATCGTCGAGCGCCACGGCGAGGAGTACGCCGCCTGGAAGCGCGGCGAGCCCGTGCGGCGCGGCGGCGGCGAGCTGGAGACCGAGGTGGCCGACCGCGCGGCGCCGGTGGTCGAGCGCAGTGCCGAGAAGCTGCCCGACGACGGAGTCCTGGTCGTGGTCAGCCACGGCGGCACGATCCGCACCACCATCGGCCGCCTGCTGGGTCTGGAACCGGGCTCCTGGGAGTCGCTGGGCGGACTGACCAACTGCTGCTGGTCCGTCCTGGGCGAGGGGGCGCGCGGCTGGCGGCTGCTGGAGCACAACGCCGGGACGCTTCCCCAGCCCGTCCTCGGCGACGACGTCTGACACGGCCCGTCCGGCGGGCCCGCCGCCTCAGGGCCCGCCGGAGGCGGATTTCGCATTCGGGCAGGTCACCGGTTAAGCTTCTTCCCGTTCACGGCACCGCGGTGAGAGCGGCGGGTCCGGAGCACTGGGGCTATAGCTCAGTTGGTAGAGCGCTTGCATGGCATGCAAGAGGTCAGGAGTTCGATTCTCCTTAGCTCCACATGGGTGAGACAGATCCCGCCCCCCCTCGGGGGCGGGATCTCCGTCTTTCCGGAGGGAGCGTCCGGCAGCGGTGCGCGCGAAGCGGAACCCCGGGACCTCAGCGCATCCGTTCTCGCCCTCCTGCCCGCGGGCGGGGCATGGCAGAATCGGAACGCCGGACGAACCGTTGAGCGTGGCGGGAGCCCGCCGGGACGTTCGGAGACATCGAGGACGGCAGAGACAGCGGAGGGGCCACCCACGTGCGCACGCCTGCGGTCACGGCTGGAGTTGACTGACGGACATGGGTGCACACAGCAGGAAGTGCGACTGGTGCGGCAGCGGGACCCCGATCGTCCGCGACATGGAGCCGGTCAACGCGGCGTACCAGTACTGGTGCGCCGAGTGCGCGAGGGCGCTGATCATCAAGGGCGATCCGATCGAGACCTACCGCGAGCTGGAGGGCGAGCCGATCTACGGCCGGCTCCTGGAGGAGCACTGCACCCTCAAGCGCTTCTACTCCTTCGTGGCGGCCTGAGCGCCGCCCGCCGGCGCGGAGAGCGGCGAGTCCGCCCGGACCGGTGCGAGTGAGGCCGCACGGGCCCTGGGCGCCGGGAGGGTTCCGAAGGAGCCGGGCGGACCGGGGTACGGCGCGGGCCGCCGCAGCGCGCGTACGGTCAGGACGGCGGCGAGGACGAGCAGCGCCGCGCCGGCTGCCGGATAGACCGCCGACAGGGCCGTCTGCACACCGCTCTGGCGCAGCTCGAAACGCTCCGCCGGGGAACCGTGCGGCACCCACCACAGGGCGTACGAGCAGAACAGCAGCGCCGTCACGGCCGTGCCCGTCCACCACGGCGCACTGCCGCGGCGCAGCGCCTCCGAGCCCAGCAGCAGCACGGCCGGCACGCACCACACCCAGTGGTGCGACCACGAGACGGGGCTGACCAGGAGCGCGGCACAGGCGACGCAGACGGCGGCCCAGGCGTGCGCGGAGGGCAGCCGGCGCGGGCCGGCGAGGGCCGCGGCCACCGCGACGGCGAGCCCCGCCAGGGCCGCCGCGACGGCGAGGAGCGCCCAGCCGGTACCGGGTTCGGCCGTGTGCAGCAACCGCGCCAGGACACCGCGCAGCGACTGGTTGGCGGTGTCCTCGACCCGGCCGACGCGCTCGGGCGAGAAGACCGCCTCGGTCCAGAAGTTCCGGGAGTCCCGAGGCAGCACCAGCACCGCCAGCACGACCGTTCCGGTGAACGCGCCCGAGGCGACGGCGGCCCGGCGCAGCCAGTGGTTCCACAGCCGTGCCGGGCCGCCGGCGAGCCGCCTCCGCCGCCAGGCCAGCGTCAGCCCGCACAGGGCCAGGAACACCGCGAACAGGGCAGGGGTCAGTTTGATCCCGGCGGCGACCCCGATGCCGACACCGGCCCATCGGTGCCCCGCGCGCCGGGACAGGTCCCACAGCACCAGCACCGCCAGCAGCAGGTTGATCTGGCCGTACCGCAGCGTCGTCCACACCGGTTCGCACCAGACGGTGACCGCCGACAGGGCCAGGGCGGCGGCCGGGCGCGGCAGGTTCAGCGGACGTCCGGTCAGCCGCAGCGACAGGTGGACCAGGGTGACCAGCAGGACGAGATTCGCCCCGGTCGCCATCAGCCGCATGGTGGGCACGTCGACGAGGGTCAGGGGTATGAACAGCAGCGCGGCGAACGGCGGGTAGGTCATGGGCAGTTCGGCGTGCGTGGCACGCATCGCGTAGAGGTCGCCGCCGGTGCGGGCCGTCCAGCCCTCGGCCCGGTAGACCATCAGGTCGATCATGGAGACGTTCGCCGCGCTCTGCGCCGCCAGGAAGGCGGTGAAGGAGACCAGGCAGCACACGGCCGCGAGCAGTGTGGACCGCTTCAGCAGGTACGCCCGAGCCACGGGGAACCGGCGGTCGGCGGTCAACTGCGGCGTACTCACGGGCGGCTCCGGGTCCTGGCTGTGACGGTCGTCGGGACGGGCGGGATCCTCCACGGGCCGGTCGGCCGGCCGTGTGCGTGGACGTGCGCGCGGGCGCGGCCGGTTGCCCGGACGCGGCGGGGAAGCGTGTACGGGCGTGGAGGTTACGACAGTACCCGGGCGGCCGTGACCTACCCGTTATGGGATTTGGCGAAGGGTGCTCCGTGGCGTGTACAGTAGGCACCGCCGCCGCGGGGACGCGGCGGACGACGAGGGGCTATAGCTCAGTTGGTAGAGCGCTTGCATGGCATGCAAGAGGTCAGGAGTTCAATTCTCCTTAGCTCCACAGCGATGAGAGAGCGGGTCGCCCGGATGGGCGGCCCGCTCCCGTCCGTCCGGGGTCCGGTTGGACGCCGGGGCCGCAGCGGCCTTGCGGTACCCTGACGACATGCGTGCCGTACGCCTTCTGCTTAGCGGGCCGCGCTGAACCAGCGCCGACCCTCCGGTTCCGGTGAGGTCGGAATCAGCGCGGCATCCCCTCCTGTGTGAGGGGTCTTTTCGTTTACGGGCCGTGAGCCCTCCGCGGGCAGACGACGACCGATGGAGCTTAGAGGACGATGAGCGAGACCACCGCCGCCGCGGAGACCGCGGCCCCCCATCGCTACACGGCCGCGCTGGCCGCGGAGATCGAGGCGCGCTGGCAGGACTTCTGGGACGAGCGCGGCGTGTACGAGGCCCCCAATCCCCGCGGGGACCTGGCCGGCGCCCCGGAGACCGTCGCCCGCCCCAAGCGCTTCATCATGGACATGTTCCCGTACCCCTCGGGCGCGGGCCTGCACGTCGGGCATCCGCTGGGCTACATCGCCACGGACGTCACCGCGCGCTATCTGCGCATGACCGGCCACAACGTGCTGCACACCCTGGGCTTCGACGCCTTCGGCCTGCCCGCCGAGCAGTACGCCGTGCAGACCGGCACCCACCCGCGGGTGTCCACCGAGGCCAACATCAAGAACATGAGGGCCCAGCTGCGGCGGCTGGGCCTGGGCCACGACCAGCGCCGGTCCTTCGCCACGATCGACCCGGACTACTACAAGTGGACCCAGTGGATCTTCCTGCAGATCTTCAACTCCTGGTACGACGAGGAGGCCGACCGGGCCCGGCCGATCTCCGAACTGGTCGGGCAGTTCGAGGCCGGCGACCGCCCCACCCCGGACGGCCGGGCCTGGAGCGAGCTGAGCGAGGCCGAGCGGGCCGACGTGCTGGGCGGGCACCGCCTGGCATACGCCTCCGACGCGCCGGTCAACTGGTGCCCCGGCCTGGGCACCGTCCTGGCCAACGAGGAGGTCACCGCCGAGGGCCGCTCCGAGCGCGGCAACTACCCCGTCTTCAAGACCAAGCTGCGCCAGTGGAACATGCGCATCACCGCCTACGCCGAGCGGCTGCTGCGCGACCTGGACGCGCTGGACTGGCCCGAGGCGATCAAGCTGCAGCAGCGCAACTGGATCGGCCGCAGCGAGGGCGCCCGCATCGAGTTCCCCGTCGATGCCTCCGGCGGCGATGGCCCCGGTGAGCGGATCACCGTCTTCACCACCCGTCAGGACACGCTGTTCGGGGCCACGTACATGGTGCTGGCGCCCGAGCACGAGCTGGTGGACCGGATCGTCCCCGACGCCTGGCCCGAGGGCACCCGGGAGGTGTGGACGGGCGGCCACTCCACGCCGGCCGATGCGGTCTCGGAGTACCGTAAGCGGGCGGCCGCCAAGTCGGACGTCGAGCGGCAGGCCGAGGCCAAGGAGAAGACCGGTGTCTTCACCGGCGCCTACGCCGTCAACCCGGCGGGCGGTGAGCGGATCCCCGTCTTCGTCGCCGACTACGTGCTGATGGGTTACGGCACCGGCGCGATCATGGCCGTCCCCGCGCACGACAGCCGCGACTTCGCCTTCGCCCGCGCCTTCGAGCTGCCGATGCGCTGCGTGGTCGAGCCGACCGACGGCCGCGGCACCGACCCGGCGACCTGGGACGACGCCTTCTCCTCCCACGACACCGCGATCATCAACTCCACCGGTGTGGAGGTGTCGCTGGACGGCCTGGGCGTGACCGAGGCCAAGGCCCGGACGACCGAGTGGCTGACCGAGCGCGGCATCGGCGAGGGCACCGTCAACTACCGCCTGCGCGACTGGCTGTTCAGCCGCCAGCGCTACTGGGGCGAGCCGTTCCCGATCGTCTACGACGAGGACGGCGTGGCGCACGCGCTGCCCGAGTCGATGCTGCCGCTGCGACTGCCCGAGGTCGAGGACTACTCCCCGCGCACCTTCGACCCCGACGACGCCGACACCGAGCCCGAGACCCCGCTGTCGCGCAACGAGGACTGGGTGAACGTCACCCTGGACCTGGGCGACGGACGCGGCCCGCGCAGGTTCCGCCGCGAGACCAACACCATGCCCAACTGGGCGGGCTCCTGCTGGTACGAACTGCGCTACCTGGACCCGCACAACGACGACAAGCTGGTCGACCCGGAGATCGAGCGCTACTGGATGGGCCCGCGCGAGGGGATGCCCGCCGGCGGCGTGGACCTGTACGTCGGCGGCGCCGAACACGCCGTGCTGCACCTGCTGTACGCCCGCTTCTGGTCCAAGGTGCTGTACGACCTGGGGCACATCTCCTCGGCCGAGCCGTTCCACAAGCTGTTCAACCAGGGCATGATCCAGGCCTACGTCTACCGCGACTCCCGCGGCATCGCGGTGCCCGCCGCCGAGGTGGCCGAGCGCGACGGCGCCCACTGGTACGACGGCGAGAAGGTCGACCGGGCGCTGGGCAAGATGGGCAAGTCCCTGAGGAACGCCGTCACCCCGGACGAGATCTGCGCCGAGTACGGCGCGGACACCCTGCGGCTGTACGAGATGGCGATGGGCCCGCTGGACGTCTCCCGCCCGTGGGACACCCGTGCGGTCGTCGGCCAGTACCGGCTGCTGCAGCGGCTGTGGCGCAACGTCGTCGACGAGGCGACAGGCGAGGTCTCGGTCGTCGACGCCGAGCCGGACGAGGAGACCCTGCGCGCGCTGCACAAGGCGGTCGACGGCGTGCGGCAGGACATGGAGGGCCTGCGCTTCAACACCGCCATCGCGAAGATCACCGAGCTGAACAACCACGTCACCCGGCTGCGCGAGGTGCCGCGTGAGGTGGCCGAGCACCTGGTGCTGCTGATCGCGCCGCTGGCCCCGCACATCGCCGAGGAGCTGTGGCGCGGACTGGGCCACGGCACCAGCGTCGTCCACGAGGACCTCCCCGTGGCCGATCCGCGGTACGTGGTGGACGAGACCGTGACCTGCGTCGTGCAGGTGCGGGGCAAGGTCAGGGCCCGGCTGGAGGTCGCCCCGGACATCTCCGAGGCCGATCTGGAGGCGCGGGCGCTGGCCGAGCCGGCGATCGTCGGCGCGCTGGGCGAAGCGGACGTCCGCAAGGTGATCGTGCGGGCGCCGAAGCTGGTGAACATCGTTCCGGCCTGACCGTCCGGGCACGTACGCCGCCGTGCGTTCAGCCCTCCGTCGCTCCGGGGGCCGGTTCCCCTCCGGCCCCCGGCTCCGAACGCGCCGCCATGGCGAGCAGTTCGGCCAGATGCACGGCCTTCGTGCGGGAACGCGTACGGCGCAGCCCCTGCCGCAGCTGGCGCAGACAGCCGGGATTGACCGCCACCACGTAGTCCACGTCCAGCTTCCGCAGGGCCTCCAGCTTCGGGTCCAGCACGGCCCGGCTGTCGACCGGCCGCAGCATCGCGTACGTGCCGGCGGCGCCGCAGCAGTCGCCCGCGCCGGGCAGCTCGACGTAGTCGGCCACCGCGGCGACGAGTTCGCGGGGCGGGCGGGTCACACCCAGACCGTTGCGCAGATGGCAGGAGTCCTGGAGGGCCACCCGTGCCCGGCGCCCGCCGACCGTGACCAGGCCCGAGGGCCGGTGGCCGGCGTCCTCCAGGTACTCGCTCAGCTCCCTGACGCGGTCGCGGCCCAGGTGGTGGGCGAGATGGGCGGCGCAGCCCCCGGAGGTGGTCACGACGGTGCCGGGCAGCCGCTCGCCGAGCGCGCGGGCCATCCCGGCGCCGCCGGCCGAGTCGCCGTTGTGGGCGTGCAGCGCGCCGCAACAGCCCTGCCCCGCGGGGACGGTGACCTCCGGCCGCAGCTCGCGCACGGCGCGTGAGACGGACGGGTACAGCCCGCGCTCGGCGCAGCCCAGCATCAGCGAGACCCGCCGCTCCCGCCCCGCGCGCACGAGGCCGCGGGCGGCACGGCGGTCGCGGGCGTGGCGCCGCACCAGCCCCTGCGTCCGCAGCAGCCACGGCCGGGACACAGCGGCCGTCAGCAGACGGACGATCAGGGGCCGGGCGCGCCCCTGCCACTGGTGGTCGCGCCACTGCTCCAGCAGCCGCCCGTACTCCACGCCCGCCGGGCAGACCGGCTCGCAGGCCCGGCATCCCAGGCAGAACGACGACTCCTCGGCCAGGGTGGGATCGTCCGGGGCGAGGTCGCCGGACTCCAGCGCCCGCATCAGGGTGATACGGCCGCGCGGGGAGGAGGGCTCCTGGCGGGTGAGGGCGTAGGTGGGGCAGGCGGGCAGGCAGAACCCACAGGAGATGCAGCGGTCGAGCAGCGCCTTGTCGAAGACGCCCAGGCCCTCGCCCCGTCCGGCGGCGGGACCGGGAGAGGGCGCTGGACCGGGGCGGCGAGCGGGAGGGGGTGCGCAGTCGGTCATCGGTGTTCCTCCGTGGACGCCCCGCCGTCGGGCGGGGAGGGAGTCTCAGGATCCGAGCTTTCCCGGGTTGAGGATGCCCGCCGGGTCGAAGGCCTTCTTGATGCGGCGCAGCAGTGCGACCTGCTCGTCCCCGATCCGGTCGGCCAGGTAGGGCAGCTTGGCGGCGCCCACGCCGTGCTCGCCGGTGATGGTGCCGTCCAGGGCGATGGCGGCCGCGAAGATCTCGGTGAACGCCCGGTGGGCGCGGTCGGCCCCCTCTCCGTCGTCGGGGTCGAGTACGCAGGTGGGGTGGAGGTTGCCGTCCCCGGCGTGTCCGAAGGTGGCGATCCGCAGGCCGTGGCGGTCGGCGATCCCGTCGATGCGGTCCACCATCTCGGCGAGCCTGTGGCGGGGCACGGTGGCGTCCTCCAGGATCGTCAGCGAACCCAGCCGGGAGAGCGCCGGCAGCGAGCAGCGGCGGGCGGCGAGCAGGGCGTCGGCACGGGCGACGTCCTCGGCGAGGGTGACCTCCAGGGCCCCGGAGCCCTCGCACACCTCCCCGATGCGTGTGAGGCTGCCCGCCACGGTGCGCCTCGACCCGTCGTCGCCGAAGAGCAGCAGCGCCCCGGCGTCCCGCCGCAGGCCGAGCCCGGCGAACTCCTCGACGGCCGAGACGCACTTGCGGTCCAGGAACTCCATCGTGGCCGGGACGATCCCGTCGGCGATGACGGCCGCGACCGCCCGGGAGGCGTCGGAGAGGGAGTCGAAGTAGGCGACCCCGGTGCCGGTCTCCTCGGGAGCGGGCAGCAGGGCCACGGTGGCCTCGGTGATCACCGCGAGAGTGCCCTCCGAGCCGGTCAGCAGCCGGGTGAGGTCGTAGCCGGCCACGTCCTTCCACAGCCGGCCGCCGGTGCGGACGACCTCCCCGGTGGGCAGGACGGCCTCCAGGCCGAGCACGTGGTTGCGGGTGACGCCGTACTTCAGGCCGCGCAGGCCGCCGGCGCAGGTCGCCACGTTGCCGCCGATGGTGGAGACGGTGCGGCTGCCGGGGTCGGGGGCGTACAGCAGGCCCTCGTGCGCCGCCGCGTCCGCCAGCGTGGCTGTGGTCACCCCGGGCTGGACGCGGGCCAGCAGTTCGGCGGGGCTGACCTCCAGGATCCGGTCCAGTCGGGTGAGCACCATGACGATGCCGCCGCGCAGGGGCACGGTGGCGGCGCACAGGTTGGAGCCCGCGCCGCGCGGTACGACCGGTACGCCCCGCTCGGTGGCGTACCGCAGGATCGCGGCGACCTCCGTGGTGCTGCCGGGCAGCACCACGGCCTGCGGCCGGGCGTGGAACAGGGGGGTGGCGTCACGGGCGTAGGCGGTCAGCGCTCCGTCGTCGGTCCTGACGTGGCGGCGTCCCACGATGGCGGCCAGGTCCCCGGCCAGGTCCCCGGGCGGCTCTCCGGGCAGGCCGCCGGCGGGGTCCGTCTCCGCGCGCGTGTGCATGGTCGCACCACCGTCCAGTCCGACTACGGGCGTGGACCGACGGTAGACCAGCCGGCGGACGGCGGCGAGAAGGCGGGCGGAGCGGGAGGACCGGACCGTTCCAGGAGGCGGCCGGTAGACCGGGGCGGATACGGGGCATTTCCGGCCCAACGGAACCCGGTGCCGGCCCCGCACGTTTATCCTGGGAGGACTACCGCCTCCTCCGGGCCCGGAGGAGGCGGCACACCGGCTGACGAGGGAGCGGAGCTGTGGGGTTCGTCATCGGTCTGCTGGCCCTCCTCTTCGTGCTCTTCGTCGTCCTCGGCGCGGTCGCCACGGTGAAGACCGTGCGCGCGGTCAGGCGAGGCGTGGAGCGGACGGAGCAGCAGGTGCGCCGCACCGTCGAGGAGACCACGCTCAAGGCCCGCAGCGCCCAGCCGGGCCCGGTGGGTGAACTGGCCAGGGTACGGCTGGAACTGCGCGGCTCTCTGGACAGCACGCGCCGGGCGCTGGAGACCGGAAGCCGGGACGACCCCTCGCTGGGCGAGGCGGCCGGTCTGCTCGACCGGCTCGACGAACACGCCCGCCGGCTCGACGGCGAGCTGCGGCTGCTGATGGAACGTGAGCCCGACCGCGGCCGGATCGCCGCCCGGCTCCCGGACGCGCGTGAACGCGCCGACCGCATCCGAGCCTCCGCCGACTCGCTGCGTTTCGCCGTGCAGGACCGGGCCCGGCACCACGACGAGGACGGGCTGAACGCGCTGAGTGAGCAGATCGAGATCGAGGCGGACGCACTGCGGCACTGGTCGGCTTCCGCCTCGGAGATCCCCGCTCCCGGAACCTCCGCCTCCCAGGCATCCGCCCCCGGGACTCCCACTTCTGGCGCCCAGGAACCGCGGACACCGGGCATCGAGGGCCCGAAGAGCGTCCCGCGCGGGCACACGGCGGAATCCGGCGCCGGTCTCACCAAGGACCCCGGACCGGAGTTCGGCAACGGCCGCCCGCAGAGCGCGTCATGAGCCCCGCCCGGCCCACCCGGCTCGTCCACCCCGCTCGCCCGTGCCGCACCGCTGCGGAAGGCCGCTGAACGGTCCGCCGGGCAGTGGGCCGCGATGTCCGGGACCGCGGCGCACCGCTCGCTTCGCCCCGGCGGGGAGGAGCCCGGTAATCTCCGCCCCATGTCCCGCCATGTCGCGATCGTCACCGATTCCACGGCCTACCTGCCACAGGCGGCACTGGAACACCACCGCATCACCTCGGTGCCGCTGACCGTGGTGCTGGGCGACCGGGCTCTGGAGGAGGGCACCGAGCTCTCCGCCCGCTCGCTGGCCGAGGCCCTTCGGAAACGGCGGTCCGTGACCACATCCCGCCCCGGTCCGCAGGTGTTCGCCGAGGCCTACCGCTCCATCGCGAGGGAGCCGGGGGTGGAGGGCATCGTCTCCCTCCACCTGTCGGCCGAGCTCTCCGGCACCTACGACGCGGCCATGGCCGCCGCGCGCGAGGCGCCCGTACCGGTGCGGGTGGCGGACACCGGCATGGTGGCGATGGCGCTGGGCTTCTGCGCCCTGGCCGCGGCCGAGGCCGCCGAGGCGGGCGGCACGCTGGACGAGACGGTCGCCGCGGCCCGGCAGCGGGCCGAGGGAACCTCCGCGTTCTTCTGCGTGGACACCCTGGAGTACCTGCGGCGCGGCGGACGCATCGGCGCGGCCCGGGCCCTGCTGGGCTCGGCCCTGGCGGTGAAACCGCTGCTGGAGCTGGAGGACGGCCGTATCGGCATGCTGGAGAAGGTCCGCACCGCCTCCCGCGCCGTCGCCCGCCTGGAGGAGATCGTGGCGGAGCGGGCGGGCGGCGCCGATGTGGACATCGCCGTCCACCACCTGTCGGCCGCGGACCGGGCCGAGAAGCTCGCGCAGCGGCTCCGCACCCGGCTGCCGGGGCTTGGGGAGCTGCACGTCAGCGAGGTGGGAGCGGTCATCGGCGCGCACACGGGACCTGGGCTGCTGGGCGTTGTGGTGTCACTCCGGCAGGTGACGGAGTTGTCCACAACCGGCCGGTAGTCCACGGAGAAAGGCCGTGCCCGGACGGGACGGGCGCTCCCACCTACCGTCGGGCGGCATGAGCACCCCACCACGCCCGCGGCCGCGCACTCCGGCCCCCCGCACCTCCACCGCCCCCCGTTCCCTCACCCGCCCGCCTCTGCGCCCCCTGGCGGCGGGCCCCGGCCGCCATCGGGGCCCCGGCGGGGGCACCCCGTACGCGGGGCGGCACGGGCGCCGGCGGACATCCCGGCGGACCGCCGAGGCGGCGCCCCTGAGGGCCCGCGCGGGAGCGCTGCTCGGGGAGATCCCACCGCCCCCCGCCTCGGAGCCGGAGCCGGTGCCGCACGATCCCGGCGCCGGCGGACCGCACGCCACGTTGTCGCGGACGGAGGCCGTCACGGCCGCACGCGACGCGGTCCGGCAGGCGCAAACCGCCCGTCTGGCGGCGGAGCGCTCGCGGGGGCGGACGGCGGAGCGGGCGCCGGTGCCGCCTCAGACCGCCCCCGGCCCCGCTTCCGCCCCCGGCCCGGGTGGTGCGCGCGCCCCCGGGGCCGAGCCGGACACCGCCCCCGAGGGCCCGACCCGGCGCGCACGGCTGGCGGAGGCCGTGCGGGACAGGCTGCCGCTGTGGGTACGTACGCGGTGCGGGGTGGAGCCGCGCACGCTGGCCGCGCTCGCCCTGACCCTGGCCGTGGCCCTGGGCTTCGCCGCGCACCACTTCTGGAACGGGCGTCCGCAGACGGTACAGGCGCCGCCGGTGGAGTCGGCCTCCCGCTCGCGTCCCGCGCCTTCCCCGGCCCCTCCCACGGCGCCCGTCCTCGCCCCGGCGCCCGCGGCGGCTCCGGGCACGGCTTCCGGCGCGGCTCCCGGGGGAGGGACGCTGCTGGTGGACGTGGCGGGCGAGGTCCGCAGGCCCGGGGTCCACCGGCTGCCGGCGGGCGCCAGGGTGGCCGACGCCCTGCGGGCCGCAGGTGGCATCCGGCCGGGCACCGACCTCCACGGACTCAACCGCGCCCGGCCGCTGGCCGACGGCGAGCAGATCGTCGTCGGGGAGCCCCCCACGGCGCCCGCCGCGGGTCCGCCTGTCCCCGGTGCGCCCGCCGCGGCCGGAGGCGGCCCGGCGGCGGGCGCACCGATCAGCCTCAACTCCGCCACGGCCGAGCAGCTCGACACGCTCCCCGGCATCGGGCCCGTGATGGCCCGGCGCATCATCGACCACCGCACCGGGCGCGGCGGCTTCTCCTCCGTCGAGGAACTCCGCGAGGTCAGCGGAATCGGGGAACGCCGCTTCGCCGAGCTGAAGCCACTGGTCGGGCCGTGACCGCGAGCGCGCCGACCGCTACGGGGGGCCGTACGGCGGCTCGTGCGGAAGCCGGTGCGGAGGCCCGGTCGGTGGTCCACGCCGCCACCGGTCACCGGCTGGGGGCGGCGGAGCCGCACCAGGATGGGCCGGCCGACCTGCGGCTGGTGCCGCCCGCGCTGGCCGCCTGGGGCGCGGCGGCCCTGGCTCTGGGTGCTCCGGGCGGTGCGGCCCTCGCGGGCGCGGCGCTGTGCCTCCTCGGTGCGGCGGTGTGCCTGGTCCTGGCACGGGGCCGCGGCGGGAGCCGTCACGGGGACCGCTGCGGCGGAATCCGGGGAGGCGGGCGTACGGCCGTCGCCATGACGCTGGTGTGCGCAGCCGCCGGCGGCGGGGTGGCCGCGGCCCACGCGGCCGACCTGCACCGCGGCCCCCTGCCGGCGGCGGCCCGGCAGTACGCGCACATCACCGCCGAGGTGGCCGTCACCGGTGATCCGCGCGTCGTCCGGCCTCGCGTACACGGCTCGGAGCAACTGGCGGGCACGGTGATGCTGCGCGCCGAGGCCCTGCGCGTCACCACCGCCGACGGCACGGTGACCGCCACCCGGTCGCCGGTGCTCGTCCTGGTGCGGGGGAGGGACTCGGCGGCCGGGCCGCCGGCGGAGTGGCTGGATCTGCTGCCCACCACCCGGCTGCGGCTCCGGGCGCGGCTCCTGCCACCTCGGGACGACGGGGCCGGGAACCGCGACATCGCCGCCGTCCTGAGGGCGAGCACCGGCGGGCCGCCCACGGTGACCGCGGGGCCGACGGCCCTCCAGCGCACCGCCGGAGAGCTGCGATCCGGGCTGCGGGAGGCCAGTGACGGGCTGCCCGGCGACGCGCGGGCGCTGTTGCCCGGTCTGGTCGTCGGGGACACCTCGCGCGTTCCTGCCGACCTCGACGCCGCCTTCCGGGCCGCCGACATGCTCCATCTGCTGGCGGTCAGCGGGGCGAACCTCGCGATCCTGCTGGTGCTGCTCATCGGACCACCGGGCAGAGCCGTACGCGCCGAACGCCGGGGCATGGCACCCAGGCTGGGGATGTCGCTGCGCGCCACCGCCGTTGCCGGAGCACTGCTCACCCTCGCCTTCGTGGTGGTCTGCCGCCCCGAGCCCAGCGTGCTGCGGGCAGCGGCCTGCGGGCTGATCACCATCGCCGCGATCGGTACCGGACGACGGCGGTCCCTGCTGCCGGCCCTGGCCGCCGCCGTACTGCTGCTCGTGCTCTGCGACCCGTGGCTGGCCCGCGACTTCGGCTTCGTCCTCTCGGTCCTGGCCACCGGCTCGCTGCTCACCGTCGCCCCTCGCTGGAGCGAGGCCCTGCGCCGCCGGGGTGTGCCGGGCAGGCTCGCCGAGGCGCTGGCGGCGGCGGCAGCCGCGCAGGCGGTGTGCGCGCCTGTGGTCGCGGTCCTCGCGGCCCACGTCAGCCTGGTGGCGATCCCGTGCAACATGCTGGCCGAGTTCCTGGTCGCGCCCGCCACCGTGCTCGGCTTCGCGGCCCTGCTCACGGCGCCTCTGGCGCCGCCGGCGGCCGAGTGGCTGGCCCGACTGGCGGGCTGGCCCACCGGGGCCGTCGCCGCCATCGCCCGGGCGGGGGCCTCCCTGCCCGGAGCCGAGATCGGCTGGCCCGGCAGCTGGACCGGCGCGCTGCTGCTGGCCGCGCTCACCGCGGCGGCGGTCCTGACCGCCCGTTATCTGGTACGGCACCGGTGGCTGTGCGCGGCCTGCGCCGTGCTGCTGACACTGGCGGTCCTGCGCCCCGCCCCGCTGGTCCGTCCGCTCACCGGCTGGCCGCCACCGGGATGGCGGCTGGCGGTCTGCGACGTGGGTCAGGGGGACGCGCTGGCACTGGCGGCCGGGGAGGGCGCGGCCGTGGTCGTCGACGCCGGTCCCGAGCCGGAGACGGTGGACCGCTGCCTGCGCACCCTCGGTGTCACCGCCATCCCCCTGCTGGTGCTCACCCACTTCCACGCCGACCATGTCGCCGGGCTGGCCGGGGTGCTACGGGGCCGTGCGGTCGGGGCGATCCAGACCACCACCCGGAGCGAGCCAGCCGGGCAGGCGGCGGCGGTACGGCGCGAGGCCATCCGCGCGGGAGTGCCGGTAGTCGGGGCGGGCCCGGGGGAGCGGCGCCGCATCGGCGACCTGTCCTGGGAAGTGCTCTGGCCCCGTCGGCCGCCGCCGCCCGGACCGCCCTCCGCCTCGGGCGAGGACGCCAACGACGCCAGTGTCACCCTCCTCGTCCGTACGGCGGGCCTGACCGTCCTCCTCCCTGGCGACCTCGAACCCCCGGCGCAGCGCGGCCTGCTGACGGCACACCCCGACCTGCCCGCGGTGGATGTCCTCAAGGTGGCCCACCACGGCTCCGCCCACCAGGAACCGGCCCTGCTGGAACGGCTGCGCCCCCGGGTGGCCCTCGTCTCCTGCGGAGAGGACAACCCCTACGGGCATCCGTCCCCGGGGCTTCTTTCCGGACTGCGTGCCCTGGGCTCCGCCGTTGTGCGCACCGACACCCACGGCTCCCTGGCCGTCACCGCGGACGGGACGGTGGTCGCGTCGGGCTGAAGGGCCGCCGGGGCGGCCGACGGCGCGGATCCCGGCCCAGCTTCGCGGCGAACGCGTCCGCCTCCCGCCCGGGTATTCCGTTTCCGGCCCGGGCCGTGGCGTGCCAGAGTCGGACGGTGGACACATCCCGACGCGACCTGCTGCGCCGCCAGTCCGACTTGACCTGGGCGCTGTTCGAGTACCACCTGGAACGCCTGGAGCCCGAGGACTTCTTCTGGGAGCCCGCTCCCGGGCAGTGCTGGACGGTGCGCCCGGACGCGGGAGGCAAGTGGGTGCCGGACTGGGCGGACACCGAGCCCGATCCCGTCCCGGTCCCCACGATCGCCTGGCTGAGCTGGCACATCGGCTGGTGGTGGGGCACGGCGTCCGACCACGCGCGGGGCCGGACGCCGCGCGGGCGCGGCGATGTCGTCTGGCCGGGCGGGGGGAAGGCCGCCGTCGAGTGGCTGCGTGGTCTGCGCACGCACTGGCTGGAAGTGCTGGAAGGCATCACCGAGGCAGGCATGGACGCCGCCGCCCCTTTCCCGTGGCCGGACGGGGCCGGGTACACGGTCGCCGACATGGCGGCGTGGGTGAACTCCGAGCTGATGAAGAACGCCGCCGAGATCGGCCAGCTCCGGACGCTGCGCGCCGCGTCCCCCGGCTGAGGCGGTCCGCCTCCGGGCCCGTTCGCCCCTACTCCCGCCCCCGCCGGCCTCAGTCCCTCTCCAGCCAGCCGTCGTACTCGGCGGCGAGGGCGTCCAGTCCGGCCGGGTCGTACGCGCCGCCCGGATCGTCGAGGACGATCAGCCACTGGGCGTCCTCCGCGTCGTCCTCGCCCGCCAGCGCCTCGCGGACCGGCCGCGGCTCCTCCGCCAGGCCGAGCCGTTCGGTGATCTCCTCGGCCACCTCCTGCGCGGCGTCACGGTCGGGGAGCACCAGGATGTGTCGTACGTGGTCCACCGCGCCATTGTGCGACAGCCGCCGGGGCGGCCGGCGGACAGGCCCGGACTGCCGCGGTGGCCCCCGGCGGTGGTCCCGGCGGGGCCGGGGCTGTCGGCGGCTCGTGGGATGCTGGTACGCGATGGCCGGTAAAACCAGGAAGTCCTCGACCGACGACCCCCTCGCCCCCGTCACGCTCGCGGTGGGCCAGGAGGATCTGCTGCTCGACCGCGCGGTGCGCCGGGTGACCGACGCGGCCAGGGCCGCCGACGCCGACACCGACGTGCGCGAACTCGCCCCCGCCGACCTGCGGCCCGGCACGCTGGCGGAGCTGACCAGCCCGTCCCTGTTCGCCGAGCGCAAGGTCGTGGTCGTCCGGGACGCGCAGGACCTCGCCGCCGACACGGTCAAGGACGTCAAGGCGTATCTGGGTTCACCGGCCGAGGAGATCACCCTGGTGCTGGTGCACGCGGGCGGCGCCAAGGGCAAGGGGCTGCTGGACGCCGCCCGCAAGGCGGGTGCGCGCGAGGTCGCCTGCCCGAAGATGACCAAGCCCGCCGACCGGCAGGCGTTCGTGCGCGGCGAGTTCCGCGCCGCCGGGCGCTCGGCGACACCGGAGGCATGCCAGGCCCTGGTGGAGATCCTCGGCAGCGATCTGCGTGAACTGGCCAGTGCCTGCTCCCAGCTCACCGCCGATGTCGAGGGCACCATCGACGAGGCGATCGTGGCCCGCTACTACAGCGGGCGCGCCGAGGCGTCCAGCTTCACCATCGCCGACCGGGCGGTGGAGGGCAGGCTGCCCGAGGCACTGGAGGCGCTGCGCTGGTCGCTGTCCACGGGTGTGGCCCCGGTGCTGGTCACCAGCGCCCTGGCCCAGGGGGTACGGGGCATCGGGAGGCTGATGTCGGCCCCGCGCGGGATGCGCCCCGGCGACCTGGCCCGTGAGCTGGGCATGCCGCCGTGGAAGATCGACCGGGTCCGCCAGCAGATGCGCGGCTGGTCGGCGGACGGTGTGTCGGCGGCGCTGCGTGCGGTGGCCGAGTCCGACGCGGCGGTCAAGGGCGGCGGGGACGATCCGGAGTACGCCCTGGAGAAGGCCGTCATCACCATCGCCCGTGCGGCCCGCTCCCGCTGAGGCGGGGTGCGAGAAGCGGCGCGCGGGAGTGCGTGCGGAACGCGTACTGCCCGCCGTGGGGGATCACGGCGGGCAGTACGCGTCAGGCTCTCGGCCCGGAACTTCTCGGTGCGCCGCACCCGCGTGGCGAACGCAGGCCGCGTGCGGCGCGGTGGGCCGGCACGGAGCGGTGAGAGGGTCCGCTGGAGTCCGTTCCGGCACCGGGGCGGGGCCGCCGGCAGACGGCCCGGGGACTTCAGCCCTTGAGAGCGGAGACCTTCTGGGCCAGCGCCGACTTCTTGTTGGCGGCCTGGTTCTTGTGGATCACGCCCTTGCCGGCGGCCTTGTCCAGCTTCTTGCCGGCCACGCGCGCGGCCTCGACGGCCTTCTCGGCGTCACCGGCGGCGATCGCCTCACGGGTGCGGCGGATCGCGGTCTTCAGCTCGGACTTGACCGCCTTGTTGCGCTGGCGGGCCTTCTCGTTGGTCTTGATCCGCTTGATCTGGGACTTGATGTTCGCCACGAAAGAGCCTTCTCGGGTGTGATGAGGTGTGATTCGGTGTCCCGTCGTCTTCCCGCGCGGTTCCGTCGCATCCGTCCTCGCGCCGAGCCCCGCGCGAGGGCGTTGAGACACAGTCGCTCAGGCTACCAGCAGGCCTGATCGGCTCCCAAACCGGACCGTAAGCGCCACTCATGGGACGATGGGGGAGACGTACCGATCCGAGCCATGACCCGACAGGACCCTGCGTGCCCGCGACCCCATCGAACGTGCCGGAGCCGAGCCGTACCGACCCGGCGCTGATCCGCAACTTCTGCATCATCGCGCACATCGACCACGGCAAGTCGACGCTCGCCGACCGGATGCTCCAGCTCACCGGTGTCGTCGAGCAGCGCCAGATGCGCGCCCAGTACCTCGACCGCATGGACATCGAGCGCGAGCGCGGTATCACGATCAAGTCCCAGGCGGTCCGCCTGCCGTGGGCCCCCACCGAGGGCGAGGACAAGGGGACGGCCCACATCCTCAACATGATCGACACCCCCGGGCACGTCGACTTCACCTACGAGGTGTCCCGCTCGCTGGCCGCGTGCGAGGGGTGCATCCTCCTGGTCGACGCCGCCCAGGGCATCGAGGCCCAGACGCTCGCCAACCTCTACCTGGCGATGGAGAACGACCTCACGATCATCCCCGTCCTCAACAAGATCGACCTTCCGGCCGCCCAGCCGGAGAAGTTCGCCGCCGAGCTGGCGCACCTCATCGGCTGCGACCCGTCGGAGGTGCTGAAGGTCTCCGCCAAGACCGGTGAGGGCGTCGAGGCGCTGCTGGACGAGGTCGTGCGGCAGGTCCCGGCCCCGGTCGGCGTCGCGGACGCCCCCGCCCGCGCGATGATCTTCGACTCGGTCTACGACGCCTACCGCGGCGTCGTGACGTATGTGAAGGTCGTCGACGGCAAGCTCTCCAGGCGTGAACGTATCCAGATGATGTCGACCGGCGCCGCCCACGAGTTGCTGGAGATCGGCACCAACAGCCCGGAGATGCTGCCCGCCGACGGCCTGTCCGTCGGCGAGGTGGGCTATCTGATCACTGGTGTGAAGGACGTGCGCCAGTCCAAGGTCGGCGACACCATCACCCAGTTCTCCAAGGGGGCCACCGAGCCGCTGGGCGGCTACAAGGATCCCAAGCCGATGGTGTTCTCCGGCCTGTATCCGCTGGACGGGTCGGACTACCCCGAGCTGCGCGACGCCCTGGACAAGCTCCAGCTCAACGACGCCGCGCTGGTCTACGAGCCGGAGACGTCCGCCGCTCTCGGCTTCGGCTTCCGTGTGGGCTTCCTCGGCCTGCTGCACCTGGAGGTCATCCGCGAGCGCTTGGAGCGCGAGTTCGGACTCGACCTGATCGCCACCGCGCCCAACGTGGTCTACCGCGTGGACATGGAGGACGGCACCGAGCACATCGTCACCAACCCCAGCGAGTACCCGACGGGCAAGGTCGCCCAGGTGCACGAGCCGGTCGTCCGTGCGACGGTGCTGACGCCGAACGACTTCGTCGGCGCCGTGATGGAGCTGTGCCAGTCGCGGCGCGGCAACCTGCTGGGCATGGACTACCTGTCCGAGGACCGCGTCGAGCTGCGCTACACCCTTCCGCTGGCGGAGATCGTCTTCGACTTCTTCGACGCGCTCAAGTCCAAGACCCGCGGTTACGCCTCGCTCGACTACGAGCCGACCGGCGAGCAGACCGCCGACCTGGTCAAGGTCGACATCCTGCTGCACGGCGACAAGGTGGACGCCTTCTCCGCGATCGTCCACAAGGACAAGGCGTACAGCTACGGGGTCAGGATGGCCTCCAAGCTGCGGGAGCTCATCCCCCGCCAGCAGTTCGAGGTGCCCATCCAGGCCGCCATCGGCTCGCGCGTCATCGCCCGCGAGACCGTCCGCGCCATCCGCAAGGACGTGCTCGCCAAGTGCTACGGCGGCGACATCTCCCGCAAGCGGAAGCTGCTGGAGAAGCAGAAGGAGGGCAAGAAGCGCATGAAGGTGGTGGGCCGGGTGGAGGTCCCGCAGGAGGCGTTCATCGCCGCGCTCTCCTCGGACTCCGACGGCGGAGGCGACGCCAAGGGCAAGAAGTAGGTCCTCCCGGGCCCGGCTTCCCGGACCCGGCACGCGGGCGGCAGCCGCAGGACGGAGCGTCCGCGAGGCGCCCGCGTGCCCGCACGGGCCCGCGGGCGCCCTCACACGTGTGGGCCCGTGCGCGGGCGCACGGCCGGCCGGGCGGGGTATGTGGTGTATGTATCGCACAGGTCACGGCTTCACGCAGGCGATGCGCAGGCCCTTTCAAGGCGGGGCCTTCCGCCTTAGGCTGATCGCCCGCTCGGTTGTTACTCGCGAGTCACTCAATGCGCACAAAGCAGTACGCACAGCACGAAAGCGTTCCACCCATTCCCACCCCAGCACTCGCGGTGGGCCGAGCCTTGGAGCCACCCCCCTGCACCGTCGCGGGCCCCGGAGGATGTTGTGAGCGACAACCAGTCCCTGATCCAGAACCGTCCGCCCTCGGTGGCCAACCTCTTCCTGGAGCGCATCGAGGCGACCCCGGACGGCGAGGCGTACCGCTATCCCGTGCCCCCCGCCTCGGGCCGGGGGCCGGACGAGTGGCGTTCCCACACCTGGGGCGAGGCCGCGCGGCGCGTCTTCGCGATCGCCGCGGGCCTGATGGACCTGGGTGTGAGGCCCGAGGAACGGGTCGCCATCGCCTCAGACACCAGGGCCGACTGGATCCTGTGCGACCTGGGTGTGCTGTGCGCCGGAGCGGCCACCACGACCGTCTACCCCAGCACCAACGCCGAGGAGACCGCCTACATCCTCGCCGACTCCGAGAGCCGCGTGCTGATCGCCGAGGACGCCGGGCAGCTCGCCAAGGCCCGTGAGTGCCGCACGGAGCTGCCGGACCTCGCCCATGTCGTCGTCATCGAGGCGGAGGGCGCCGTGGCCGCCGAGGGCGACCCGGAGGGCTGGGTGCTGTCGCTGGACGAGCTGCGCAGGCGAGGCGAGGCGTACCTGGAGAAGCACCCCGAGGCGGTCAGGGAGACCGTCGGCGCCCTGCGCCCCGACCAGCTCGCCACCCTGATCTACACCTCCGGCACCACCGGCCGGCCCAAGGGCGTGCGGTTGCCGCACGACGCCTGGTCCTACATGGCCAAGGCCATCGCCGCGACGGAGCTGGTCCGCGCCGCCGACGTACAGTACCTGTGGCTGCCGCTGGCACACGTGTTCGGCAAGGTGCTCACCGCGGCCCAGATCGAGGTCGGCCACGTCACCGCCGTGGACGGCCGGGTCGACAAGATCATCGAGAACCTTCCGGTCGTGCGTCCCACCTACATGGCCGCCGTCCCCCGGATCTTCGAGAAGGTCTACAACGGGGTCGCGGCCAAGGCGCGGGCGGGCGGCGGCGCCAAGTACAAGATCTTCAAGTGGGCGGCCGGGGTCGCGCGCGAGTACGCCAAGGTCACTCAGGACAACTTCCGCCGCACCGGCACGGCCTCCGCCCCCGCCGGCCTGAGGGCGAAGCACGCGGTGGCCGACAAGCTCGTCTACGCCAAGCTCCGCGAGGCCTTCGGCGGAAGGCTGCGCGCCTGCGTCTCGGGCTCCGCCGCCCTGGCCCCGGAGATCGGCTACTTCTTCGCCGGCGCCGGCGTCCACATCCTGGAGGGCTACGGCCTCACCGAGTCCAGCGCCGCCAGCTTCGTCAACCCCGGCGAGGCGTACCGCACCGGCACGGTCGGCAAGCCGCTGCCCGGCACCGAGGTGCGCATCGCCGAGGACGGCGAGATCCTGCTGCGCGGCCCCGGCATCATGCAGGGCTACCACAGGCTGCCGGAGAAGACCGCCGAGGTCCTGGAGGAGGACGGCTGGTTCCACACCGGCGACATCGGTGAGCTGTCGGAGGACGGCTACCTGCGGATCACCGACCGCAAGAAGGACCTGATCAAGACCTCGGGCGGCAAGTACATCGCCCCGGCCGAGGTCGAGGGGCAGTTCAAGGCGGTCTGCCCCTACGTCTCCAACATCCTGGTGCACGGCGCCGACCGCAACTACTGCACCGCGCTCATCGCGCTCGACGAGCCCACCATCATGGGCTGGGCCGAGGAGCACGGGATGGGTGGCAGGAGCTACGCGGAGGTCGTCGGCTCCGAAGAGGTGCACAAGCTCGTCGACGGCTATGTCCAGCGCCTCAACGAAGGCCTCCAGCGCTGGCAGACGATCAAGAAGTTCCGGATCCTGCCGCGTGACCTGGACATCGAGCACGGGGAACTCACCCCGAGCCTGAAGCTGAAGCGGCCCGCGGTGGAGAAGAAGTTCGGCCACCTGATCGAGGAGATGTACGAGGGCGCCCGCGAGGGGTGAGGTCCGGGGCCCGGAACGGGACGGAAGGGCCGGGGACGTCGTACCGCGGGCGCCCCCGCCCTCCGGGCCCCGGGCGGGCCGTCAGGGCTTGCGTCCCACACCGCAGAAGGCGTCGACCTCCTCCTCGCCCTCCCCGGGCCCGCCCTCCCGCGCGGGGTCGGGCCGCCAGCGGTTGCACGACACCACCCCGGGCTCCACCAGTTCCAGGCCGTCGAAGAAGGCGGCGATCCGCTCGGGGGTGCGCAGGACGAGCGGTGCGTTGCCGGAGGAGTTCCACACCTCCACGATCCTGTCCGACCGCTCGCCGTGGATGACGTTGGTGCCGTCGTACAGCACCAGGTGGCTGCCCGGCGGCAGGGCCTCCACCAGCCGGCGCACGATGCCGTACGCCTCGTCGTCGTCGGTGACGAACTCCATGATGCCCATCAGCAGCAGGGCGACGGGCCGGGCGAGGTCCAGTGTCGTCGCGGCGCCCCGGAGGATCGCGTCGGGGTCGCGCAGATCGGCGTGGATGTACTCGGTAACGCCCTCGGGTGAGCTGGTGAGCAGGGCTCGGGCGTGGGCCAGCACCAAGGGGTCGTTGTCGACGTAGACGACGCGCGACTCGGGGGCCAGCCGCTGCGCGATCTCGTGGGTGTTGTCCACGGTGGGCAGCCCGGTGCCGACATCCAGGAACTGGCGGACGCCGGCCTCGGCGACCAGGTACCGCACGGTCCGGCCGAGGAGGGCCCGGGAGGCGCGGGCCAGCCGGGGCACGTCGGGGAGGATCGCCGTGATCTGGTCTCCGACCGCGCGGTCGACCTCGTAGTTGTCCTTCCCTCCCAGCCAGTAGTTCCAGATCCGCGCCACGTGCGACACCGTGGTGTCGATCACGGGCGGCGCCTGCGGTTCGGGTGCGGGCGGGTGGTCGCTCACGGAAGGGGCCCTCCTGTCACGGATCACAGCGGTGGTCATCGCACAACGTAACCCAACTGACCGCGAGAGGACGGGGGTTGGCACCGGAGCGGCACGGTGGCAGTAGCCCCGCGGGGGTCCGACGCGCTCCGCGCGGCACCGCTCCGCGCGGTGGGGTGAGGATGCCGCCAGTACCGCGTCGGCCAGGGTTCACCCCGCTCGCCGCCCTGGCCGAAAGCCCGGGCAGGACGACTGCACGCGGCTTCCGGCCGCCCGGCGATCGCACACACCTGGGGGTCCCCCGGCCGGAGGCCGGGGGAGCCTCGCCACCGGGCAAACCCTGACTGACACGGTCCTAGTCCACCAGATCGCGGACCACCGCGTCGGCCAGCAGGCGGCCACGCAGGGTCAGAGCCGCGCGCCCGCGCTCGTACGCCTCCGGGCGCAGCAGCCCGTCCGCCAGCGCCCGCTCGGCGGCGCGCGCCCCGGCCGGGGCCAGGACGCCCAGCGGTACGCCGTCCACCAGCCGCAGCTCCAGCAGGACGCGCTCCACGCGCCGGTCCCCGTCGTCCAGCACCTCGCGGCCCACGCCCGGTGAACGGCCCTCGGCAAGCGCCTGGGCGTACGCGCCGGGGTGCTTGGCGTTCCACCAGCGCACTCCGCCGACGTGGCTGTGCGCCCCCGGACCGGCCCCCCACCAGTCGGCGCCCGTCCAGTACAGCTCGTTGTGGCGGCAGCGGGCGGCCTCCGCCGACGCCCAGTTGGACACCTCGTACCAGTCGAGACCGGCCGCCGACAGCATCTCCTCGGCGATCAGGTAGCGGTCGGCGTGCACGTCGTCGTCCGTCATCGGCACCTCGCCGCGCCGGATGCGGGAGGCAAGCCGCGTGCCGTCCTCCACGATCAGCGCGTACGCCGAGACGTGGTCGGGGCCGGCGCCGAGGGCGGCCTCCAGCGAGGCCCGCCAGTCGTCGTCGCTCTCGCCCGGGGTGCCGTAGATCAGGTCCAGGTTGACGTGCTCGAAGCCCGCCGCGCGGGCCTCGGCCACGCATGCCTCGGGACGGCCGGGGGTGTGGGTGCGGTCCAGCACGGACAGCACATGGCGCCGGGCACTCTGCATGCCGAAGGAGATCCGGTTGAAGCCCGCCTCGCGCAGCTCGGCCAGGTAGGCCGGGTCGACGGACTCCGGATTGGCCTCCGTGGTGATCTCGGCGCCTTCCGCCAGCCCGAATTCCTCCCGGACCACGGCCAGCGTCCGCCCCAGGTCGGCGGCGGGCAGCAGGGTGGGGGTGCCGCCGCCGACGAAGACCGTTTCCACCGGCCGGGGGTCGTCGCCGAGGACCTTGCGCGCCAGCCGCACCTCCTCGGCCAGCGTCCCCGCGTAGTTGTCCCGCGAGGCGAGCGCGCCGCCGGAGCCGCGCAGCTCGCTCGCGGTGTAGGTGTTGAAGTCGCAGTAGCCGCAGCGCGTCGCGCAGTAGGGCACGTGCAGGTAGAAGCCGAGGGGGCGCCGCGCCGCGCCGGCCAGGGCGTGCGCGGGCAGGGAACCGTCGGCGGGGACGGGCTCGCCGTCGGGCGGTGCGGAAGGCATGGGGACCATTGTCCCGCACCCGGCCCGGACCGGTCCCCGCCCCGAAGGCTCAGGGACCGACCGGTCCGCCCGCCGGCCCGCCCACCGTGACGTGGTCGATCAGCCGCTCGACCGGGCCGAGCAGCCCCGGCTCCAGATCCGTGTAGTCGCGTACGCTCCCCAGGATCCGCTTCCACGCCGCGCCGGTGTTCTCCGGCCAGCCCAGCGCCCGGCACACCCCCGTCTTCCAGTCCCGGCCGCGCGGCACCCGGGGCCAGGCGCCGATACCCAGCGCGGACGGCTTCACCGCCTCCCAGACGTCGATGTACGGGTGGCCGACGACCAGCACGTTCTCACCGGTGACCTCGGCGGCGATCCGGGACTCCTTGGAACCGGGCACCAGATGGTCCACCAGCACCCCCAGCCGGGCTTCGGGAGTGGGGCCGAAGGCCTCCACGACCGCCGTCAGGTCGTCCACGCCCTCCAGGTACTCCACGACCACGCCCTCGACCCGCAGGTCGTCGCCCCAGACCTTCTCCACCAGCTCCGCGTCGTGGCGCCCCTCGACGTAGATGCGCCCCGCCCGCGCCACCCGCGCGCGGGCGCCCGGCACCGCCACCGACCCCGAGGCCGTGCGCCGGGGCGCCACCGGAGCGGGCGGGGCCACCGCCCGCGGCCGGACGAGGGTGACGGCCCTGCCCTCCAGCAGGAAGCCGCGCGGCTCCATCGGGAAGACCCGGCACTTGCCGAAGCGGTCCTCCAGCGTGACGGTGAAACCCTGCGCCGTCCTCTCACAGCGCACCACCGCCCCGCAGAAGCCGGTCGTGACCTCCTCCACCACCAGATCCGGCTCGACGGGCACCTCGGGCGCGGGCCCGTGGTTGCCGGAGGTCCGCTTCCACGGAGGGGTCAGGTCGGGGCCGTACCGTCTGCTGCGCATGCGGTCATTGTGTTACGTGATCCCCACCGTGAAACCTGAGACGGGTCCCTCCGCGGAACCCGCCGCGGCGTCCGTCACACCGTGCCGAAGCGTTCCGCCAGCGCGTCGCGCTGGGCGCGGACGAAGGCGGCGTCCACCACCGCCCCGTGGCCCGGTACGTACCGCGCGTCCTCGCCGCCCAGGGCGAGCAGCCGGTCCAGCGCGGCCGGCCAGTGGACGGGGTGGGAGTCCGGGCCCGCCTGCGGCTCGCCGGACTCCTCCACCAGGTCACCGCAGAAGACCACGTCCGGCCCGCCCGGCAGGCCGGGGACCACGACGGCCAGGTCGTGGGCGGTGTGCGCCGGGCCGACATTGGCCAGGAGCGCCTCCCGGCCGCCCAGCCGGACGGTCAGCTCGCCGGCCACCCGGTGGTGCGGGTGGACGAGTACGTCGACAGCCTCGGCCGCCTCCCGCGGGTCCGCGCCGTGCCGCACGGCGTCCTGGCGCAACTCGTCCTTCGAGTGGACCAGCAGGTCCTCGATCCCCACCGCCCCGTAGACCTCCACCCCGGCGAAGGCCGAGGCGCCCAGGACGTGGTCGAAGTGCGGATGGGTCAGCGCCACGTGGGTCACCGGCAGCCCGAAGCGATCGTGCAGGTACCGCCGGACGCGCGCGCCGTCACCCAGCGTCGCGCCCGTGTCGACCACCAGTATCCCGGTCCCGCCCGCGACGGCCCCGACCGTCTCGTCCCAGCCGGGCATGCGGCGGCGTACGACTCCGGGTGACAGCTCTTCCCAATCGGTCTCCACACCGCGACGCTAGTGCCATCACGCGGGCGGTGCCCGCCGGGATGTGGTGCGGATCGCCCTTCCGGTCGGCGCCCGCCCTTGCCCTGGCCGTGGTCACCGGCCGTACACTGGCACAGGGTGACTGGCACTCACCGGTTGAGAGTGCCAGGGGTGAGGAACGGACGAGACGGCCGGACGGGAGGTGCGCCCAGATGCCCAGTGAACGCAGACTCGAAGTCCTGCGCGCCATCGTCCAGGACTACGTGGGCACGCAGGAGCCGGTGGGTTCCAAGGCGCTGACCGAGCGGCACAACCTCCAGGTCTCCCCGGCCACCGTGCGCAACGACATGGCGGCCCTGGAGGACGAGGGGTACATCGCCCAGCCCCACACCAGCGCCGGCCGAGTGCCCACCGACAAGGGCTACCGTCTGTTCGTCGACAGGCTGGCGGGCGTCAAGCCGCTGTCCAAGCCGGAGCGCCGGGCGATCCAGAACTTCCTGGAGGACGCCGTCGACCTCGACGACGTCGTCAGCCGCACCGTGCGGCTGCTGGCCCAGCTCACCAGGCAGGTCGCCGTCGTCCAGTACCCCTCGCTGACCCGCTCGACCGTCCGCCACGTCGAACTGCTGCTCCTGGCCCCCGCGCGTCTGATGCTCGTACTGATCACGGACACCGGGCGGGTCGAGCAGCGGTTGGTGGACTGCCCGGCGCCCGTCTCCGAGTCGTCCCTGGCCGATCTGCGCGCCCGGCTCAACAGCCGGGTCGTCGGCGAGCGCTTCTCCGAGGTGCCCGGGCTGGTGCAGGACCTGCCGGAGTCCTTCGACTCCGAGGACCGCGGCACGGTCTCGACGGTGCTCGCCACCCTCCTGGAGACACTGGTGGAGGAGACCGAGGAGCGGCTGATGATCGGCGGCACCGCCAATCTCACCCGCTTCGTGCACGACTTCCCGCTGACCATCCGGCCGGTGCTGGAAGCTCTGGAGGAGCAGGTCGTCCTGCTCAAGCTGCTGGGCGAGGCGAAGGACCCGGGCATGACGGTGCGAATCGGCCATGAGAACGTTCACGAGGGACTGACCTCCACGTCGGTCGTCTCGGTCGGTTACGGTTCGGGAGACGAGGCGGTCGCCAAGCTCGGTGTGGTCGGGCCGACCCGCATGGACTACCCCGGAACGATGGGAGCGGTACGCGCAGTGGCACGTTACGTCGGACAGATTCTCGCGGAGTCGTAAGTGGCAACCGACTACTACGCGGTCCTGGGCGTGCAGCGCGATGCCTCACAGGACGAGATCAAGAAGGCCTTCCGCAGGCTCGCGCGCGAACTGCACCCTGACGTCAACCCGGATCCGAAGACGCAGGAGCGGTTCAAGGAGATCAACACCGCCTACGAGGTGCTCTCCGACCCGCAGAAGAAGCAGATGTACGACCTCGGCGGCGATCCCGCCGGCGGCGCGGGCCGGGGCGGCGGGTTCGGCGGGGGCTTCAACAACTTCTCCGACATCATGGACGCCTTCTTCGGCTCCGCCTCCCAGCGCGGGCCGAGGTCCCGCACCCGGCGCGGCCAGGACGCCATGATCCGGCTCGACATCGAGCTGGACGAGGCGGCCTTCGGCACCACCAAGGACATCCAGGTGGACACGGCGGTCGTCTGCACCACGTGCAGCGGTGAGGGGGCGGCCCCGGGCACCTCCGCGCAGACGTGCGACATGTGCCGCGGACGCGGAGAGGTCTCGCAGGTCACCCGGTCCTTCCTGGGCCAGGTCATGACCTCGCGCCCCTGCCCCCAGTGCCAGGGCTTCGGCACGGTCGTGCCCACCCCCTGCCCGGAGTGCGCGGGCGACGGCCGGGTGCGCTCGCGGCGCAACCTGACGGTGAAGATCCCGGCCGGCGTCGACGACGGCACCCGCATCCAGCTCGCCGGCGAGGGCGAGGTCGGCCCGGGCGGCGGTCCGGCGGGCGACCTGTACGTCGAGATCCACGAGGCGCCGCACCCGGTCTTCCAGCGGCGCGGCGACGATCTGCACTGTACGGTCACCATCCCCATGACGGCGGCGGCGCTGGGTACCAAGGTCCCGCTGAAGACGCTGGACGGCATGGACGAGGTCGACATCCGGCCCGGCACCCAGTCCGGCCAGTCCGTCCCGCTCCACCAGCGCGGTGTGACGCACCTGCGCGGCGGCGGCCGCGGCGACCTGGTCGTCCACGTGGAGGTCCAGACGCCGAACAAGCTGGACCCGGAGCAGGAGGAGCTGCTGCGCCGTCTGGCCAAGCTGCGCGGCGAGGAGCGGCCCACGGGCCAGTTCCAGCCGGGGCAGCAGGGGCTGTTCTCGCGGCTGAAGGACGCGTTCAACGGGCGTTGAGGCGGTCGTGGGGCAGGACGGCCGGCCTCCGGTGGGCATGGCAGGATGCCGCCATGCCCACCGAGCTGATCACCCCGGCCGCCCGGCCGGAGCGCCCCGCCCGGCGGTCCGCGTGACCGCCCCCGTCTTCCTGGCCGAGAGCGCCCTCCTGGCCGGTGCCGTCCCCGGCGCCGTGCTGGTGCTGGAGGGACCCGAGGGCAGGCACGCCGTCGCGGTACGGCGGCTGCGCGCGGGCGAGGGGGTCGTCCTCACCGACGGGGCGGGCACCGGGGCCTTCGGCACCGTCACGGCCGTCGGGGGGAAGGACCGCCTGGAGGTCGCCGTCACCGAGGTGCGCACCGAGCCGGAGCCGTACCCGCGGATCACCGTCGTCCAGGCCCTGCCCAAGGGCGACCGCGGCGAGCTGGCCGTGGAGACGATGACGGAGACGGGCGTGGACGCGATCGTGCCCTGGTCCGCGTCGCGCTGCGTCACGCGGTGGCGGGGCGAGCGCGGGCAGAAGGCGCTGCGCAAGTGGCGTTCCACCGCGCGCGAGGCCGGCAAGCAGTCGCGCAGGCTGCGCTTCCCGGAGGTCGCCGACCCGGCCGGCACCCGGCAACTGCTCCCGCTGCTGTCGTCCGCCGCCTTCGCCGCGGTCCTCCACGAGGAGGGCTCGCTCCCGCTGGCGACCGCCGGGCTGCCGGCCGGGGGCGAGCTGGTACTCGTCGTCGGTCCGGAGGGCGGGGTCGCCCCCGAGGAGCTGGAGGCGTTCGAGCGGGCCGGCGCGCGCCCGTACCGGCTGGGCCCGAGCGTGCTGCGCACCTCCACGGCGGGTACGGCGGCGGCGGCGCTGCTGCTGGGACGTACCGGCCGCTGGTCCTGATCACCCGTGTCGCGGCCGGGGTACGATCGGCGCTGCGTGACCACCGATCGACCCACCTCACAGCGGGAGGCGCCACCGTGGCGGAGGAACCGCAGGCGGACTGCCTGTTCTGCAAGATCGTGGCGGGGGACGTCCCGGCGACGATCGTCCAGGAGACCGACACCACGCTCGCCTTCCGGGACATCAACCCGCAGGCGCCCACCCATGTGCTGGTGATCCCCAAGGAGCACCACTCCGACGCCGCCGCGCTGGCCGCCGCCGCCCCGCAGCTGGCCGCCGACGTGCTGCGCGCGGCGGGCGAGGTCGCCGCGCAGGAGAACATCGCCCCGCCCGGGGGCGCCACCGTCGGCTACCGGATCGTGTTCAACACCGGTGCGGGCGCCGGGCAGACCGTCTGGCACGCGCACGCCCACGTCCTGGGCGGACGCGGCCTGAACTGGCCCCCCGGATAAGTCCGTTGTCCGTACGTGAACTGGTCGTGCTGGGCACGGCCAGCCAGGTGCCCACCCGTCGGCGCAACCACAACGGCTACGTTCTGCGCTGGGATGGTGAGGCGCTGCTGTTCGACCCCGGCGAGGGCACCCAGCGCCAGATGCTCCGCGCGGGCGTGGCCGCCCACGACCTCACCCGGCTGTGCGTCACCCACTTCCACGGCGACCACAGCCTGGGCCTGGCCGGGGTCATCCAGCGCATCAACCTCGACCGGGTCCCGCACCCGGTCACGGCGCACTACCCGGCGAGCGGGCAGCGTTTCTTCGACCGCCTGCGGTACGCCACCGCCTACCGCGAGACGGCCGAACTGCGCGAGGAGCCGGTCGGCGCCGACGGCACGGTGGCCGCCACCGCCGCGTACACGCTCCAGGCGCGGCGCCTGTCCCATCCGGTGGAGTCCTACGGCTACCGCCTGGTCGAGCCCGACGGACGCCGGATGCTGCCCGAGCGGCTCGCCGCCCGCGGCATCTCGGGCCCGGACGTCGGCCGCATCCGGCGCGAGGGGGAACTGCGCGGGGTCTCCCTGGACGAGGTGAGCGAGACCCGCCCCGGCCAGCGCTTCGCCTTCGTGATGGACACCCGGCTGTGCGACGGCGTGCACGCGCTGGCCGAGGGCTGCGACATGCTGGTCATCGAGGCGACCTTCCTCGACGACGAGGAGGCCCTGGCGCGGGAGTACGGCCATCTCACCGCGGGCCAGGCGGCCTCCGTCGCGGCGCGGGCGGGGGTGCGGCACCTGGTGCTCACGCACTTCTCGCAGCGCTACGACGACCCGGCCCGGTTCGCCGTCCAGGCCAGGGAGGCGGGGTTCGCCGGGGAGCTGACCGTGGCCGAGGACCTGATGCGGGTGCCGCTGCCCCGGCGGCGCTGACCGCCGCCGCCCGTACTCTCCCCGCGCCGCACCGGCCCGTCCCGACCCGTGCCGGGAGGCCCCCTCCTTACCGTGCTGGTGAGCCGTTCGCAAACCGCCGCCGGCTTTCCGCGCCGATCGTGCACACTGGCCGCATGCTCGACCCGCTCGCCTCACTCCGCACCCCCGACGACCCGCTCTGCGATGTCTATCTGACCGGGACGGTCTTCCTGGACATCATCTTCACCGGTCTGGACTCGGCACCGGTGCGCGGCACCGAGTCCTGGGCGCGGGGCATGGGGTCGAGTCCCGGCGGCGTCGCCAACATGGCCACCGCCCTGGCCCGGCTCGGCCTGCACACCTCACTCGCCGCCGCTTTCGGCGACGACATGTACGGCGAGTACTGCTGGGAGGCGCTGGAGAAGGGCGAGGGCATCGACCTGTCACGGTCACGCACCGCGCCCGGCTGGCACTCGCCGGTCACCGTCTCGATGGCCTACGAGGGCGAGCGGACGATGGTCTCCCACGGGCACGAGGCCCCCCGGCCCGAGGAGCCCGTCCCCGGCGACCCGCCCGCCGCCCGCGCCTGTGTCGCCTCCCTCCGGCCCGGCAGGCGCCAGGAGTGGATCGCCCGGGCGGCCCGGTCCGGCAGCCGGGTCTTCGCCGACATCGGCTGGGACGAGACCGGCCGCTGGGACCCGGACGACCTCGCCGACCTGGAGCACTGCGAGGCGTTCCTGCCCAACGCCGGGGAGGCGATGGGCTACACCCGCACCGACTGCCCCCGCGCCGCCGCCCGCCGCCTCGCCGAGAAGGTGCCGCTGGCCGTGGTGACCATGGGGTCCGAGGGCGCCGTCGCGGTGGACGGCGCCACGGGTGAGACGGCCGAGGTGCCCGCCATCTCGGTGGAGGCGCTGGACCCCACCGGAGCCGGGGACGTGTTCGTGGCCGGTTTCGTCGCCGGCACCCTGGCCGACTGGCCGCTGGCCGACAGGCTGGCCTTCGCCGGGCTGACCGCCGCCCTGTCGGTGCAGGAGTTCGGCGGCTCGCTGTCCGCGCCGGGATGGGTCGAGATCGCCGCCTGGTGGCAGCGTGTGCGCGACTTCGACGAGCAGGATCCGGCCGCCCTGAGCCGTTACGGCTTCCTGGACGCCCTGCTGCCCGGCTGCGCCCGGCCGTGGCCGCTGCGCCGCGCGGTACCGACCATCGGCTTCCGCCGGCCGTGACCCGCCCCGGGCCGGCGGAAGCCCGCCCCGGGTCTCCCGTGGCGCCGGGGCGCCGGACCGGGCCGCGGTCCGGGCATACAAATCGCTACTGACCTGTCAGCGTCACGTCGTACCCTGGAAGTCCAGGCGCGCGGCGGAGACAGACCGGCGGCACAGCAGCGACAGAGAGGGACGCGCAGGCCACAGAGCCGGCCCATGACTCAGACACAGACGGACCAGGCACGGTCCACCCAAGCGAGTGCCCGTTTCACCGTCCCGGCCAAGCACCCGATGGTGACGGTGCTGGGTTCCGGCGACTCCCTCCTCCGTGTGATCGAGAAAGCCTTCCCGTCGACGGACATCCACGTTCGCGGGAACGAGATCACCGCGACCGGCGAGGCGGCGGAGGTCGAACTCGTCCAGCGGTTGTTCGACGAGATGATGCTGGTGCTGCGCACCGGCCAGCCGCTGACCGAGGACGCGGTGGAACGATCGGTCGCCATGCTCCGCGACGCGGAGGACGGCGGCGCCGAGACACCGGCCGAGGTGCTGACGCAGAACATCCTGTCCAACCGCGGCCGTACGATCCGCCCCAAGACGCTCAACCAGAAGCGCTACGTGGACGCGATCGACAAGCACACCGTCGTCTTCGGCATCGGCCCGGCGGGCACCGGCAAGACCTACCTCGCCATGGCCAAGGCGGTGCAGGCCCTGCAGTCCAAGCAGGTCACCCGCATCATCCTGACCCGGCCCGCCGTCGAGGCGGGGGAGCGGCTGGGCTTCCTGCCCGGCACGCTCTACGAGAAGATCGACCCGTACCTGCGGCCGCTGTACGACGCGCTGCACGATATGCTCGACCCCGACTCCATCCCGCGCCTGATGGCCGCCGGGACGATCGAGGTCGCGCCGCTGGCGTACATGCGCGGCCGTACGCTCAACGACGCCTTCATCATCCTGGACGAGGCTCAGAACACCAATCCCGAGCAGATGAAGATGTTCCTCACCCGGCTCGGCTTCGACTCCAAGATCGTGATCACCGGCGATGTCACCCAGGTCGACCTGCCCGGCGGCACCAGAAGCGGCCTGCGCCAGGTACAGGGGATCCTCGAGGGCGTGGAGGACGTCCACTTCTCGCGGCTCACCAGCACCGACGTCGTGCGGCACAAGCTGGTCGGCCGTATCGTCGACGCCTACCAGCGCTACGACGACAGCCACGGAACCACCGACGGCAGTGACCGAAAGTAACGGAAAGCAACCGCCATCCACATGTCGATCGACGTCAACAACGAGTCCGGCCGCGAGATCGACGAGCGGGCGATCCTCGGTATCGCCCGCTACGCCCTCGCCCGGATGCGCATCCACCCGCTGTCGGAGCTGTCGGTGATCGCCGTCGACACCGACGCCATGGAGCAGCTCCACAAGCAGTGGATGGACCTCCCCGGCCCGACCGACGTGATGTCCTTCCCCATGGACGAGCTGCGCCCGCCTTCCAAGGACGAGGACGAGCCCCCGCAGGGCCTTCTCGGCGACATCGTGCTCTGCCCCGACGTCGCCGAGAAGCAGGGCGCCGACGCCCCGACGAAGCACTCCATGGACGAGGAGCTGCAGATGCTCACCGTCCACGGGATGCTCCACCTGCTCGGCTACGACCATGAGACGCCCGGTGAGCGGACCGAGATGTTCGGCCTCCAGGCGGCGATCGTCGACGGCTGGCGCGCCGAGCGCGGCCTGGAAGGGCCCTCCCCGGCCCCGACGACGGCATGAGCGCCCCGCTGATCGCCGCGGCGGTCCTGCTGGTCGGTCTCGCCTGGCTGGCCGCCTGTGCCGAGGCCGGCCTGGCCAGCACCACCAGCTACCGCGCGGAGGAGGCCGTACGCTCCGGGCGGCGCGGCGGGGGCAAGCTGGCCGCCGTCGCGGCCGACCCCACCCGGTACCTCAACCTCGCCCTGCTGCTGCGGGTGACCGCCGAGATGTCGGCCGGAGTCCTGGTCACCTACGGCTTCCTGCACACCTTCGAGGTCACCTGGCAGGCGCTGTCGGCGGCCGGCGGCGTGATGGTGCTCGTCTCCTACGTCGCCGTCGGCGTCTCGCCGCGCACCATCGGCCGCCAGCACCCGCTGAACACCGCCACGGCCGCCGCGTACGTGCTGCTGCCGCTGGCACGTGTGCTCGGTCCGCTGCCGCAGCTGCTGATCCTCCTGGGCAACGCCCTGACCCCGGGCAAGGGCTTCCGCAAGGGCCCGTTCGCCACCGAGGCCGAACTGCGGGCCATGGTCGACCTGGCCGGGCGGGAGGCGCTGATCGAGGACGAGGAGCGCCGTATGGTGCACTCCGTCTTCGAGCTGGGCGACACCCTGGTGCGCGAGGTGATGGTGCCGCGCACCGAGCTGGTCTCCATCGAGCGGTTCAAGACCATCCGCCAGGCGCTCACCCTGGCCCTGCGCTCGGGCTTCTCCCGCATCCCGGTGACCGGCGAGAACGAGGACGACGTCATCGGCATCGTCTACCTCAAGGACCTCTCCCGCAAGGTCCACATCAACCGCGACACCGAGAACGACCTGATCTCCACGGCCATGCGTCCGGCGGCCTTCGTCCCCGACACCAAGAACGCCGGCGACCTGCTGCGCGAGATGCAGAAGGACCGCACCCACGTCGCCGTCGTGATCGACGAGTACGGCGGCACCGCCGGGATCGTCACCATCGAGGACATCCTGGAGGAGATCGTCGGCGAGATCACCGACGAGTACGACCGGGAGCTGCCGCCCGTCGAGGACCTGGGCGACGGCCGCCACCGGGTCACCGCCCGCCTGGACCTGGGCGACCTGGGTGAGCTGTACGGCCTGGACCTGGAGGACGAGGACGTGGAGACGGTCGGCGGACTGCTGGCCAAGCTCCTGGGCCGCGTCCCCATCGCGGGTGCCACGGCGACGGTGGAGGTGTCCGAGGGGCGCGGGGAGCACCGCGGCGGCCACCACGCGGACCGCCAGGGCGATCCGGCGCCGCGCGGCCTGCGGCTGACCGCCGAGTCCCCGGCGGGCCGCCGCAACCGCATCGTCACGGTCCTGGTCGAGCCGGTCCGCGTCCCCGCGCCGGAGCCGGAGGACGAGGCGGCCGGGACCGGTGGCTGACGGCCGGAGCCCGCGGGAGGAGGCGGCCGGAGGGAGGCGAGGGCGCAATCCACGCGTTCCCGGCCTGGGCCGCCCCTCGGCGCGGGTGAGCACATATGCTCACCCGCATGAGCGAAGCCGCCGATCTGGATCCCGAAGACCGCAAGATCGTCACCCTCGCGCGCAGCGCGCGGGCCCGCAACGCCGTGCCCGAGGGTGCGGCCGTACGCGACGAGACCGGGCGCACGTACGTGGCCGGAACCGTCGCCCTGAAGTCGCTCCGGCTGAGCGCGCTGCGGACGGCCGTCGCGATGGCGGTGGCCTCCGGGGCCAAGTCCCTGGAGGCCGCGGCCGTGGTCTCCGAGGCGCCCGCCGTGCCCTCCGCGGACCTCGCCGCCGTCCACGACCTGGGCGGTCCGGCCACCCCGGTGCTGCTGGCCGGCCCCGACGGCGCGGTCCGCTCCACCGTCACCGCGGGCTGAAACCGCCGGGCGGGGGGGGAGAGCGCGCCGGCCGGTACGGAGGCGCCCTGCGGATCGGGGAGAATGGCCACCATGAGCGACCGTTCCCCCTCCCCCCGATCCGAGCAGCAGGCGGAACCCGCGCCGCACCGCGCGGGCTTCGCCTGCTTCGTCGGCCGCCCCAACGCGGGCAAGTCGACCCTCACCAACGCCCTGGTGGGAACGAAGGTCGCGATCACCTCCAACCGCCCGCAGACCACCCGCCACACCGTGCGCGGCATCGTCCACCGCCCCGACGCGCAGCTCGTCCTGGTGGACACCCCCGGTCTGCACAAGCCGCGCACCCTGCTCGGCGAGCGTCTCAACGACGTGGTGCGCACCACCTGGGCCGAGGTCGACGTGATCGGCTTCTGCCTGCCGGCCGACCAGAGGATCGGCCCCGGCGACCGCTTCATCGCGGGAGAGCTGGCGGCCCTGAAGCGCACCCCGAAGGTCGCGATCGTCACCAAGACCGACCTGGTGGACTCCAAAGCGCTGGCCGAGCAGCTCGTGGCCGTCGACCGGCTCGGCAAGGAGCTGGGCATCGAGTGGGCCGAGATCGTTCCGGTCTCCGCCACCGCGGGCGACCAGGTGGGCCTGCTGGCCGACCTGCTCGTGCCCCTCCTGCCCGAGGGCCCGCAGCTCTACCCGGACGGCGACCTCACCGACGAGCCCGAGCAGGTCATGGTCGCCGAGCTGATCCGCGAGGCGGCGCTGGAGGGGGTGCGCGACGAGCTGCCGCACTCCATCGCCGTGGTGGTGGAGGAGATGACGCCGCGCGAGGGACGCCCGGCGGACCGGCCGCTGCTGGACGTCCACGCCAACGTCTTCATCGAGCGCCCCAGCCAGAAGGGCATCGTCATCGGCCCCAAGGGCAGCCGGCTCAAGGAGGTCGGTACCAAGTCCCGCAAGCAGATCGAGGCGCTGCTGGGCACTCCCGTCTACCTCGACCTGCACGTCAAGGTCGCCAAGGACTGGCAGCGCGACCCCAAGCAGCTGCGCAGGCTCGGTTTCTAGGGCGCCGCTTCCGGGGCACGGCTTTCACGAGCGGGCCCCGGTCCCCGGTCCCTGTGCTCATTCATGTGAGTTCTCGCATACTGATACGCGCCGCCACGCACCGTCCGCCTCGGTTACGCTGACTCGCATCATGCGTTTTGGGCTGCTTCTCCTTAGCTGCCGCGGTGAGGGCCTGTAGTCATACGGCCGACCCCCTCCCCGCGGAGTTCGGTGATGCCGTCGTCGGTCCCTTCGGGAAAGCGTTCGAAGAGCGTATTCGAAGCCCATCGCCCTCCACAGGAGCCCAGTCCACATGAGCAGTGATTCCTCCCGCGTAGGCCGCCCCACGCCCGTCACCGCGGCCACGGTGGCACAGAAGCC